>JBHHYN010000107.1:0-10130 GCA_046757565.1 Gammaproteobacteria bacterium | reverse complement strand
CTGTTTTACAGGGATAATGTTGAAAAAAAGTCCGTTTATGGACGGACACTATCTATGGCATCCAGAGTGGGACATGGATCATTATAATCGTGAGGAACCTGTATATATTCTCCCTCCCTGTTCAAGACCAGACATGGGAAGCCGGGTATTCCCAATTTTCCTGAAAAATCTATTTGCCGCTCAAGCTCCTCATCAATTTCCCGGCTGAACAGATCTTTTTCAAACTTCGGGACGTCCAGTTTCAGTTCACATGCCAATTGCAGATGTGTTTCATAATCTGATGGATTTTGTGCATTCCGGTAATAGGCTTCCTGAATGGCATGAATCATGGGCTCTTCATACTCCCTTCCCTGTATCTTTGCAGCGATAACCGCCCGGCATGCCGGGTAGGTCGAACGACGCGGTTCACATTCAGACCAGTAGTTAAAATTAAATACCGTGCCCGGCACGACCTCCTCAATGCGATGCCAGCAACCCTGGATATAATTCCGTATCCGTTCAGGCATGGGATTCTCGTCATCAGGGGCCAACCCACCAACAATATTTTCAACCTTGACCTCTTCCGGCAAGCCAGTTTTAATCTTTTCCCAGGCCGGTTGAAATGCATAACACCAACTGCACATCGGATCATGGAAATAATAAAGAGTGGTTTCTATCATGGCTCGCAGTAATCCGCTTCATGGCAAAGATTGTGTTTCTCAGTGACCATCACTAATTCTTTTCCATACATCCTTTATCAACGAATGTCCTGTTCCGCAGTAAAGAGATTAAAGAACTTGCATCGATGGGATTACACAATTGTTTTCCCTGGCCGGACAGGATTATGCAGCCCTGCTAACGTTTATTCCATTCCATTACTTTGCGTTGATGATCCTGGCTGTGCGGTTGTAATCCTTTGGTCTGACCCACATGATCATGCCATAACGACGCTTCCCTGCAGCAACGGCATCAACGGCCACCACATTAATCTTTTCTTTTGCAAGCCTGGTCAACACCTTATGGACTGCGCCAACTTCATCCGTCCCCTGTACCAAAAAACCGCCCTTTACCTTACTCAGACGCCATGCGTTTTTCTTTGCAACCCGGCGTAGACCCGCCATATCATCTGTAACCAGATCCACCTGCGCTCTTCTCCCTTTAACAGGAAAGCCCGAAAACGCGACCAGGTCAACACCGGCATCTCTAATTGCGCCTAATATATTTGTACCTTGCCCGACACGGTTTGGCACGGTTATATAGCAATATTTAACCTTTCTAATTTTATATGCCATGGCCTATCTCCTTCTCAGTTGCGAAAACGTATCACTAAGTTTAGCTCAAATGGTTCGACAAAGTCATTCAGTTGGATATTTTATTATTTCATACAACAAAATTAAAGGGGAAGCAAAATGCAATATACTATTGCCCTATGGACTTCGATAAACCTCTCATCAAGGGTTCTCTCATTAAACGCTACAAACGTTTTCTGGCAGACGTAAAACTGGAAAACGGTGAAATCGTAACCGCTCACAGCCCTAATACGGGATCCATGACAGGCTGTTCCACTCCCGGCTCCCGGGTATGGTTGAGAGACACGGGCAACCCTGATCGGAAATACCCCTTGTCATGGGAACTGGTGGAAGCTGAACCGGATGTGCTGGTGGGAATAAATACCGGTCTGGCGAACACTATCGTTAAAGAAGGTATTGAAAGAGGGATAGTGACTGAACTTGAAGATTACACCACTATTCGAAGCGAAATCCGTTATGGCAAGGAAAACAGTCGCATTGATCTGCTCCTGGAAGAGGGTCCCGAACGCGACTGTTATGTAGAGATCAAAAGTGTCACACTGGTAAAGAAAGGGATCGGATTATTTCCGGATGCGGTCAGTCAACGTGGCAGCAAACATCTGAGAGAACTGGATCAAATGGTGCAAAATGGATATCGAGGCGTGATTTTCTATTGCGTGCAACGGGGCGATGCGGTGGAAGTACGCCCCGCTGACCGGATCGACCCGCTCTATGGCGAAACACTGCGCAGGGTCATGGCCCGGGGAGTAGAAACATTGGCATACAGCGCTGAAGTCAGCCCTCAAGCCATCCGGTTATGCCGCCGACTGCCTGTCTTTTGTCCGTAAGGGCCAGGGGCCGCCTCGCATTATGCCGGAGTTTCATTATAGTTATGGGTCTTCAGAAGAATCTGTGGGTAGATATATAAACGATAGGACGGGATGCTTACTTTTATGTATCTACCCACAGATTATGCGAAAGGGCCTTAACTTTATACTTTCAGCTATCTATTATCTATGCCACGGGAAAAATCCGATATTTCCAGGACCCGCATCAAAATAGGGATCAGCAGTTGCCTGATGGGAAATCCCGTTCGCTATAATGGCGGCCACAGGCGTGATCCTTATATTACTACTGTCCTATCCGGCTATTTCGAGTTTATCCCTTTTTGCCCGGAAGTCGCCATTGGACTTGATATCCCCCGCCCGATCATTCGTCTGGAAGGATCAGCCGAGGCGCCACATGCTGTCATGCCGGATGCAGGCAACCGGGATGTCACGGCTGAGTTACATGATTATGCCCGGGAAATCGGTAACACCTGGACAGACATCAGTGGTTATATCCTCAAATCGAGATCACCAAGCTGTGGCATGCAAGGCATCAATATCTATGATGAAGATGGCAATCCCGCCGCTACCGGTGCGGGTATTTATGCCGACACCCTCATGAAATGCCGGCCACTATTACCTGTGGAAGATGAGCGTCGTCTCAGGGAAACCGCCAGACGGGACAGCTTTTTCAAACGGATATTTGTTTATCACAGTTGGCAGCGTCTGCTTGCCGAAGGAATTACGGAAAAAAAATTGACCCTGTTCCATAAGGAACAAAGATTCCTGAACATCGCCAGCGATCAGATTCTCATATCAACGCTGGAGCGTTTAATCACCGGTAGTCAGGGCAATATCGAGCGGTCAGCAGCCATCTATATGGAACGCCTGATGAAAAACCTGAATGATCCGGTCAAGCACCGAGTTCAAACCGGAATTCTACAGAAGATTGCCGGTTCCCTGAGACCGGTCCTGGAAAACAGAGACCGAACCGTGCTGGATGAGGCCATCGCCGGTTATCGCAAAAATCACCTCCCTCTCATAGTTCCTCTGACATTGGTCCACCATCATCTGCACAGCAATCGGGAAATCCTGGCAACAGGTTAATCTACGGGTGGGTTAATCACTTAGGTCAGGGACCCACTCGCCACATTTAAACTCAAGACAGATCATGTCGTTGAGCGTCTTCCTAATCACCTCCGCATAGTCCGGCAACAGGGCATGTTCCAGTTCATTCATCTGCTCATGGCTGGATCGGGTTTTAGGATTCCTGGCGATCAGTGCACAGCAGTCTTTATAGGGCTCGATTGAAATATCGTAAGTACCTATGCAGCGAGCCTCGGCAATAATTTCATCCTTGTTGGTCCCGATGAGTGGACGCAGGACGGGCATGTCAATGGACAGGGACGCACTCACCAGGTTCTCCAAGGTCTGTGAGGCAACCTGCCCGAGACTGTCGCCATTTACTAATGCCCGGGCCCTGATCCGACCTGCCAGCACTTCGGCCGAACGCATTAAAAAACGGCGGAACAATACCAGTTCATAACCGGATTGGCGACCGCTCAAGGCCAGATCGAAATAGGTATAGGGGGCCATGTACAAACGGCAACGCAAGGCATATCTGCTCAGACGACAGGCCAGACGGGCAATGACAGAGGTTTCGGGATCGATGTCCTGCACATGACTGGCGGACAGGTGGAACAGATCCACCTGGCAACCGCGTTTTGTCATCTTAAAGGCGGCAACAGGTGAATCGATGCCGCCGGAAAGCAACCCCAACACCCGGCCTCCCGTTCCGACCGGCAGCCCTCCAACACCTTTTATTTTTTCTGCATAGAGATACAGGCCATCGGGATAGATATCGATATAAAAAGTTTGATCCGGCCGCTTCAGGTCAACCCTGTCCCAACTGGTCTGTTGCCGAATGGCCTCACCCAGGCAACGTCCCATCTCCGGTGAGGTGGTGGGAAACTGCTTGTCTGCCCGATTGATATGGATGGCAAAGGAGGCATTATCGGTATAGTACTTCCTGGCCAACTCCACAACCGCCTGCTTCATGAGCGCCCAATTCAATTCACCCTGTCCCGCCAAGGCCTCAGCCGGAGCAAGCCAGCGGGTTGCCGCAAGCGAGGCAATACCCGGTATCTCCTGCAGTATACCAACCGCATGTCCAATCTCCCGGATATGTTGCGCGGGAACAGTGACGCATACACGTCCACGGGAGGCGCCAACATGCCAGTCGAAACCGGCATGACGCAGACGCTGCCTGATGTTTCTGGACAACGCCCTCTGGAAATTCCCCTGGTTCTTTCCTTTCAGAGTGATATCAGGACAGTGCAGCAGTATGCGTGGCTTGCCAGGAGCAACCGGAACTCCCCCGTTACTCCGCTCCGCTAACTCCTGATCGTCAGGTGTGTCAAGTAAATCTTCTCGATGATGCGACATGGTGAATACCATTATTTCAAGCGAATAGCGTACATACTGCCAGGTCCACTACTGGAGAGCGCTACAGGTACCATTCTGCGGGGCCGATTATATGTACTGAATCCGGAAACTGTTTCGGAGCAGCATCTGAAAAAAACATTGAATCTTCCTGAAGACAACTCACTTTGCTTTTCATTTACTGATTCCCTATAGTGCCTCTGCGCCTGAAACGTTATATTAACCGGAACCTCAAAGAAAGCAGTATATTTAATGAATAATCAACATCCCGAAGAAGTTACAATCAGCCAGTCTGTCGCGATCTTGATCGATGGCAATAATATCGAACGAAGCATTCATGATGAGACCGGTGATAAACAGACTATGCTTAATTTCGACACCCTCATTCCCAAATTACTGTATAACCGCGGACTGAACCGTCTCATCTACTTTCGAGAAGGTAAAAACATTTCATCCAAACTGCAGGAACGCCTCTATTCCAACTACCATGGTTCGGTCCGTCCTTGTCATAAAAGCGCCGATATCCCATTGACAATCAATGCCATGCAGTTGGCAAGCAAAGTAGACACGATCATCATCATGTCGGGAGATTCGGACTTTATTGAATTGGTCCGTCACTTGAAGACAGAAGGCGTCCGGGTTGAAATCACCTCTGTTCTCAGCTCTACTTCCAAACTACTTCTGGAAGAAGCAGATTATTACCATGAAATCACTAAGGAAGACTGGTTTACACTGGCGCCCAAGAAACCTCAGAAAAGAAAACAGTAAAACATCTGACAGACGCCTGCTTCCTCCATAAATTACTACCTGCTTACAGTCAGGATACCCGGTGTTATATTAAGGGAAACTCTGATTATCAGAGGTTCCTTTTAATGGACAACCATTCAGGCTTTCACTACGGGTTAATTATGAGTCGGCAATCATCAGTCAGGCAATAGGCATCAGAACGGATTGTCATTAAATCACTGGTTGTCTTAACGGGGAAGAATCGCGTGCGCGGGACCCGTATTGCCTGGGCGCCATCGAAAACCGAAATCGCAGATCCCATAGCAGTTTCCAATTGATATACGGGTGGCGAGCCTGCATCACCGGGGTCGACTGTTTTCTCATTACGGATGAGAGGTAAACCCAAAATGTTCTTCTTCTCCGCCATAACGCTTTCAAGCGTGCGCAAGTTCAGCCAGAGGTTATTGGTGTTAAAAAATTTGTGCCGGGTGATATCCTGAAAAGCAGACATCTCTTCCGGCAAGCATTGGGCTGATTCCCTGAGGAGCAGCTGCCCGTTCGCCATACGGGCCAGGTGGCCACCTTTTTTATCGGCTTGCGTCCGCTCGGTTACTTCCATTAGCAACGGTATATGTTGTTCTGCAAAATAACCCAAAATGGCTGTATCCAACACAGCGCCGAGATTATCGGCATTTGAGACGAACGCATATTCATACCCGCGGTCAAGCAAGCGTTCAATCTGACCGCTGGTAAACAAGGCAATATAGAGATCCCCATGTCCTGGAGGACACCACTCCAGATGTGGGGCCCGGGGCCAATCAACCGGGCCCATATCGGATTTGTTGATCTTGGGGATCTTGTGTTGAACGAAATCAATATCCAAATCATTGTTCCAAAGCTCAGGATAGGGCTTCAGCGCAGCCAATGAATCTTCGCGGGTGGCAAAACTGTTCATCAATATCAATGGGATATTTTTCCTGATCGCTTGCCGGGCAATGATATCCAGGAAAGAGAGGTTCCCTTTAATCCTGAGAAGTGATTTGGCGCGGTCAAGCCCCATGCTTGTTCCCAACCCGCCATTTAATTTGATTAAAACCGTCCGGGAAACCGCCTTCTCCCCGATTCCGGTTACCTCGGGGACAATGGATTCCGCGTCAACAAGTTCTGAAACAGGACGAATATCCTGCTCGGCAATGGTGCCCGTATTCCCTTCGAGCAACTGCAAGTAGTAATGCCTGAATGTCTCTATGGCAATTTCCGGCAGGCTCTCAGCCAGCATGCGTTCCGCGAAAGGAGTAAATTTTGCAGAGAATGATTTCATATTAATGCCGAACTCTCGCAACCGGGATTTCAGTTCTATTGTCATCACGCACTCAGGAAAACCCTGATGAATTACATCCTTAACCGTCATACAGTTCCTCCCTGCAGCACACACCAGTGTTTCCTCAGTGACTACAAAATTCAAATCAGTACCTAATGAAATTCTGATTAAGTCGGGGGTTCCGGCAGTATAGGGATGTACTAATCCAGAGCTTCCCTAAATGGATATTAACAGGATTTGTAAATGAAAGACCAATCTACTGTGGAGAGTGGCGATAGGCTATCATCCAGTTCCCGCAAGGGCCCTACTTCCCGTATTCCAGGCTTAATCGTTCACCAAGTTTGATTGCCTCGGCCAGTTGCTCACGATTTAATCTCCTGCCAATTTTTTTCAACATCTGTTTCGTATGAGCGGCTCGTGACGCCGCCGCGACAAATAACCAGCTATAGGCCCTGACATAATCCTTCGGCACACCCCGGCCTTTGGTATACATGATACCGAGATGATACTGGGCCGGTACATACCCTGCTTGAGATGCTCTCAGATACCAGTTGCAGGCGACTGCATCATCCTGCTCCACACCCACACCCTCTGCAAACAATCTGCCAAGCCGGTATTGGGCCTTGGCATAGCCTTGATTGGCAGCAAGGCGAAACCAGCTGATTGCCTCCCGGTTGTCCGCCGGCACACCGATACCCCCGGCATAGATCTTGCCAAGTTGATACTGCGCCTTACGATAGGCCTTTGAGGCGACTTTAAGCAACCATTCCAGTGCTTCGGAAGGGTCTTGTTCCACGCCCCTGCCATGCAGATAACAGAGACCCAGGTTATACTGAGCCCGGGCAAATCCCTGCAGGGCGGCCTGCCGTTGCCATTTTGCCGCCTGCACATCATCCTGTGGAACTCCCCGTCCTTCAGCATACATAAAGGCAAGGTTATACTGGGCCTTGGCATAACCCTGCTCGGCCGCTTTTCTGTACCACTCCACGGCTTCGATATCATTCCTGGCAACACCCTTTCCCCGCGCATACATTAATCCGAGCCCTAATTGCGCCTTCATATTGCCCTGCTTCGCCGCCAGCTGATACCACTTTAATGTCTTACTTATATTCTGTTTGACACCATAGCCATTGGCATACATATAGCCCAGGTTATAACCTGCCCCAGCATGGTCCAGTTTGGCCGCCTTGTGATACAAGCTGAATGCACGCTTATCGCTCTTCCTGACCTTAATACCCTTTCGATAGCACCAGGCCAGGCTGGACAAGGCATCGGCATTATTCTGACCTGCCGCCTTACGCAACCAGTTGATGGCCTCACCATGGTTTTTGGCAATACCGGTGCCATTCAGATACATCTCGCCAATGCGTGCCTGCGCCTCAGCGGAGCCCTGCTGGGCCGCCTCAAGATACCATAGGGCCGCAAGGCCGATATCGAAAAGTCCCCTGTCACTCTCATACAGATTAGCGAGTGTCAATTGTGCGGAGAGAACACCCCTCTTCGCCTGGGTGAGGAGTCTGGAAATATCTTTCGATGGGGCTATGGAAAACGTCTTGTTACGGGACATCTGACCTCCATCCGGGAAATCTTACAAGGGGTTGACTAATCAGCATGAGAAACATGGTTTCTATTTGCTTGCAATGAGCGGCGTGAAGAGGAATTGCCGGTGTTTGCCCCCAGAGCGTATGCGGCCCCGGCAAATCGACCATCTACCCCTCAATGAACAGAATTTCCAGAGCATCGGTAACATATACACAGCGGGTTTCTTCTCTATTCACTCACTCTTCGTATAGGAGAGATGACTACTGGGGCGGGACCCAGTCCCGACAGGCATTATTATTGACCACATCTGATTCGAACAACAGAATTTTATATAACTCATTGATTTTAATTTATTAATTACGAATTATTACGGTACAAAACGAACATTTCTGAACACTTCCTACTGTTTTACTTTAATAACACGGAGTGGCTGGATAGTTCCTGTGCAGTACGGATTTATCCCCGGTGTTTAATCACTTGCCGCTCACACTCGTATTTTCCGCCCTAGTCGGTTACACTAGCATCCGTTTTTGCACGAAAGGTCAGTCATTTCAGAAGTTCCATTTCGGTATCTCCTGTAATTTGCTTTTACTGAACTGCAAGGCAACAAACATTATTTTTATTGATATAAGTAGAGGAAAATTTCATGGTCACAGGTACCGTTAAATGGTTCAATGAATCGAAAGGCTACGGCTTTATCACCCCTTCTGATGGCAGCCCCGATGTTTTTGTCCACTTTTCAGCAATTGAGGGGAGTGGTTTCAAGACCCTGTCAGAGGGTCAGACCGTACAGTTTGAGATCCAGAGTGGAGCAAAGGGCCCCCAGGCTACACACGTATCTGCTGCGAGCTGACTCGTAGCTGATTGGGGAAACAACCCTGTAATGTGCAACAGGGTTGACCGTTTTTTTACACCCACCTAGGCGCCTGCCAGCGCCTTTCAACGAGGATATTTAGTTGAAAAAAATGTTTGTCGGAAACTTACCTGCCGAGGCATCAGAACAGACCGTCACAGAGCTGTTTTCTGAATTTGGCACCGTCCGCTCCATCCACCTGGCGGCGGATATCTTTACCCGTCAATGCCGGGGCTTCGGTTTTGTTGAAATGGAAGGTCACGAAGCCAGGGCTGCAGTCGCCGGCCTTGACGGAAAGGATTATAATGGCAAGCACCTTCGCGTACGCTTTGAAGATCCCAAAAAAAGCCGCTACCACAAGCGGAAACGGCGTTAAACCAGGAACGCGCCAGTACGCCCTGATGTGCCACCAGTCTACCGGTCCTGGGTGGAGCGTATGAAGACCCGTTCTAACCTATGCTTCTATTATCATCCTCTGTTTTGGTGGCCTTGCTATAACCACTATCCTGCCTGTTAATATTCACAGCATGTTTTTGGCGATATACATCGAATACCTTCTCGGGCGTCAGTCCTGAGGAAATCATTGCAGAAACAAGGAAATGCAGAATATCAATCAGTTCAACCCGGATATTCTGGATATCAATCTTATCCCTGCTCCACCACTTCCATAATAATTCCTCGTTTAATTCTTTAAGTTCTTCCCCCATGGCTTTCGAGTAATGGGATAACCACTTATTCGGCAAATTATTGACCATCAACTCCCCATTCGTAACGGCATCGTAAATTACCTTCATTTTCAAGCAGTTACCTTCATCATCTTTCAATTTGTTCTTCTCAAATACATAATTATTCAACTCAATTTGCATTTTGAAGATACTTGCCAACATATCTTTATTATCGCTATTCATTATGCACACCAGGGATTATTTTCTGAAAGTTGACGGGATTCTACTCTATTTATTTATCCAGGAGAGTGTCGTATGGCCAAGACACTGTCAACAGGAGGCATTATCGTGTGCTAACAGCTAAATTCCACGCCTTTGCCCGGAAAATTTACCCGGTTCAACAAAAATAAATCAAAAAAAGCTTGCATATTTATTTTTGGCTCTTCAGCAGAATCTGTGGGTTAACAAGAAAGACTTTTGAATAAA
>JBHHYN010000106.1:0-10162 GCA_046757565.1 Gammaproteobacteria bacterium | reverse complement strand
AACCCACAGATTCTGCTGAAGAGCCAAAATTTTCAGGAAATAGCATGAATCATCCGGAGACATCTTTAAACTTGAATTTTTTCTGCCTTGACGGCACGCTAAAATAGCTTCCATCTTCCAGCCGCAAGGCCATCAACGCCCCCCCCCAGACACAACCGTCATCCAGCGGATAAACATTTACATTTTCAAAATTCCGCTCATTGCCGAGCCGCAATGTCGCCCAATGACCGAAGATAATCTTCTGATCCAGGCTCTTCCTGCCAGGGACACGGAACCATGGGATGTAAGGCGCAGATTGGGTTCCGGGCGGGCCTTTTTCCTGTAGCGCCAGTCTGCCGTTCGCATCGCAATAGCGCATGCGGGTGAAACAGTTTGTGATAAAACGCAACCGTTCCCATTCTTGTAATGTAGCCGACCATTGCCTGGGTTCATCTCCATACATGTTGGCAAAGAACAACCGGGCCTGTTCGTCCTGTAATACATCCTCGACTTCCTTTGCATGGGATCTGGCTGCCTCCAGATCCCATTGCGGGGGCAGGCCGGCGTGTATCAATGTATAGCCAAGCTCATCATCGATGTATAGAAGCGGTCGATGACGCAGCCATTCCAGTAACTCATCTTTATCTGTCGCATCAAGAATGGCATCCAATGTATCTCTCTTCTTCGGCTTGGTTTTACCGGCGGCGACCGCGAGTAAATGCAGATCGTGGTTGCCGAGTACCGTTACTGCATCGAGTTGTTTTGCATAGCGTAGCATTTCGGTGGACTCCGGCCCCCTGTTGACGAGGTCACCGGTGAACCAGAGACGATCATTTCTTTTATCGAAGTTTATTTGATCGAGCAGGGCAAGCAATTCCTGGTAACAACCCTGTACATCCCCAATGGCATAAGTGCTCATGGCGGGCTGATATCAATGCAGCGTGTTGGGTACGGAAAGAGTGAAGACCGGGATTGGAGCATCGAATTCGGTGCCGTCATCAGCGACCATATCATATTTACCCTGCATGCAGCCAAGCGGGGTTTCCAGTATTGCCCCGCTCGTGTAGCAGTATGACTCTCCAGGTTCGAGATACGGTTGTTCTCCTACTACCCCGTCGCCGTGTACCTCCTGTACCTTGTTGTTGGCGTCAGTGATTAGCCAGTGGCGGCGCATTAATCTGGCGGCGATAGAACCGGTATTGGTGATAGCGATCGTATAAGTGAATACATAACGCGCCTGTTCAGGGACAGATTGTTCGGCAATATAGGCCGTTTCTATCGTCACATATATACTATAGTCCTGTTTCCCGGTCATTAATTCATTTGACCCGATCATGACCATGGAAGCAAGTTGGTTTACTTAATCTGAATAGTGCATGAGTCCACTGGAAAACGAAGTGAAACCATTCGCTGTCAAGGGGTTTACTTTTTCATGCGAAAAATACAGTTTGTGCCTGTCTCAACCGGAAGAAAATTCCTTGCGTTCAAGCCTGCGATAGGTGATCGCCTCAGTTAACTGCTCGGTGAGCAAAGCGTCACTTTCGGCCAGATCGGCAATTGTTCTGGCTACCCTCAATATCCTGTGCATGGCGCGTGCAGACAGGCCAAGCCGGTTGATGGCCTGCTCCAGTAAACCGGTCTGTTTTTTGTCCAGTCTGCAGTAGCGTTCAATCTCCTTGTTGGTCAGTTTACTGTTCGCTTTTCCTGCCCGTTGTAATTGCCGCCGATAGGCGAGAATAACACGTTGCCGGACCTGTGCACTGGTTTCACTCTGGCTGTTTTCGTGACTATGCAGGATCTCGATTGGCATATTCGGGACTTCAATATGCATGTCTATCCGATCCAGCAGCGGCCCGGAGAGCCTGGCGCGATAACGTCTTATCTGATCACCGCTACAATGACAGCGGCCGTTGGCATCGCCTAAATAACCACAGGGGCACGGATTCATTGCGGCAATCAATTGAAAGTCGGCGGGGAACAATACCTGTTGCGCGGCACGGGAGATGACAATCCGGCCTGATTCGAGGGGCTCTCTCAATACTTCCAGGACTTTTCGATCGAATTCAGGTAATTCATCAAGAAATAATACGCCATTGTGCGCCAGTGAAATTTCACCAGGGCGTGGATGACTGCCGCCACCCACCAGGGCGATGCCTGATGCGGTATGATGGGGCGAACGGATGGGTCTCTGCTTCCACATTTGCGTCCTGAAACCGTGGTTGCTGATCGATAACACGGTTGCCGTTTCCATTGCCTGCTCTTCCGTCATGGGCGGCAGGATCCCCGGCAAGCGCTCGGCCAGCATGGTCTTGCCGGACCCGGGAGGACCGATCATCACCAGATTGTGTCCCCCGGCGGCGCTGATTTCCAGTGCGCGTTTGGCCCGGTGTTGGGCACGGATATCGGACAAGTCAGGGCCTTGATCTGTTTGTCGTGCAGGATCGGGTTGCCGGTTATGCGTTGCCAGCGTCCTGTTGCCGTTCAGGTGTGCACACACCTGCATCAGGTTCTGTGCCGGCACGACCTGCAGTCCGGTTATCAGGGCCGCTTCATCCGCGTTCTGATGAGGAAGGATAAGGCCCCGTCCCGCTTCTTTAGCGGCCTTCGCAATGGGTAGAATACCGCGCACCGACCTCAGTGCTCCTGTGAGCGCCAGTTCCCCGGTGACTTCGTAATCGTTCAGGCGGTGTATGGGTATCTGGCTCGATGCTGCCAGTATCCCCAGCGCGATGGCGAGATCGAAACGGCCACCTTCCTTGGGGAGATCCGCCGGCGCCAGGTTAATCGTGACGCGACGCAACGGAAATTCGAAGTGGTTGTTAAGAATAGCGCTACGGACACGGTCCTTGCTTTCCCTGACGGCGGTTTCCGGCAAGCCTACGATAGAGAGACTGGGCAAGCCCCGGGACAGGTGGACTTCTACGGATACCAGCGGCGAATTAATGCCTGACAGGGCGCGGCTATAGACGATCGAGACATCCATGTGCATAATCCTTTATGCCGCGATCCGGCATCCATTCAGCATAACACTCCCTCACGGAGAACATGATAGTAACATTGACGTGTTTGTTTTGAGCAAAGGACCACTGGAATAAAACATGCACGGAGTGAAACAAGCTGTGCTTATGCTTAATCCCGCTGCGGGCCGGTTTTATCTTCCAGCGCTTTAATTTTTTGTTCCAGCTCGTCAACCAGTATACGTGTCTTGCTGAGCAAGCTGGTCTGTATATCGAACTCTTCCCGGGTCACCAGGTCCATGCGTGCAAAAGTGGCATTCAGCGCCGCCCTGATATTTTTTTCTATATCCTGTTTATACAGGCGCAGATCGTTGGGCAGTAGTTTAATAAACTCATGAAAGAAATCGTCTACTTTTTCCTGATTCAACATCTGTTATCTTACCGGGATCGATTTCCTGTAGCGTAATAAATAACCAAGTATGCAGGCAAGTTGCGTAAAAAGTAAATAGCGTTTCCCCAGCCAGGCACTACATCGGTGCAGCATCCATATCCATGCACGCTATCAGTGCAATTTTCATGAGTCCAGGGTTTAATCTGTTAATGGTTAGCCGTAGGAATGCTCAATAACAAATTGTTAGATAATACTATTTTAACTATTGGCATGGATGCTGCCTTAGTTAAACCGATTTTAAAAAAATTGATTTATCACTGTATCTTAAGGAGTCACTCATCATGAATAAGTTTTTATTGTCTGCCGCGGCTTGCGTAGGGGTATTGGCCTGCACGGCAAGTTATGCGGCAGACCTGAAGGGGCACGAATTCAGTGCAAATGTGGCGATAACCACCGATTACCGTTTCAGAGGTATCAGTCAGACCAATGAGGACCCGGCCGTATCGGGTGGATTTGACTATTCCTATACACCGCTCGGGTTTTATGCGGGAGTCTGGGCCTCCAGCCTGGATTTCGCCGTGCCGGATCCGGACGACGCGGATCTCGAGACGGACTTCTACGGCGGCTTTACAGGGGAATTCAACGGCATCGGCTGGGATGTGGGTGGTATTTACTACGCCTATCCCGGATCTGATACGGGACCGGGCGCTGCCGAATACGACTATGTCGAAATCTATGGTTCGTTGAGTCGTGATTTTAAGGTCTTTAATCTTAGCGGCGGACTCAATTACAGTCCGGACTACTTTTTCGAATCCGATGACGGCCTGTATGTTTATGGTGATATCGGCGTGCCATTGCCTTATGGAATTTCTCTGGCCGGTCATGTGGGTCATCAGTCCATCGACAATAACGCCCAATTCGGCACCCCGGATTATTATGACTGGCACATCGGTCTTTCCAAGGAGATCGGTAATTTCACCTTTGATATCTCTTATGTCGATACGGACATAAGCAAGGGGGAGTGTTTTGGTGGCGGCAATATCTGTGATGCTACCGCCATGTTTACTGTTTCCGCCAGTTTCTGAACTGGTCACTAACAAAGATGTGTTCTGTAGTAGGGCACCTGATAGGAGGTATTTTCCATGAAGTTGGTAACTGCGATCATCAAACCGTTCAAACTGGATGACGCTCGGGAAGCGCTGTCTGAAATAGGTGTGCAGGGGATGACAGTAACCGAGATAAAGGGTTTCGGCCGCCAGAAGGGACACACAGAGTTGTATCGCGGTGCGGAATACGTTGTCGATTTCCTGCCCAAGATAAAGATCGAAGTCGCTGTTGACGCCGGCAAGGAGGCAGATGTTATTGCCGCCATCACCAAGGCGGCCAATACCGGCAAGATCGGTGACGGCAAGATATTTGTGTTTGAACTTGATCAGGTTGTCCGTATTCGCACCGGCGAAACGGGCAATGATGCACTTTAAAAATTTTCAGCATTGAGGAGCGAAAAATGACGAGCTTTTTGAGCACATTGGGCAAAAATAAAGGTACGGCCGGCGCTCTGCTGGCAGTCATTGCATTGTTAATGCCTTCACTGGTCATGGCGGATGAACTGGATTCGGGCGACACCGCCTGGATGCTGACCTCCATGGCCCTGGTCCTGTTTATGACCATTCCCGGACTGTCACTGTTCTATGCCGGTATGGTGCGCAGCAAGAATGCCCTTTCCGTGATGATGCAGTGTTTTGCGATTACCTGTCTGGTCACGGTACTTTGGGTCTTGTTTGACTACAGCCTGGCCTTTAACGGTGATGGCAAGTACATCGGTGATCTGAGCAAGGCCTTTATGAAGGGGGTCGGCGTGGATTCGCTGAGCGGAACCATCCCCGAGACCGTGTTTTCCATGTTTCAGCTCACCTTCGCCATTATCACTCCGGCTCTCATCGTCGGTGCCTTTGCCGAACGCATGAAGTTCTCCGCCATGCTCTGGTTTATCGGTCTGTGGGTGACGCTTGTGTATGCGCCCATCGCCCACTGGGTGTGGGGCGGAGGCTGGCTCGGTGACAAGGGTGTGCTGGATTTTGCGGGCGGTACCGTCGTACATATCAATGCCGGAATCGCAGGCCTGGTCGCCTGTCTGGTACTGGGCAGGCGCAAGGGTTATCCAACTACCTTGATGTCTCCTCACAGCCTGGTCCTGACCCTGGTTGGCGCAGCCATGCTGTGGGTCGGCTGGTTCGGGTTTAACGCCGGCAGCGAACTGGCTGCCGACGGCACCGCCGGCATGGCCATGGCGGTGACCCAGATCGCCACCGCCACTGCGGCGTTGACCTGGATGTTTAGTGAGTGGATCAACCACGGCAAGCCCAGTGCCCTGGGTATCGCCTCCGGCGCCGTAGCCGGGCTGGTGGCGATTACACCCGCTTCGGGATTCGTCGGACCCATGGGAGCGATTGTGATCGGCGTTGCCGCCGGCATTGGCTGCTATGTTGCCGCCGTCAAGCTGAAACGCACCATGGGCTATGACGATTCCCTGGATGCGTTCGGCGTACATGCCATTGGCGGTATTATCGGCGCCCTGCTGACGGGGATCTTTGTCGACTCGGCCCTGGGTGGCGCCGGTCTGGCCGATGGTGTCAGTATGGGGGCACAGTTTGGCAAACAGGTACTTGGTGTCCTGGCGACGATTATCTACGATGGCATTTTGACCTTTATTATTCTCAAGGTTGTCGACGCGGTCATTGGACTGCGGGTCACCGAAGAGGAGGAGACGGAAGGCCTGGATATCGTCCTGCATGACGAACGGGGTTATAACCTCTAACGCACACATCTACTTTCCCTGCCGAGAAACTCCTACGGGCGCCCAGGCGCCCGTTTTTTTATGATCCGGATGCACTCTCTGCCATAACTTGTTACCCTATGTACAAAAATTGTGCATAAAAGCAGAGGGTATTATCTGCGTATCGGAGCGGGAGGCATAACTTCATGAAATTACTCACAGCAATCATCAAACCATTCAAGCTTGATGATGTCCGTGACGCCCTGTCGGAGATCGGTGTACGGGGATTAACCGCTACAGAAGTAAAGGGGTTCGGACGCCAGAAGGGGCATACAGAGCTTTACCGTGGTGCAGAATATGTGGTTGATTTTTTACCAAAAATCAAGGTTGAGATCGCCATAGAAGACGGCATGGTGGAAACAGCCATAGAAGCGATCACGAAAGTCACAAACACCGGCAAGATCGGTGATGGCAAGATATTTGTATCCAGCCTGGAACAGGTGATCCGGATCCGGACCGGCGAATCCGGCGCCGATGCCTTGTAAGCAAGCGGTCGGGAGGGGATCGATGCATGTAATCAGACAGAAGCTCACCTTGTTGCTCTTAATAATCCTGACCAGTGCGACTCCTGCATGGGTGCATGCCGAGGCAGTTGTTCAATTAAATGAAGCAAACACGGCCTGGCTGCTGACCGCCACGGCACTGGTTCTGTTCATGACCTTGCCCGGCCTGGCCATGTTTTATACCGGTCTCGTGCGCACAAAGAATGCACTGTCAATACTGATGCAATGTTTTGCCATCGCTTGTCTGATGTCGATTGCCTGGATGATCTTTGGTTACGGCCTGGCTTTTGGAGAAGGGGGTAGCGTCAATAAAATAGTCGGTCTAAGCAAGTTTTTCATGAACGGAATTGATCTGGAGACGGTACGCGATGCCACAACCATCCCCGAAACCGTGTTTTTTATGTTTCAGATGACCTTCGCCATTATTACCCCTGCCCTGATCGTGGGCGGGATTGCGGAAAGGATGAAATTCTCGGCCGTGTTATGGTTTTCCTTTCTTTGGTTCGCCCTGGTGTATGCGCCGATCTGTCATTGGGTATGGGGTGGCGGCTGGCTGGCTGGTTTGGGTGTGATGGATTTTGCCGGCGGTACGGTCGTCCATATCAATGCCGGTGTAGCGGCCATTGTTGCGGCAATCGTGCTGGGTAATCGCAGGGGCTTCCCGGCTACTGCCATGGCGCCGCATAACATGACCTTGACGGTAGCGGGTGCCTCCATGCTATGGGTCGGTTGGTTCGGCTTTAATGCAGGCAGCGCCCTGTCATCCGGTTACAGTGCCGGAATGGCCATGACAGTGACCCATATATCTGCTGCCGCCGGCTCACTAACCTGGATGGCATGTGAGTGGATAAAACACGGCAAGCCCAGCGTGCTCGGTATTGTGACAGGTATGGTCGCTGGATTGGGGACCATCACACCGGCTTCCGGTTATGTCGGCCCGGTAGGCGGCCTGATCATCGGTATATCCGCCGGTAGTATATGCTATTTTGCCACCCAGATTATCAAGCGCGGACTGCAAATTGACGATTCACTCGATGTCTTCCCCGTGCATGGTGTTGGCGGGGCGTTGGGGACATTGCTGACAGCAGTATTTGCGGCAAAATCCATGGGTGGACGCGGTCTGGAGGTATCAATGAGTGATCAGTTCCTGACACAGCTCGTTGCTGTTCTGGCCACCATGGCCTGGTGCGGAGTGTTCACTTTTATTATCTTAAAGGTGCTCGATGGCGTGATCGGACTCCGTGTCAATAGTGAAGAGGAGACAGAAGGGCTTGATCTGGTGCTCCATGACGAGCGTGGGTATAATTTCTAGAGCCCGGGTGTATTCCGGATTGAAACGGGCGTACAGGTGCCCGTTTTTTGATTGTCATCGCATGCAGGCATCGATTTTACCGCAAAGAAGAAAACATGTTTCAATCAATTGAAACTCAGAATAAAATGATTATTTCGGTCTCACGGAAAGTCCGACAGGCTGCTAGAATCAATAAAGCTGTAATCCGTCTCTAGAGGAAAACCATGGCCCAAGCTAATCTGGTTGATAGAAGTGTATTAAAAAGTTTTGTGCCGCCCAGCGCCCTGAATGCTGAGAACTTTCAGGAACTGGCAGGAAAAGCCGTAATTGAAGAGGTTGCTGCAGGTAAAGCCATCTTTAAACAGGGGGAAGTGGATCGCAAGACCATCTATCTGTTGGAGGGTGAAATCGAACTCAGTAGCGAAGGGGGGGGGAAATCTGTCGTCAAGTCCGGGACAGATGTTTCCAAACACCCTATTGCTAACCAGCAGCCACGTAAACAGACCGGGACTGCCAGAGTGCCCTCAAAGATTACCCGGATAGACAGCGATCTGCTGGATATCCTGTTGACCTGGGACCAGCTGTCAGGTATCGAGGTAGACGAGATTACCGTGACTGAAGATGAGGCCGAAGAGGCCGATGACGGTGACTGGATGACCCGTATCCTGCAATCCAAGGCATTTCTGCAGGTCCCGCCTGCGAATATTCAAGCCATGTTCATGCGCATGCAGGAAGTGCCGGTCAAGGCGGGTGAGGTGATTATCGAACAGGGGGGTGATGGCGATTACTACTATATTATCAAAGCCGGCAAATGCAAGGTCACACGGAAATCCAAGACGGGTTCGGAACTGACCTTGGCGACCCTGGGCGATGGCGATGCCTTCGGTGAAGAGGCGCTTCTTACCGAGGCGAAGCGTAATGCCAATATCATCATGACCACGGACGGAGTTCTGATGCGGCTTTCCAAGGTGGATTTCAATGAACTCCTGCGTGAACCGAACCTCAAGTGGGTGCCGAATGATGAGGCTGAACGGATGGTGAGTGATGGCGCCATATGGGTTGATGTACGCCTCGAGAGTGAGCATAAAAACAGCGGCATTGAGGGTAGTCTTAATATCCCACTGTTTATGCTGCGCTTGAAGGCGGATTCCCTGGATCCGGCAAAGAAATATATTCTCTATTGCGATACGGGCCGCCGCAGTTCCGCAGCAGCTTTCCTGCTCAGCGAGCGCGGCTTGCAAGCCTATTGTTTAAAGGGTGGCTTGGTCGAACGCGGTGGCAGTTAATAACCTGGGGGCAGGTTCCTGGACAAACGACTTACTTCTGTAAGTTTTGGTGACTCCACCTTTTAATCCTGAGCCCGGCATCGACAATTACTGTGTAATGGGTGACCCTGTTGCCCACAGCAAATCACCCCAGATCCACCAGGCCTTTGCCAGGCAGACCGGTCAGAGTCTGAGCTACCAGGCAATCCAGGTCGAGACAGGCTGTTTTCCCCAGGCCCTTGAAAAATTCCAGCATGCCGGCGGCAAGGGCCTGAATATTACCGTGCCATTCAAGGGAGAAGCCTGGAACGCAGTCGATATCTGTACAGAACGCGCCGCTAAGGCGGAGGCCGTGAACACTATCTGGTTTACAGAGGATGGCGTACGTCACGGCGATACCACTGATGGCGCCGGTCTGATCCGGGATCTGATGCGGAATGACGTATCGCTCAGGTATAAACGCATACTGCTACTGGGGGCGGGTGGCGCCGCCCGGGGAGTTTTGGGGGCCCTGCTGGAAGAAGCTCCAGAACTGATCCTGATGGTCAATCGTACCGAAACGCGTGCGCTGGCGCTTGTTGAAAAGTTCCCTGAATTTCCCAATTTGAAGACAGCCGGCTTCGGGCAATTACCTGGCAAGCGTTTTGATATTGTCATAAACGGGACATCCGCCAGCCTTAGCGGCAAAATTTTGCCGCTGCCGGACGATATTCTGGAGCGGGGCGCCTGTTGCTATGACATGGTCTATGCTGATTCGGATACCGTATTTGTCCGTTGGGCCAGGGAGCATGGCGCCTCGATCAGTCTGGATGGTCTGGGTATGCTGGTTGAACAGGCAGCGGAGTCCTTCTCCATCTGGCGCGGGATCCGGCCGGATACCAAACCGGTTATTGAGATGTTAAGGGGTAACCCTGAACCTTGAACCTTGAACCTTGAACCT
>JBHHYN010000105.1:0-10205 GCA_046757565.1 Gammaproteobacteria bacterium | reverse complement strand
GCCATAGATGCCGAGAATGGGTCCCGACTCCAGGGTATCGATGGCCCTGGTTTTCGCAATAGTGGCCACCCCGCCGTTGATATGGTTGATCAGGAAAGGAGCGCTATACTCCTCGTCGAAGCGCAGCCTGTCTTCCGCGCGGAACAGCGTTGTCGCCAGGGAGGGATGGGTATAGGCGTTAATCAGGGTGCAGTGGGTACGGCTCATGTCATCCCGGCTCTTTAGCATTTCGTTACCCATCAATACCGGTACGGATCCGAGAAAATGGTCCGGATACTGCTCCTGGATAAAGTCGCTGATCCGGTTTTCGCCCGCCGGGTCCTGGAGTGCACTCTTGAGGCTGACACAGATGCGCCGTACCCCGTTTTCCAGCAACTGCCGTACCGCCGCCAGCACCCCTTCGCGATCCACCGGCTGTTCAATACCGATGATATTCTGCGCCTGGATAATGTGGCCGATGGCGGGGCTATCGGTCATCCCGTACAACTTCTTTTCCTGGCCCCGGGTAACGATCAAACCGAGCTTGGGCCCACGCCGCTCAGCGAGCACGTTGGAGGTGATGGTTGTCGACCAGCGAATCAGATCGACCTGGTCCAGAAAGTCCCGGAATCGTGCAAAGCCCAGTTGATTGGCGCCTTCCGAGAGGCACTCAAAAAAGCAGACAGTGAAATCATGGGGCGTAGTATCTACCTTGACCAGCAGTAGATGATCATCGCCACTGATGATGCCGTCGGTCAGGGTGCCGCCTATATCGATATCTACACTATACATCGTTGACCTCTGTATCTTTGCCGCATGCCCGTTATCAGTGGTTGTTTACATCCCTGCCCGATCCAGAGCGCATCAATCCGTATCGTGCATGAATATGCAAATAATCCCTCGTAAGGTATTATCAAAAACAGACAGCGATCCTTCACCTATCTTCCGGTTGCATGCGTAGTGGGTAACTCAGGGGTTAACCCGCCGCTTTGGACCGTTGTAGCTCCAGGCGCAACAGCCGGTTGGCGTTTTCGAACAGGATCTTGGGACGCACGGAGTCCTTGAAAGGCGCCTTGCCAAAGTCGCTTAACCAGCGTTCCGGCGTAATCAGCGGGTAATCGGTCCCGAACAGGACCTTGTCCTGGAGTCTGGAGTTGGCGTACTGGATGAGGGAAGGAGAGAAATACTTGGGTGACCAGCCTGACAGATCGATATAGACATTAATCTTGTGTACCGCCACGGCCAAGGCCTCGTCCTGCCACGGCCAGGAGGGGTGCGCCAGGATGAAATTCGTCTCCGGGAAGTCCGCGGCAATATCGTCAACATAGGGGATGGGCCGGCACGTGCCCAGTTTGATACCACCGCCCCCCGGCAAACCCGCACCGATCCCCGTGGTTCCACTATGGAACAACAGCGGAACGCCATACCGTGCGATTTCCTCATAGATGGGATAGAAACGGTGTTCGTTGGGATAAAACGCCTGGGTGGCCGGGTGGAATTTAAACCCCTTCAGGCCCAGCTCTTCTACTGCACGTTTGACCTCATCCACGGCCGTTTTTCCCTGCCAGGGATCGACACTGGCGAAACCGATAAAGACATCCGGATTGTCGCGCATGGCCCCGGCAACAAAATCGTTGGTCACTGGAGGCGTACCCAGTCCCGATGAGGAATCGACGGCCAGCAATACCGCCATCATATCGAGACTGCGGTACATGTCCGCCGTCTCATCAATCGATTGCGCCTTGTCTTCAACCCCGAAATAGCGACACGCTGCTTCCCTGAACATTTTCGATTGCCCGGTGACCGTGCGCGGATCCGCATCGGCATGAATATGGACATCAATGGCAAACGTCATGGTTTTCTCCTCGGCCCTTGCTATGTTTCAGATTTTTTTCTCAAGGATCATTGGCAAAATCTGTGGGTAAATCAATAGATTTAATATCGGCAAAAGCCTTGTCTGATTTTGCCAGATCTTCCAGCAGAGGGGCCGGTGTCCAGTAACCATAATCATCCCCCAGTTCATCCCCGAACCGGCATATGGTGTCATAGACTTTAGAGACACCTACCGTGTCAGCATAAAAGAGTGGTCCTCCCCGGTAAACCGGAAAGCCGTAACCATTAGTCCAGACCACATCGATGTCTCCGGGCCGAATGGCGATGCCTTCTTGCAGGATCCGGGCGGCTTCATTGATCATCGGGTAGATACAGCGTTGTATGATCTGTTCATCACTAATGGTACATCGTGTGATCCCGAGACGCTTTGACTCGGACTCAATGAGCTTTTGAAAGTCAATGTCTTCAACAGGTTCTCTTGACTGTGCTTTGTATTGATAAACACCAGCGCCGGTTTTTTGACCCAGGCGTCCCATTTCTGCCGCCATGTGTGAGATGCGGTAATAGCGATCATCATCAGGAAACAGTTCCGGCTGCGCCATATGGATCTTGTAACCAACATCATTTCCGGCCATGTCATACATGGCAAAAGGGCCCATGGCCATACCGAAGTCATACAAGGCCTTATCTACCTGCTGAGGTGTTGCACCCTCGAGCAGGAGCATATTTGCCTCACGCCCATAACTTTCCATCATACGATTACCGATAAAACCGAAGCAAACCCCGGAAAGCACACCGACCTTCCTGATGTTTTTTGCCAAGACCATGGCAGTGGCTATTACCTCATCAGATGTTTTATCACAGCGAACAATTTCCAGTAGCCGCATGACGTTTGCCGGACTGAAGAAATGCAAACCTATGATATCTTCCGGTCTTGACGTGGACTCTGCTATCCTGTTTATATCCAGTGTTGAGGTGTTGGAAGCGAGAATCGCGCCGGGTTTACACACCTCGTCCAGGCGTTTAAAGATATTTTTCTTTAGCTCCATATCTTCAAACACGGCTTCTATGACAAGATCGGCGTCATTAATTGCGTCATAGTCGAGAGAGGTTTCAAACAGCTCCATCCGTTGCGCTACCTGCTCCCCCGTTAATCGCCCGTGTTTTTGTGATATCTCATAATTCTTGCGTATGCCGGCGAGTCCCTTATCCAGTGCCTCCTGTGTGATATCGAGTAAAGTAACCGGTATCCCTACATTGGCGAAGTTCATGGTGATGCCGCCTCCCATGGTGCCGGCTCCGATCATGGCCATCTTCTTTATCTCCCGTGTACCGATGTTTTTGGGGATATTCGGGATCTTTGCAACTTCACGACTGGCGAAGAACAGGTGCCGCATGGCAGCGGATTCAATTGATGCGACACACTTATCCGATACTTCTTTTTCAAACTCTACACCGTTCTTAAAGGATTCTTTTGCTGCCACCTCGATGGCATCTACAGCCGCCTGTGGGGCATTTTGGTTACGCATACGTTTACCCGGTTTTGTCCTGTATTGTTCGAAAATATCCTTCGGGTAGCTGTTATTCCCGATAGACATTTCCGAAACTCTTCTTTTCGGGGCGGAATCATTAACCAGTCTTCGGGCGTAAGCAATCACCCCTTGCAGCAGATCCCCTTCGATGATTTCATCAACCAAGCCCATCTCTTTTGCCTGTTGGGCGTCGACGAGTTTACCATTGGTGATCATTTCCAATGCCGCTGCAACCCCGATGAGCCGGGGCAGGCGTTGGGTGCCGTTTGCGCCAGGAATAAGACCCAGGGTGACTTCTGGCAGACCAAGTTTTGCTGTAGGACCGGCGCAACGATAATCACAGCCCAGCGCTGTTTCAACGCCACCACCCAGAGCGGCGCCGTGTAGTGCAACAAGGGTCAGTTTACCGGTTTGCTCCAGGGTATTAATCACTTCGATGAGGTGAGGGTCTTCCATGGGTTTATCGAATTCCTTGATATCAGCACCGGCAATAAATGTCCCGCCGGCACAATATAGGATAATGGCTTTAATGTCTCTGTCATCATCGGCCCTTTGACATGCCTCTATTAATCCCTGGCGTACAGCCAGGGAAACAGCATTAATGGGAGGATTATCGATGGTTATGATGGCAATGAAATCGCGTTTCTCAATAGTTACAACTTTACTCACACTCTAAATCTCCCAAAGGCCGGCATGTTTGATATGCTTATTGATCGCTGACTCTGATAACCAATGCCATAGAACTGTCACCGGCAGCACAACCATGAACCAGTCCATGACCACCGCCTTTTCTCCCCATAAACTGCGCGGCCTTGTCCTTGCCATCGTCTATAATTTCCTCCTTAGATCTCCCCAGTGGTGATCTGCGCAATATTAACGGCATTGCCGATAACATCGACCGGACGTTTTTTTGCCTTTTGGCCACGATATAATCGCCACGGATAAATGCGTGACGTTGAGCATACCAGAAAAGAAAAGATTTAGAGACAAGGGTTAAATTCCAAACTGAGACATTATCATCTTTTACGACAATTTTTACTTTGCGGTAATGTGTTCTTGCCGGGACACTAAATCAACCTTGACAGGACCCGTTTCTGTGGTGAGTATCGAATGGTGCCCCAATATATTTATACAAAGTTGCATCCACCCATCCGCCACAGCGGACTGCTTGCCCGGCGGCGACTGATGCAACTCATTTCAGGGTGTCGCGATTACACTCTGACAGTCGTGCGGGCTCCTGCCGGGTACGGCAAGACGACTGCCCTGGCGCAATGGCACAATGCCACCCTGGAAGGCGGCAATCTTATCGGTTGGTTAAGCCTGGATGCCGAAGACAACGATGCACACCGGTTCTACGCCCATCTTGTGGCGGCGGTACGGCCCGTGTGCGAAGATTTCGGAAACACCATCCTGGGGCAACTCGACACCGGGGTACAGGTGCATGCTGAGACTATCGCGGTCGCCATCATCAATGAATTCGCCCTGCTGAAGACCCCTGCCTTTCTGGTGCTGGATGATTATCACTACCTCAGCAACAGTGAGATTATCAAGGCCATCGCCTACGTCGCTGAAAGCGCACCGCTCAATCTACACCTGTTGCTTGCCGGCCGCACCACCCCACCACTGCCGTTGGCAAGGCTGCGGGCGCGCCGTCAACTGTTGGAAATCGATGCCTCGGATTTGCGCTTTATGGAGGACGAGACCAGCAGCTTTTTCAGGCTGACCGGCAACAGTTTAATCACCCCCTCCCATGCCGCCGAACTCGGGCAAAGGACCGAGGGCTGGGTCGCCGGTCTGCAACTGGCGGAGATATCCCTGCAAAACCGGCAGGATGTCGACGTCTTCATGCAATCATTTTCGGGCAAACATCGCGATATCGCTGATTTTTTGGCTGAGGATGTCCTGCTACGGCAGCCGCATGAAGTGCGCAATTTTCTGTTAAAGACCTCGGTACTCGAGCGCCTGCATCCGGGGCTTTGCAATGCCGTCACAGCTTCAGGTAATGCACGCGAGATGCTCGATCGGATAGATCGCGCCGGTCTGTTTCTGTTCGCACTCGACGATGAGCGCATCTGGTACCGGTATCATCATCTGTTTTCCGAATTTTTACGTAAATGCCTGTCGGAACAGGAGCCAATGGCCTGTGCACGATTGCATTTACTGGCAAGCCGCTGGTTTGAGAAGTATGGGTTTATAGACGAAGCCATAAAGCATGCAATTGATGCCGGCGACATGGAGTGTGCTGCAGCGCTGCTGGATGCGAGTTGCGACAATATGTTTTACAACGGTCAATTCTCCAGGCTGGTTGGCTGGACCGGCCGTATCCCGGCTGCCTGCCTTGCCAAGTACCCACGCATACTCCTGAATCAGGCTTGGAAATCTACCCTGGAGTGGCAATTCAGCCGGGCCCGGCGCTTACTGGACCTGGTGGCCACAGAGATCGCACGACGTACCGGGATGGACGGTCCGGCAAACGATGATCCCCTGCCATCGGTACTGATGCACCGGGAGATGATGTTCGCCCAGTGTGCGGATGACATGCCGGCGGTAGAGTGCCAATGCCATGCCTTGATGCAACACTTTCCGGTCGATGACGCCTACCTGCAAGGGAACCTGTACTCTTCACTTATCGTCGCGCAACGGAACCTTTATAAATTAAAAGATATCAACCGGCTGGATGCCCGCGCTTGTGAGTTTTACCAGGCGGCAGGCAGCAGGTTCGTGCTGGTTTGGCATGGGGCCGTCATGGGGCCAACGCACTATCTGCGAGGCGACCTTGGGGCGGCGGAGACCTCCCTGTGCCTGGCGCTGGACATCGCCATAGAGATTGGCGGGCCGGATTCCGGACTGGCAGCCATGCCGGCACTGTTGCTGGCGGAGATCCATTATGAACAAAATCAGCTGCAACAGGCCGCTTCACTGATCGATCGCTACCTGCCACTGGCGCGGCAGATAGGGTTCGTTGATCAACTCATTGCCGGTTATATTTGCCGGGCGCGCCTGGCCCTGGAAGAGGGCGTCCGCCAGGAGGCGCAACGGGTGCTTGAGGAAGCGGATCGCTTCGCCGAGCAGTCGGGATTTGTACGCCTAGTGGATCATGTCCGGGCTGAACGCCTGCGCATTCTGGCAACCGGCAGGTGCGAAAACATGAAAACACTGTTCTCTGAACCGTTCCGTAGACAGGATGAAACCGCGCTGTCGCCGGAAGGTGTGGTGACCACCGGTGATGCAATAAGGGCTATTGGGCACATCAGATACGCCTGCATAAAAGGTGAGATACAGGCTGCCTTGCACTTGTCCCGGCAGTGGATGCGATTTACCGGGAAACGCGGCGCGGTACGCGATCAGATCCGCTTCTCCCTGCTGCTGGCGCGGGCCCAACAACTTGCCGGAGACTCAAAGGCGGCATACCGTAGCGTGCGGGACAGCCTGACGCTCGCACAACCAAGAGGACTGCGCCGCTCCTTTATCGATGAAGGGAAACCCATCATTGCCATCCTGCGCGAGATTGCCGAACAATCTCATGTCATTAGCGACCCCGCCGTACACCTGGCCGCTGAGCTGGCGACCCTGGCGGGAAACCCACCGGACAGGTCCCGGCAAACGAGGGATGAGGTCAGAATAACACCGGCCTTTGGCCCCCTAAACAGACGCCAGGTGCAGATCCTGGAACGCGTCTCCGCAGGGTTGCGTAATCGCGAGATTGCGGAAGATCTGGGTCTCACTGAAGGCTCGGTAAAGTGGCACATGCAGCAGATCTTCAACAAGCTCGATACCCGGCGGCGATCCGTTGCGGTGGAGCGGGGCCGCAACCTGGGTCTGCTGCCTTGAGGAGATGTCGAGAGTAATCATTTCGTCGCCGTGTTGATTTGCCGGTCTCGTTTTTTTTTCGTAACGCACGGCCCTTATACAGTGACGACAATCTTGCCCATCTGCCGATTCGACTCCAGGTATTCATGAGCCGCGACGATCTGATCAAAGGGAAAGGTCCGGTCGATAACCGGTTTCAATGCCCCCGACTCGAGTCCGTCCATGACAAACTTCTTCCCTGGTGCGAGCAACCCGGGGTCCTGAGAGAATTCAAACAGGGTATAAGCGCGTATCGTCAGGGCCTTGCCGGCTGCGGCAAACAGTGGAAATTCCGTTATCCCCTGGTGCAGCGAGCCGTAGGCGATGACGAGGCCGCCTTTTTTCGCGGCGCCGGCCATCAATCCCAGGAAGGGCCCGGTGATGGGATCGAAGGTAATGTCGGCGCCAACACCGTCCGTGATCGCCATCACCCTTGCAACCAGGTCCTCTTCCTCCGTGACGATGACGTGCGCGGCGCCATGGCCCAGAAGTGACTGCTTTTTATCCGCATGCCGTGTTGTGGCAATGGCCGTGGCGCCGAGCATATTACAGATCTGAATCGCGGCCAGACCGACACTGCTGCTGGCGGCCGTGATCACCACCGCATCACCAGCGGCGAGATGTCCAATCCGGACGAGTCCTCCCCAGGCGGTCAGGTACTGCATCCAGATGGCAGTACCTTCCACGACAGGCATTGACCCGGGATAGCGGGCCACGCAACGCGCCGGCAGTACTGCGCTCTCCGCGTAGACGCCATACCGGTTCATAGAGAAGCCGGGTATACTGCTGACCCGGTCGCCCACTTTCAGATCGGTGACTTCGGAACCGACCGCATCGATCACACCGGCTGCCTCGTAACCGATACGTGCAGGTAATCTGGGCGCCTCCAGATACATCCCGGAACGAAAAGCGGCCTCAGCGCGGTTCAGCCCCAGCGCCTCGACCTGGAGCCGGACTTCATCCGCTACGGGCTCGATAACCGGCATCTCTTCGATTTTCAAGACCTCGGGACCACCGGTTTCGTGAAAGCGTACTGTCTTAGGCATAAATGTTACCTCCTTTCTGATTATCTGCTGCCGGCTTGTAATCTCTCCGTTACCAAGCTTTAATCTTTCCTGCGTTATTTTCAAGTGCGATAACCGGGACTGAAGCAGATCGATCAATCATTAATGTTATGGTGAAGAGATGCCTTTAACTTATCCTTTTATGCACAATCCGTCGCCTACCGAAAGATAGGTGCAACCAGCAAATTCCTTTGCCAAGGTGTAGGCTATGTTCCAGCTTAATGTGAGGGTGAGACAGACAGCGTTGCCGCCCTGTTGTTTGCCTTGCCCTCATTATCTGTTCCAGGGTGGGACAGGCCTATGACGGCAGAGGGTAAACTTTTGTGGGAACCGGGTCCTGAATGGATTGCCGAGGCGAATATCACTGCCTTCAAACAGTGGTTGAAACGGGAGCAGGGCCTGGAATTAACCGATTATCACCACCTCTGGCGTTGGTCCGTGGATAACCTGGAGGCATTTTGGCAGGCCGTCTGGGACTACTTTGAGATCGAGGCATCCAGTCCCTACACGAAGGTCCTGGGGCGCAGGCAGATGCCCGGGGCGGAGTGGTTTCCTGGCGCCAGGCTGAACTATGCCCAGCATATACTGCGGCAGGAGCGAGTGGGCGCCAACGCACTCTATTTCGCCAGTGAAGAGGCGTCGCTTGCCAGCGTCTCCTGGCCACAACTGGCCAACGAGGTCAGGGTGCTGGCCACGCAACTGCGAGCGTTGGGGATCAAACCTGGAGACCGGATCGCCAGCTATCTGCCGAACATCCCCCAGGCCATCATCGCCATACTGGCGACCACCAGCATCGGCGCCATCTGGTCTGCCTGTTCCCCAGACTTCGGTACCTCCAGTGTGCTGGATCGGTTTGCACAGATTGAACCGAAGGCGTTGATCTGCACTGACGGCTACCGCTACCGGGGCAAGGCATATGAGCGCAGGGAGGAGCTGCGCCGGATCATCGGCCAACTGGCATCGTTGCAGCACATTATCTTCCTGCCCTACCTCGACAAGGACAATGACACGGCGCCGGTCAGCCATGCTCTGTTATGGAATGACCTGCTCGATCACCCCCCGGTCCCTGCAGCGGCGTTTCAGTTTGAACAAGTCCCGTTCGAACATCCCCTGTGGATACTCTACTCGTCCGGCACGACCGGGCTCCCCAAGGCCATTGTTCACGGCCATGGCGGGATCCTGCTGGAGCAGATGAAACTGGTGACCTTTCACCTGAATTTGCGGCGCGGCGATCCCCTGTTCTTTTTCACCACCACGGGCTGGATGATGTGGAATTTTCTGGTCAGTTCCATGTTGGTGGGCGTAACGCCGGTACTGTACGACGGCCATCCCGCCTACCCGGAGGTGGATCAGTTATGGAAGATTACGGCGGAATCCGGGGCGAAGCTGTTCGGCGCCAGCCCTACCTTTGTGCAGATACAGGAACAGGCAGGCGTTGTGCCGAAACAGAAGTTTGACCTGTCCGCCCTGGATTCGATTATGTTGGCAGGCTCCATCGTCACGGCGGAGTGTATGCAGTGGTTTTATGAAAACGTAAAGGAACAGTTGTGGCTGTTACCAGGCAGCGGCGGAACGGACGTCTGCACGGGCTTTGTAGGCGGTATGCCGGTTCTGCCGGTGTATGCCGGTGAAATCCAGGCGCCGCATCTGGGTGTCGATGCCCATGCCTACGATGAAGACGGCAATTCGGTGATCGACCAGGTGGAGGAACTGGTGATTGCCCAACCCATGCCGTCCATGCCCCTCTATTTCTGGAATGATAAAAACAACGAGCGTTACCGGCAGACCTATTTTGAAACCTATCCCGGCGTCTGGCGGCAGGGGGATTTCTTCAAAATCAATGCCCGGGACGGTTGTTTCGTGCTGGGCCGTTCCGACGCCACCCTGAACCGCTTCGGGATCCGTATCGGCACGGCCGAGATATACCGGGTCGTGGAAGCCCTGAAGG
>JBHHYN010000104.1:0-10283 GCA_046757565.1 Gammaproteobacteria bacterium | reverse complement strand
TGTTTTACAGGGATAATGTTGAAAAAAAGTCCGTTTATGGACGGACACTAATTAATGTCTGAGCTATGATCCGCCACCGGCGGGCATCGGCAGAACAGGTGTCTATCTCCGTAGACATTGTCTATCCTGCCCAGCGGCGGCCAGTATTTATCATCACGGATATTGGCCATGGGATAGAACGCTTCGCGCTTCGAGTAGGGCTGTTTCCATTCCTGCTCCAGTAACAGGCGGTGGGTATGCGGGGCATTATGCAACAGGTTATTTTCCGGATTGGCGTCTCCCTGTTCGATGGCGGTTATCTCCCTGCGTATGGAAATCATGGCCTGGCAAAAGCGGTCCAGTTCACGTCTGTTTTCGCTCTCTGTGGGTTCGATCATCAAGGTATCCGCTACCGGGAAGGATATGGTCGGGGCATGAAAACCGTAGTCGATGAGCCGTTTGGCAATATCATCCACACTGATACCGCAAGACGCCTTGATGGGACGCAGGTCGATAATACACTCATGCGCGACCATATTGTTTTTGCCGGTATATAACACCGGGTAGTACGGCGCCAGGCGTCTGGCAATATAGTTCGCATTAAGGATAGCGACCAGGGTTGCCCGCCGCAGCCCGTGGGCCCCCATCATCGCGATATAGGCCCAGGAGATGGTGAGGATGCTCGCTGATCCCCAGGGTGCGGCCGCGATAGTCCCGATGGTCCCTGCCTCGCCGGCGGCAGGATTAACGCCGTGCACCAGGGGGTGATCGGGAAGAAAGGGCGCCAGATGCACTTTTACACCTATCGGCCCCGCGCCCGGCCCACCACCGCCATGGGGTATGCTGAAGGTCTTGTGCAGATTGATATGCATGACATCCGCGCCGATCCGGCCCGGCCGGGAAATACCGACCAGCGCATTCATATTGGCGCCGTCCAGATAGATCTGCCCTCCATGCGCATGAATGACCTCGCAGATCTCAACGAATGCCTCTTCATATACGCCATGGGTGGAGGGATAGGTCACCATTAACGCAGCCAGGTGGTCAGCGTGCTCTGCCGCCCTGGCCCGCAGATCATCGACATCGATATTACCATCCCTGTCACAAGCGACCTCTACCACCTTCAGGCCCGCCATGGCGGCACTGGCGGGATTGGTGCCGTGGGCGGAGGCCGGGATGAGACACACATCCCGGTGGCCTGCCCCGGCTGTTTCATGATGCTTGCGTATCACCAGCAGGCCTGAATATTCACCCTGCGAACCGGCATTGGGTTGCAGGGAGAAGGCATCGAAACCGGTCAGATCGCACAGCATATCCTCCAGTTCTTCAAACAACTGTTGGTAACCCTGTGCCTGATCCAGCGGGGCAAAGGGATGCATGGCGCTGAATTCATGGTAAGAGAGGGCCTGCAACGCCGTCGCCGCATTCAGTTTCATGGTGCACGACCCAAGCGGAATCATGGAGCGATCCAGTGAAATATCGCGGCGCGCCAGACTGCGCATATAACGCATCATTTCAGTTTCACAGTGATACAGTTCAAACACGGGGTGGGTCAGCATGGCGCTGCTGCGCCGTAACGGCTCCGGCAGACATTCACCGATACTGTTATCAAGTACCTCGAAATTCAGTGGACTTCCTCTATCCGGGACAAATACCCGCCATAGAGCGGTAAGCTCCTGACGCGTTGTGGTTTCATCAAGAGAGATCCCCAGATAATCCGCATCGTTAACGCGCAGGTTGATGCGAGCTTCCCTCGCTTTGGCAGCGATGCGCCGCGCCCGGCTCTGCACATGCACCGTAATGGTATCGAAAAAGGGGTCAGTAATGACATCGTAGCCATGTCGCCTCAGCGCCTCAGCCAGGATCTGCGTATAGCGATGCACGCGCCCGGCAATCAATTTGAGCCCTTTGGCACCGTGATAAATGGCAAAAAAACCGGCAATGACGGCGAGTAATACCTGGGAAGTGCAGATATTGCTGGTCGCCCTGCTCCGTCTGATGTGTTGTTCCCGTGTCTGCAGGGCCATGCGCAGGGCCGGATCACCGTGCTCGTCGACGGAAACCCCGATGATGCGGCCGGGCATGGAACGAATAAAGCGTTCGCGTGTGGCGAAATAGGCTGCATGCGGGCCACCGTAACCCATGGGAACACCAAACCGCTGGGTGTTGCCGACCACAATATCCGCCCCCATCTCACCCGGTGGTTTCAGCAGCACCAGGGCGAGGATATCCGCCGCGACGGTCACCAGGGCAGACTGCTCATGGGCCTGATCAATGAGCGCCTGTAAGTCGCGCACCTCTCCGCTTGAGCCTGGATACTGAATAAGCACACCGAAGACATTGTGAGACGGCAATTCGCTGTACGCATCGCCGACCACGACTTCTAAACTGAAGTAACGGGCGCGGGTCTTCACCACCGCTATGGTTTGCGGATGACAATCGCGATCGACGAAGAAAACATTGGCCCGTTTTTTTACGATCCGTTTCGACATCGCCATGGCCTCGGCAGCCGCTGTCGCCTCATCCAGTAACGAGGCGTTGGCAATCTCCATCGCAGTCAGATCGATGACCATCTGTTGAAAATTGAGCAATGCCTCGAGCCGGCCCTGACTGATCTCGGCCTGATAGGGGGTATAGGCGGTATACCATGCAGGATTTTCCAGCACATTTCGTTTGATCACGGCGGGCATGATGGTGCCGTAATAGCCCATGCCGATCATGGAGATAAATACACGGTTGCGTTCACGCATCCTGCGCATATGGCTGATTACGGCGCGTTCGCTGATGGTTTCCGTCAGGGCGAGGGGATCTTTGGAAAGGATGCTGTCCGGAACGGCCCTGTCTACGATCTCCTCCAGGGAATCCAGACCGAGATACGCCACCATATCAGCGATCTGGTGGCGATCAGGACCAATATGACGGCGAATAAAATCACCATGCATCTCAAGTTCTTCAAGCGCTTGCCTGGTCCCCTGCATATCCGACTCCCGAAGTCTGTTCTACCTGATTCAGAGCGTACCGATATATTCCCCATACGCCACTTCATCCATGAGGCTGTTGAATTCACCTGAGTCTTCCGGTTCAATTTTCAGGAGCCAGCCTTCTCCCAACGGATCACTATTCACCAGTTCCGGTTCCTCACTCAAGCGTGTATTGATTTCGATCACCGTACCGGTTACCGGCGCATTCACCTCCCCGGCTGCCTTGACCGATTCCACCACAGCTGCTTCAACTCCGGCCTGCACGGCAGTACCGACCTCCGGTAATTCAATATAGACCACGTCTCCCAGTTGTTCCTGGGCATAATCGGTGATTCCGACTGTCACCATGCCATCGCCATCGAGACGGCCCCACTCATGGTCTTCGGTATATCTCATTTCATCCATTACTACGCTCCCCCTCACAATGTATTTAAGCCACCTGACCTCTTTTGACAAAGGGCGAGGCAGTGACAGTGATCCTATGGAATCTGCTTCGGATTTCAACTATCTCATCTGCCAGTAAGGTTCCGGCACCCCTTCCTGACTGTGTGAACCGGGCGGATATCTCAAAACCATTTCCATCGGTGTAGCCACAATTGCCTGTCTTATAATATATGATATATAATATACTATAGATTTCAAAATTTCTCCCCGGCATGAAAGGGGGCAGACTATAAAAGTTAATATGCTGCCATGTTTGCAGCGATTTTCCGTCTTGTTCACCATGGGAGTACTGGTTATTAACCCATTAGACAAGTACAAGGCGTTATAGTTACCTGCCGGCTTGCATTTGGAGATGGAGCATGCTCTTTTCATGTTACTGCAACCCGATGCACAACTGTTTTGATGGACCCATTGGTTTGCAGCCCTAATGTTCTGTAACCGGGCGCTTTATTATCCCTGATATATTTATCTGTCAATGGCGTAAATTGCACGCAGGTGGAGGGACTGGCCAGGAGCAGGACGTTCCCGTGTACTGATGAAAACTCCTGGTGAATATGTCCCCAAAGAATGCCGCGAGTGTGTCGGCACCTGTCCACAATCGCAAAGAAATCATCCGGGTTCTCAAGCATCATGGCATCCATCCACGGGCTGTTGACAGGAATGGGAGGATGATGCAGACAGATGAACAGGTGTTTATCGCGCGCGTGCTGTAACTGCCGTGAGAGAAAATCGAGTTCTTCTTCAGCTAACCGGCCCGAGTGACTATGGGGCAAAAAACTGTTCAGCAACAGGACCGTCCAGTGGAGGGTCTCAAGGACCTTTACGGTGCTGACATTTTCATGATTAAGCATCTCTTCCATCAATGCCGGGTCGTCATGATTGCCCGGAAGGCAGAATACCGGTACCTTCAGCGACGTCAATTGCCCGAGCAGCTGTTGATAGGCAGAGGCAACAGGATCATGCGCCAGATCACCGGTCACCAGGACCAGGTCCGGTGGCTCTGCCAGGGCGTTGATATGCGCAATGACTGACCTCAGGGAGGCCATGGTATCGAAGCCGTCGAAGCGATCTTCCGCCTTACTGAATAGATGCGTATCGGTGATCTGTATCAGCTTGAGACAATCAGGATTATTCTGTCTGATTCGTACTTTTTTCTGCATTAAACATTCCTTAACACGTTTTTTTCTTTTAAGCTGTCCCAAACCGCAACTGGCGGCAAAATTCATATTGTCTCAATGAGGGATACCGCTGATTAAGCCATAGCTTCCTTCAATTATAGTTCGGGCGAAACGATGGCACTCAAGACACATCATGTAGATGAAGATATCTACCACTATCTGGTTTCCGTCTCCTTGAGAGAACCGGAGATCCTGCGGCGATTGCAGCAGGAATCCGCCTCACAACCCGATCCGAACCTGCAGATCGGCCCGGACCAGGTCCGGTTTATGGCATTGCTGGTGAAGATACTGGGCGCAAAGAAGATTATTGAGACAGGTACGCATACCGGCTACAGCAGCTTGTGTAGGGCCATGGCCATGCCGGAAGATGGAAAATTGACGGGGCCTGACACTCGCCCGGAAATGTTAATCGTGTCCATTGCATCCCGGAAAGAGTCAGGTGGCGTCAGGCAGTACGTAACAGGATAAAGACGAGTCATGCTGAAACAGACTATCAAACAACTGCTGCATGCTACTGAGGCGGCCACTGATGTCACCGTCAAGGGCTGGGTCCGCACCCGGCGCGATGCAAAGGAGTTCTCCTTTATCGAGTTAAATGATGGATCCTGCCTCGCCAATATCCAGATTATCGCCGATAGCTCACTGAATGGCTACGATGACATTACCAGACTCAGTACCGGTTCAGCCATTGCCGTCTCCGGGGATCTGACCGCCTCACCGGGCAAAGGCCAACGCTGGGAAATCAGCGCAAAAAATATCGAACTGCTCGGGTATGCGCCGGAAGATTATCCCTTGCAGAAAAAACGCCACTCCGATGAATACCTGCGCGGAATGGCCCACTTACGCCCCCGCACAAACAAATACGGCGCAATGTTCCGCATACGTTCAAAACTTTCCCATGCCATTCATGAATTTTTCCAGACACGCGGATTCAGCTGGATACATACCCCGATCATTACCGGATCCGATTGCGAAGGGGCGGGAGAAATGTTTCGCGTGACGACGCTGGATCTCGGCAACGTGCCGACCAGACAGGGCGAAATCGATTTTGAAAAAGACTTTTTCGGCAAGGAGGCGAACCTGACGGTATCGGGCCAGTTGTCCGTGGAAACATTCTGTCTCAGTCTCGGCAATGTCTACACCTTCGGCCCTGCCTTCCGCTCCGAGAACTCCAACACCAGCCGGCATATGGCCGAATTCTGGATGATCGAACCGGAAATCGCCTTTGCCGATCTGCATGACAACATGGCGCTTGCGGAACAGTTGATCCGTCACCTGGTACGTTTCGTTATGGATGAATGCAGCGATGACCTGGCACTGTTTGCCAACTACGTTGACAAGACATTAATGCATACACTGGAGAATATCGCCGGTAACGAGTTCCTTAGACTCTCCTATACCGAGGCGATAGGGATATTGCAACAGGCCGGTAAAACATTTGAATACGAGCCGCAATGGGGGAGTGATCTGCAATCGGAGCACGAGCGCTTTCTCACCGAGGAGCATTTCAGGCAACCGCTCATCGTCTACAACTATCCGAAACAGATTAAGGCCTTCTACATGCGGCAAAACGAAGATGACAGGACGGTAGCAGCCATGGATGTACTGGTGCCCTCAATCGGTGAAATAATCGGAGGGAGCCAGCGTGAAGAACGTTATGCCCAATTAAAACAACGCATCAACGAACTGGGCATTAATGCAGACGATTACTGGTGGTACCTGGACACACGCCGTTATGGCAGCGTACCCCATGCCGGGTTTGGCCTGGGTTTTGAACGCTTCCTGATGCTGATCACGGGCGTATCAAATATTCGCGATGTCATCCCATTCCCGAGGGCACCAAAACACCTGGAGTTTTAACCCACATTGACCACCATAAGATGAGGAGAACTTTATCCAATGAACGAAGACCATAAAAAAACCGCTTTACGCATGATTCCTTACGGCCTGTACGTCATGACGGGAGTATCCCCGGACGGCAGTATCGCGGCATCAACAGTGAACTGGGTGACTCAGATTTCTTTTACGCCACCCTTAATCGTAGTCGGTGTCAAGGCGGACTCGGGCATTCACAGCATTGTCAAGGAGTCCGGAAAATTTGTGTTGAATATACTCGGTAAAGGCCAACAGGACACGGCCTATGCCTTCTTCAAGCCGACTGAACAGCAGGGTGACACCATCAACGGTCAGGCCTTTCACCAGGGCATCACCGGCGCCGCCGTCCTGGACAGTGTTCCCGCCTACGTGGAATGTTCTCTCATGGAAACGGTCGAAAAAGGAGATCACTCGATATTTGTTGCCGAAGTGATCGAGGCGGAGGTATTGCAGGAACCGGCAGGAAGGGCGGACGACGTTACCCTGACCCTCAGGGAACTGGGTGAAAAAGTGTTCTATGGAGGGTGATTCATAATCCGTACAGGACAGGCAGGGTATCCGGAGCGATAAAGCTATACGTAACAAATTGAAGAAGATGAACAAAAATCTGTTTGCCATCACTCTGTGCGGCGCCTGCCTGTTTGTCAATCCCGATCAAAGTGCCGGGGCGGCGCAGCCGGAAGTGGCCGCCGTCAACAATCCGATGAACGTCAATCCCCATAACTACCTGGATAAAATCAAGCTGCCTCCCGGTTTTAAAATTTCAATGTACGCAGAACACGTGACCGGAGCGCGCTCCATGTCCCTCAGTCCGGACGGGACGCTGTTCGTGGGGACATTTGGCCAATGGGGGAAGGGGCCCTATGGAAAAGTCTATGCCATCCGGGATAACAACGGCGATCACAAGGCGGACCAGATCATTACCATAGCAGACCATCTCAACTACCCGAATGGTGTCGCCTTCCATAATGGCGATCTGTTTGTCGCCGAGATATCCCGGATACTCCGTTTCGATGACATCGAAACGGACCTGTATCATCCGCCGCAAGCTGTTGTCATTAACGATAACTACCCGGCGGAGTTGCACCATGGCTGGAAATTCATCCGCTTCGGGCCGGACGGAAAACTGTACGTACCGGTTGGCGCCCCGTGCAATACCTGCGAGCCGGACGCACTTCACGGTGTTATCACCAGGATTGACGCAGATGGTTCCCACCGCGAAATCTATGCCAGGGGGATCCGCAACTCAGTTGGATTTGACTGGGACCCGGTTACCAAAGAACTCTGGTTCACGGACAACGGCAGGGACATGATGGGCAACGATATCCCCCCGGAAGAACTCAATCACGCGCCACGGCCCGGTTTGCATTTCGGCTTCCCGTACCGGTATGGCAAAACCCTCGTCGATCCCGCCTACAAGATTGACAGGAAAGAGAATGAGTTTCAACCGGCCGCCCTGGAGATGCCGGCCCATAATGCCGGACTCGGCATGCGTTTCTATACCGGCAAATCGTTTCCTGAAAAATACAAAAACCAGATCTTTATCGCCTATCACGGCTCCTGGAACCGCGCCCGGCCGGATGGCTATCGCGTGACACTGGTGAAACTGAAGGACCACCGGGCAGTAGGGTATGAACAGTTTGCCACGGGCTGGCTAATCGGGGACAAGTATTGGGGCCGTCCCGTGGATATCGAAATCCTGCCGGACGGTTCGTTACTGGTCTCGGATGATTTTGCCAACTGCATTTACCGCATCAGTTATGAAGGCAAGCCTTCCCCTTAAAAAGCCTCAGGTCCGAATGGCACTTACTTAAACCCGTTCATCTCGTCTCATGTTGCCTGAAAAATGTTTCAACATCGGATAAACGGTGCGTCTGCTGCATTTCCGGAAAACTGTTGAGAAAAACCCTTCCATAGGATTTTGTCACGAGCCTGGGATCGCAAATCATCAAGACCCCGTAATCCTGTGTATCCCTGATCAGCCTGCCTATCCCCTGCTTCAGGCTGATAACCGCTTCCGGTAGTTGATAATCGATAAACGGCCGTCCACCCTGCTCTTCCATTTTTTTCATCCGCGCCTGTAATACCGGGTCATCAGGAGCAGTAAATGGAAGCTTGTCAATAATCACACACGACAACGCCTGCCCCTTGACATCGACCCCTTCCCAGAAACTACCGGTGCCCAATAACACGGCATGCCGGGTGTGGCGAAAGGTTTCCAGTAATTCCGTGCGGGGGGCATCGCCCTGGACTAGAACAGGATAATCTATTCCGGCCATTATGAATTTTGCTGCAATCTGTAAGGCGCGATGACTGGTAAAGAGAAAAAAGGCGCGGCCACGGGTCAGCTGGAGCACCGGGATGGCCTTCTCCACAACCCGTTCGGTGTAACCCTCCTGCCGGGGGTCGATCAAACCCTCCGGAAAATATAACAAGGCCTGCCGTTTGAAATCGAAGGGGCTGGCCCATGCCTGTGCCCGGACATCTTCCAGTCCCAGCCGTCCTGAAAAGTGGCAAAAATTATTATTAACGGCCAACGTCGCCGAAGTATAGATGTTATGACAATCATAGGCGGCGATATGCGTCTGGAAGGTCTCTGAAATATCCAGCGGGGTCTGGTGCAGCAAAAACCCGTTACCCCGTGTCTCCAGCCACTGGATGGCGTCATCCGACCCGGATTCGGCAAAGCAATCCAGCATATTGAGAAGATTATTGAGCCGTTTGAAACAACTATCCAGTCCCTTGCCACGACCGGCAAAGGACTCCAGCGCATGATGCAGTGTATGGGCCTTCTGCAACAGGGTTTCCAGGGCGGTAGTGACCTCCCCTCGCTGCTTCATCTCGCACCATGCTGAACGCAGTGGCCCTTTGCCAAAAGCCAACCGCAAATCCCGGACGGATTTCTCGACCTGATCCAGGATCTCGAGAAACTGTGGCAGATCGGCCGCTTCATCAAAATAAGCCAGCTTGCAATCCCTGATAAACTCCAGCATCTGACGGCTGGTTAACGTCTGACTAAAAAATTCTGAGGCAAGATCCGGTAATTTATGGGCTTCGTCAAAGATCACCAAATCGGCCTGCGGTAATAATTCGCCATAACCCTGATCGCGCAGGGCCATGTCCGCCAGAAACAGATGATGGTTGACGACCACCAGATCCGCCTGACTGGCATGACGGCGCGCCTGAAAGACAAAACACTTCTCATAATCGTCACATTCCTGTCCGAGGCAGTTTTCCGCCGTTGATGTCACAACAAAACGTACCGGCGCCGCCTCCGCGATACCGGTGAGTTCAGACAAGTCACCGCTATGCGTCTGCTGTGACCAGCGCCTGATCTCCGTGAGTTGCGCCCCGCCCGCCTGGGTCAGGTAACCTCCATCCGCTTCCGCCAGCCGCAGCCGGTGCAGACACAGATAATTGGCCCTGCCTTTTAACAGGGAAATATGTATGGGGACATTCAGCACTTTCCGTATTAACGGCAGATCGCGCTGGAATAACTGATCCTGTAAATGCTTCGTTGCGGTGGAAACAATAACCTTGATGCCGGCAAGGAGAGCCGGGATGAGATAGGCAAAGGTCTTGCCGGTGCCGGTACCGGCTTCACAGATTAATGATTCATGATTGCGAATGGCTGAATCGATGGCCTCAGCCAGCGCCTGTTGTTGCGGGCGGACCTTGAAATTATCGATCTGCTCAGCAAGAGGTCCATCTGTCGACAGGATTTCCGTGGGAGAGAGCATCATGTTTGTCATTTGTCCCTTGTCATTTGTTCCTTGTCATTTGTCCCTTGTCATTTGTCCCTTGTCATATGACCAATGACAAAAAA
>JBHHYN010000103.1:0-10458 GCA_046757565.1 Gammaproteobacteria bacterium | reverse complement strand
ATGACGGGCTACTGTTTATATATCAACCCACAGATTCTGCTGAAGACCCAAAAAACTAACACTGACATGCATGGAAGACCGCCATGGATAATGGTAGTGTTGATAACGCAGGACACTCACATGGATATGAGTGGTAGAGTCGAGTCTGAAACGGAGACCGGGCAGTTATCTATTGCACTAATGCTGCGTGCGCATGGAAGCACAAGAGTTGCGGAACCCTGAATCCTGAACCCTGAACCGCCTCAAACCATTCTCATGGAAAAATCGATAGCGCGGACGTTTTTCGTCAGGGCGCCAACTGATATGCAATCCACGCCTGTTGCGGCAAGGCTACGCAGGAGTTCTTTGTTCACGCCCCCGGAGACTTCCAGACAAGCGCGGCCCTGATTGAGCTTGACTGCTTCGTACAGCTCATCAACACTGAAATTATCCAGCAGAATGGTGTCGGCGCCGGCCTCAATGGCTTGTCTCATCTGCTCGAGGTCTTCCACTTCCAGTTCCACATTCCGGTGCAGGGAGCGGGCATGTTGCACGGCCGCAAGAATGCCGCCGGCGGCCTGGATATGATTTTCCTTGATAAGGATGGCGTCATACAGACCCATGCGGTGGTTGTGACCGCCGCCACAGGCCACTGCATATTTTTGTGCGGTGCGCAGGCCGGGGATGGTTTTTCGGGTATCGAGCAGGCGAACCCGGTTGTCTCCCAGAAGCGCAGCATATTCCCGGGTAATGGTTGCCGTCCCGGAGAGTAATTGCAGGAAATTCAGGGCGGTCCGCTCGCCGGACAGGAGAACACGGGCCGGGCCCTGTAGTGTGCACACAACCTGATCCGCGCTGATTTCACTTCCCTCCTGGAACGCCCAGTGTGTTTGCACTGATTTATCCAGTTGCCGGAAGACTTCGTCGAACCAGGCCCTCCCGCAAAACACGGCCTGTTCGCGGCTGATGACGGTCGCCTTCCCCATCTTCCCGGCGGGGATCAGTTCAGCAGTCAGATCGCCGGTGCCGATGTCCTCACTCAGGGCGCGGCGGACAGTGCTGGCGATATCGGCAGGTAGCGTCTTAGGGGGATTCATTGACACGCTCACCGCTTTTTGACTTGATGAGATGTTCGTGGGTAATCCTGAATATCACCGGGCTCAATAAGAGCAGGGCGATGAGGTTCGGGATTGCCATAAGGCCATTCAACACGTCCGCCAGCAGCCAGACGAATTCAAGTTTTACCAGTGCGCCGATAAAGATGGCAATGACCCAAAGCAGGCGATACGGCAGGATGATCCTGACACCGAACAGATATTCGCCACAACGTTCCCCATAATAACTCCAGCCCAGCATGGTGGTAAATGCAAACACCACCAGTCCGAAGGTAATTACATAATGTCCGATTCCGGTGAGTCCCATTCCGAATGCCAGTGACGACATCGGTGCCCCATTTATGCCACTGTTCCATGCCCCCGTCATGATAATCACCAGCGCCGTCATGGAACAGACAACAATGGTATCGATAAAGGTTCCCAGCATGGCGATCATGCCCTGGCGCACCGGGTTGGTAGTACGCGCTGCGGCATGGGCAATCGGTGCGCTGCCCAGACCTGCTTCATTGGAAAAAATTCCCCGTGCCACTCCCCAACGGACCGCCATCCAGACAGACGAGCCGATAAAACCACCGCTGGCGGCGGTGCCGGTAAAGGCGTCAGTCACAATAAGATCCAGGGCCGCCGGTACGGCCGTGATGTTCAGGCAGATGATCAGCAATGCGGAGACCACATACAGGACCGCCATCAACGGCACGATCCGTTCCGCCACTTCCGCAATACGTTTGATGCCGCCGAGTATAACTGTACCAACCAGCAAGGCGATAACCAGGCCTGTGCTCCAGGTGGGTATATTGAAGGCAGCATGAAGTTGATCGGCCACGGTATTGGACTGCACCATGTTGGCGAGTCCGAACCCGGCAATCGTGCCGAACAGGGCAAACGCCGTCCCCAGCCAGCGCCAGTTGTCACCCAAACCATTTTTGATGTAGTACATGGGGCCGCCGACGTAATTGCCGAGTTCATCCTCCTCCCGGTAGTTGACCGCCAAAACGGCCTCGGAATATTTGGTGGCCATGCCAAACAGGGCGATTAACCACATCCAGAAGATGGCTCCCGGTCCACCGAAGTAGATAGCGGTGGCAACGCCGGCGATGTTGCCCGTGCCGATAGTGGCGGAGAGTGCCGTCATCAGGGCCTGGAACGGGGTAATATCCCCCGTGCTACCGGCCTCGGATTGCCGCCCCCTGAAGAGCAGTCTGAAGGCATGCCCGATATATCGCCAGGGCATGGCGCGCAGACCTATGGTCAAGTAAACGCCGACAACGGCCAGTAACGGGATGAGTACGTATTCACCCCAGATGATGCCGTTCAATCTATTCAGTATCTCCTCTAATATCTGCATATCGATTTAATCCACTTGCCGGTATTGACGTAGAGTCAGTTGCTCACCCTGTTGATTCATTTCCAGATGCTTGAGAAAACTCATGCCCAGCAGTACCTCATCTCCCTCCATTGAGGGATTGATTGTGGCCCGGATGTCCCGCTGCAGAATCTCGCCGAGCCGTACCCGGTCAAGCCGGGTGGCATAGACCGGGATCGTGCCGTTCGCAGAGTTGACCGCCATGATTTGTCCGCGCTGCAGGTGAAGCCCCGCTGCCAGGCGCCCGGGGATACTGACCATGGTGGCGCCGGTATCCAGGATAAACTCGACCGGTTTACCATTGATTTTGCCGCGTGCGAGATAGTGCCCAAGCCGGTTTCGCTGTAACACCACTTCGTGATAACCGGTCTTGCTATAGGTAATAACCTTCTCGTTTGGATTGTGCTGTTGTTGCAGGAAGCGACTGAAAAACAGGGTCAGCATCCCCAGCAGGGCCACCCAGGCAACGATGATCATGCTATTTCCGAGGCGTTGGGGAAAGGATTTGTTTTTACTATTCTCTCGATTCATTCTGGGTTCCCGCTTGCCCGTATCTTGCCATATTCATGCATACACTGCATAAGTTCTACAGTTTTTAATGGGTTAGCCGTTATTTATCTAAACGAAACCGATGAATGAGTGATGACCATGCAGAGAAAAAACGCCATAGTAATTCTGTTAAATATCCTCGCCTCCGCCTGCATCGGGTTTACTTTTATGGTAATCAACGGGGCGGGAGTCGCTGTGGCCGCTACCGGCGACACGACGGCCGCACAGGATAAAGGCGCAGCAGAGCGCGTCCCCGCCATCTATCTTGCGGCAAAACGGGGTAAATTAGTGCGGCTCAGGGCGCTAATCGCTACAGGCGCCGACGTCAATGCCAGCAATCGTAATGGCCGGACCGCCCTGATGGGGGCGGTGTTTTACAGGAACAAGGCGATTGCCAGGGAGCTGTTGAGTGAAGGCGCTAATGTCGACGCCGGTGACGTACAAGGCCGGACCGCCCTGATGCTGGCGGTGGCCAATAATGATATGGAGATGGCCAGGCTTTTGCTTATGTACGGCGCCGATGTCAAGGTCAAGGATAAAAAGGAACGTTCTGCCATCACCATTGCCGAAAAATCCACGGCCAAAAAAGCCAGTAAAAAGAAATTAATCAAATTGTTGCAGAAGGCAGCGGAATAAGACGTCATAACATTGCTGGTTCTTGGTTGGGAACTACCCGGCTTAATCGTAAACCAGCCTAATGCCGGCATATATATGCCGTTTGTCCGCCTGGTAATAATTCCGGAAGGTAGGGCGTTTGATTACCTCCTGTGTATAAGCTCCGCCACCGCGCAGGCTGTAATGCTTTCCATCGAAGTAGGGAATTGAATAACCGCTATATGGAAAGGCCCTGAACCCCTCATAGGGATGAAAGGTGTTGGCGCACCATTCCCATACCTGGCCACACGCCTGCAAAGCGCCCGTGAGGTTTGCAGCTTCCCATTCATATTCATGGGGCAATCTGGCACCGGCCCAACGGGCAAACGCAGAGGCCTCGTAATGATTAACGCCATGTACCGGCGAATCCGGGTCCAGTTGACAGGGACCTCCGGCATCGTGGCCATAGTAGTGGCCTTCCGGATCCTGGCGCCAGTGATCGGGATAAACGGCAGCCTCCTGCAGACGCCAGTCCCAGCCTGCATCGTCCCAGTAATCGCTGCTGTCATAACCACCGGTCTCCATAAAAGCCAGGTATTCTGCATTGGAAACAGGCGTTAATGCGATATGGAATTCATCTAGGGGAGCTGAAAAATCCGGATATTCGTTATCGTATGGGGCGCATGTCCCGCTGGCGCCGATACAATATTTACCGCTGACTATCTTGACGGTGTTTCGCTCTGGCATGCTGGATTGCAAAGGGTTGGCGACGATGAAATCTCGTGACTGCTGCAACGCCCGTTGCAAACGGATCAGCGTAGCGGTCTCGTAGTGCTGGGCGTAATGTTGGGACAGAAAATTCCACAGATAGTTATTTTGCATGAGTTCATGGTCCGCATGGTGCTGGATATGCCTTTCCAGCAGTTCCCTGTTTTCCCGCTGCATCAGTTCTGCCCAGTTGCATAATTCGTGATGGGGGGGGAGGGCGTCACCGCGCTGTGACTTGGGTGATTGTTCCGGGGTGTACAGGTCCTTCAAACCGGAGCTTATTTCATCATTGCGCATGACGATTTCCCGGATCCAGTAGGTTTCCGTAAAGACAGAGTGCCCCAGGTGCCAGCCCATGGGGCTCAGATCCGGATGAAATTGCAATTTATAGTCAGGATGAGCGGCCTGCCTCACGGTTTTCAACAGCAGGTCCTGAAGTGTGTAGAATCGATTGCGCCATTTGCCGGTATTCATAGCTTCAGTGATCGGCATGGCGCATCCTGTGCAAAAACCAGTATGCAATGTTTGTCCACTTCCCTCCAGCACTCCGGCATCGAGAAAGGCTCTGAGGCAACGAGGGTGGCCTTCGGGAAGTGTGGATGGTTCCAGGTATAGTACAGGGACGGGCACTCACCGCCGTTCATGGCATAGCGGCATGCCAGCAGATTTTTGCCATCATAGAGGACGATGTTCAACAACGCCACCGTCCCGTCGAGCAGGTCGGTCAATGATTCCAGGGCTTTTATCAATCCATTCCCCGTATCAGCGGGACCTTCATTCATGCATTGCCGGAACAGTGCAAACAGGAATTCAGAATCCGTATTCCCCTGAATCCCGGTCTGCACCTCGGCCGACAGGCGCTCATGAAAGCGGCGTTTGATATCGGTATCGAACCCCTGCAGATAACCGTTGTGCAGAAACATGAAACCGCTGTAAATAAAGGGTTGCGTATTCATTCGGCCGAGGTCCTGACCCGGCGTGGCGCTTCGCACATTGGCCAACCAGACACTGCTCTTTAACGACTGCCCCAAAGCGGTGAGGTTGGTGTCCGACCAGATGGGGAGGATACTGGTGTATCTCAGTGCCTGATGGTTCCGGGTAGTCCAACCGAAACCGAAGCCATCAGCATTCAGTCTCGCTTCATTCATCTCTTCCGGGGCCCAGGATTGTTGTATCAGGCTATGGGGTGGTTCCTCCAATAGCCGCGATAACAGCAATTCCGGCCCGATGTAGGCAGCTAACCGGCACATTTGATTTCGATATCCTGATTACCTGATGTATCGTAGCCTATCATGCCGATAGCATGTAGCAATAGAGCAACTTGGTTCAAGCAATGACGACACTTCGTCTCGACAGGGATAAACAGTGGCTTGTGGAAGTCAGGTGTGTGCCTTCACCCAATTGCGATGAACGTCCGGCGGGCGCTGTGATTGATCTGGTGGTCATTCACGGAATCAGCCTGCCTCCAGGCCGTTACGGCGGCCCCCATATCGATCAGTTGTTTACCAATTCCCTGGAGACGGGGGCACATCCCTATTTTTCCGGGATCTCCACCCTGCGGGTGTCTTCACATCTGCTCATTGATAGAAAGGGGCTCATTACCCAATATGTACCGTTTGACAGGCGGGCCTGGCACGCCGGCGAATCTGCCTTTCAGGGCAGGCAGGCGTGTAACGATTATTCGATCGGAGTTGAACTTGAGGGCAGTGATGAAGAAGCCTACGAACAGTGCCAGTATGAAGCCGCTGTGGATGTGACGAAGCTGCTTATTGCAAATTGGCCGCAGATTACCGAGCAACGCATTGTCGCTCACTCCGCTATCTCCCCGGGCAGGAAAACCGATCCCGGACCGGCATTCGACTGGAACTATTTTTTTTCCCTTATGGAAAAAAGATAATCACTGCTTACCGCCTGTTGCTAGAATAGAGATACCCGCACAGGAACAGGAGAGGGCGCGCAGCATGACCTTATTGAGTATCCTTATTGGCCTGGCCCTGGAATATTTCCTCGGAGCCCTGGACCGAATAAGGAATTTTACCTGGTTCGATCAGTACAGTGAGTGGTTGGAACTGCGCTGTAGTCACTATTCGATCTGGCCCGGGCCGGCCGGTGTCCTGCTGACACTGGCCGGCCCCCTGCTTGTATTGATGCTTATCGCTTCCGGGCTGGGACGGATTTCTGTCGTGATTACCTTCTTCCTGACTGTTTTTATCTTTGTCTACAGCCTTGGTCCGGAATTGAACAATCTCATCAACCGTTATGTGGCGGCGCTTGAAGGTGATAACGATACAGAAATACGGGAAATTGAGGAGCGCCTGACCTGTGTCAGTCCGGCTGATGAAGAGGGGAAAGTGACTGTTATTAAATCGATATTAATCCGGGCGCATGAACACATCTTCGGTATTATATTCTGGTTCATTGTCCTGGGCATGACGGGCGCTATGTTGTATTGCCTGGTGGTCAGAATGAAGTATAAATTCAATGAGATTCATGGCGGTTACGCTGACGCTATTCGCGACCTGCACAGTCTGTTGATGTGGCCGTCCGCACGCCTGCAGGCACTGGGCTATGCCCTGGGCGGCAGTCTCGTCGATGCCCTGGAGGGATGGCGGGAAGTCGATGGTTACACCCTTGATTGCAGCGAAGAGATCATTGCCACGAGTGGCTTGTGTGCCATTCAATTTCAGACATCCGACCCGGATGCCGGTGTAGAAGGGATGAGCAATACCTATATAGAATGTATCCGGGAAGCTCAGGCGCTGGTTAACCGTACACTGATCGTATGGCTGACAGCCCTGGGGATTATGACCCTGGGAGGATGGTTAGCCTGAGGTAACTCTGATTAAGTCAGCGCTTCCCGAAGTGACGAAGTGCAAGCGGGTGAGGGGGCGGCAGTTACCGGGTATCAAGATATTCCTGCACCCGCATTAGTTTTTTCTCGCCGCCAGCGCAAACAAGCACGGTATCCTGCTGATACCAGTCACCCAGGACGATACGCCGTGCCGGTTGATTACCCAGTTTGAATTCATGTATGCCCGGCCGGTGCGTATGGCCGTGAATGAGTTTTAGTACCCCATGTTCCCGCATGGTCTGTATCACTGCATCCTGATCGACATCGATTATCCCGGGTGGTTTTTTGCTGGATGATTTTCGTATCACGGGACTAAGCCCGCGGGCTATCAAGAGACGCAGGGGATAGGGAAAATCCAGGAACAGTTTTCTGATAAAACCCAGTTCCATAAAGCGACGATAGATCTGGTATTTCACGTCCCGCGTGCACAGGACATCCCCATGTGCAATGAGCACTCTTTCTCCTTCCAGTTCGATAACCGACATATCGGGCAACAGGGTGCAGCCGGTCATTGTTTCGATCCCCTTGTCCAGCATCAGTTCACGGTTTCCCCGTATCAGAAACAGTTTTGCCCCGGATCGAGTAAAAGCGGCCAGTTCCGGGATTACCCGTTGACTCGTTGAGGTGTGATCATCGTTTCCCAGCCAGAAATTTTCATACAGGTCTCCCAGTATATACAAGGCCGCCGCCTGCCGTGCCGGACCGCGTAACAGGTTTTGAAACAACACGAATTTTTCAGGACGGTCTTCGCTTAAATGGATATCGGAAATAAAAAGTGTGTCCACGCAGGATATTAATAAGCTGGAGAGATATAGAGATAAAAAATCAGATCAAGTTCTTATCCATCCACGACTGTTGCTTTTTCTATGAGAATGACCTGCTCCGGGACATCCTGATAGCTGTTGCGTCTGGTTGTTGGCGTTTCCTCGATTTTTTCAACCGTGTCCATACCCTCCACTACTTTGCCGAACACACAGTAGCCCCAGCCGTCCTCTGTCTCTGCGCGGAAGTCCAGGAAAGAATTATCACTGGTATTGATGAAGAATTGGGCGCTGGCGGAATGCGGATCGCCAGTCCTTGCCATGGCGATGCTGCCCAGTACATTACTCAAGCCGTTGTTGGCTTCATTCCTGATGGGAGCGTTGGTTGACCGGGTTACCATCTCGCTGTCCAGTCCGCCTCCCTGGATCATAAAATGATCTATTACGCGATGAAAAATAGTTCCCTCATAATGGCCACTTTCCACGTAAGCAACAAAGTTTTCCACGGTCAGTGGGGCCTTATCCCGGTCCAGTTCAAGCAATATCTCACCCAGGCTCGTTGTTAATCGGATTTTCATAAGAGGTCTCCTGTTACATGGTCATAATCATGCTCCTTATATATGATAAATCCATCGCTTCGCCACATAAAGGAAACCACCAATTTAATTTTCTCAGTGACGGTTTCTTTTGATACCATGCGCGCTCTATTCCATAGCAGGATAAACGGATATTGATGTTAAAGATCTATAATACACTCACTGGTAACAAGGAGGAATTCCAACCGATCGAAGCAGGCAAGGTCCGCATCTACGTCTGTGGCATGACGGTTTATGATTATTGCCATCTGGGTCACGCCCGGGTTATGGTTGTATTTGACATGGTCACGCGCTATCTGCGATCACGTGGTTACGATGTCACGTATGCGCGTAATATCACTGATATTGATGACAAAATTATCACTCGCGCACGCGAAAATGGTGAATCGATCCAGGCGCTGACCGATCGATTTATCACCGCCATGAATGAAGATGCAGAGGCGCTTGAGGTGTTACCCCCCGATCAGGAACCCCGGGCGACCGGGCATATCAGCCAGGTCACTGCCATGATAGGCCGGTTGTTAAAAAACGGTTTCGCTTATGTGGGTGACAATGGAGACGTTTATTTCGATGTCAGTTCCTACCCGGATTACGGAAAATTATCCGGTAAGAACCCCGATGAATTACGGGCCGGGGCGCGTGTGGATGTGCAGGAGGCCAAGGATGACCCCCTTGACTTTGTCCTGTGGAAGGCAGCGAAAGATGGCGAACCCAGTTGGGAATCAGACTGGGGGCCAGGCCGCCCTGGCTGGCACATCGAATGTTCCGCCATGTCAACGCACTGCCTCGGTGAGTACTTTGATATCCATGGCGGGGGTCAGGACCTGCAGTTTCCCCATCACGAAAATGAAATTGCCCAGTCATGTGGCGCCAGTGGTAAGACCTTTGTCAATGTATGGATGCATAACGGTTTCGTCAGGGTTGACGATGAAAAAATGTCCAAATCATCGGGTAATTTTTTTACGGTGCGTGAGGTGTTAAAAAAATATCCACCCGAAGTCGTGCGCTTTTTCATCTTGTCCAGCCACTACCGCAGTCCCTTGAACTATTCCGACACACACCTGGATGAAGCCAAGGCCGCGCTCGATCGATTATATTTGGCCCTTCGGGATGTTGACACTTCTGCTGATGGACGCATCGAGGAAACCTATCTGGAGAAATTTCGTACCGCCATGGACGATGATTTCAATACACCGAAGGCCGTGGCGGTATTGCATGAACTTGCCCACGCGATTAACCGTTTTGAAGACAAACATTCCGCCAAAGTCAGTACACTCATCACTACCCTGCGGCAACTGGGCGATACGCTGGGACTCCTGCAGGCGCCCGCCGAGGAATATCTACGCTCTGGCAGCCCTAATACTGAGGTAACTGTCTCTAATGAGCAGGTGGATGCCCTGATCCGGCAACGCACCGAGGCAAAACAGCAAAAACTGTATAAAAAGGCCGATGAAATCCGGGAAATGCTGTTAGATCAAGGTATTATCCTGGAGGATACGGCACAGGGCACCACCTGGCGCCGTACTTGATAGAGGGCTGATTGCTTCACTTTTCCCCGACCTGAAATTGACCCTTTACACCCCCACGCGTATCATCGCATCCCCTGCGAACAGTCGATAATATCCGGGGCATAGCGCAGCCTGGTAGCGCACCTGCTTTGGGGTGAGGCGTGACCGTTTACCCGGTGGGTAAACGCAGCGCGTCGAACGCTGAGTACAGGAGGTACTCAGCCGGGTTTCTTGGCGAGGCAGGAGCCGAGCCTAGAAACAGACTGCGAGCAAAGCAGACATCTAAGGATTTTTGTCGTTTAGTTGAGCAGAGAAATTTCGGGGCATAGCGCAGCCTGGTAGCGCACCTGCTTTGGGGTGAGGCGTGACCGTTT
>JBHHYN010000102.1:0-10882 GCA_046757565.1 Gammaproteobacteria bacterium | reverse complement strand
TTGGGCTACAGAGCAAATACTCGTCGCTTCGACTTTATGAGCAGACTCTAAATAATAATGGGAATTATAATGTTAATAAAGTTTCCGTTATGAGTTATATTTATTTGTGTTTTCAGCAAGTTAATAGTAAAATACCACCCATTATTGAAGCTTGCACCTGCCTCAAGGAGGAACCCGAAATGGCCGCAGTCGCACCACTTATCCAGGTCCCCGATTCGCCCTTTTCTACCTGCCCCATTCCCGAAAACGACGAATCCCTGCGGGACGCCATCACCCTTCTCTCCGGCCACATCAACGCCGCGGAGTATCGTTTTCTAAAACTGCTGGCCGCCCTCATCAAGCGCGATGCCTGGTTGGGGGATTCCGGTTTCAAGACCCCGGCCCACTGGCTCAACTACGCCTGCGGCATCGGCCTGGGTGCCGCACGCGAGAAAGTGCGGGTGGCCAAATGCCTGCACAGCCTGCCCAAGATCGACGAGGCCTTCCGTCTGGGCACCATCAGCTACTCCAAGGTGCGGGCCATGACCCGCTGCGCCACACCGGAGAACGAAGCGCACTTGTTAATGATCGCCCAACACGGCACCGCCCAGCATGTGGAGAACCTGGTGCGCAAACACTGCCGGGCCCGGCGCCTCAACGCCCCGGAGCAGGACCAGACCCAACATGAAGCCCGGCAGTTTACCTGGTACACCGATGACGACGGCATGCTGGTATTCCAGGGCAAGCTCATACCGGAAGACGGGGCAGTATTTCTGAAGGCACTGGAGGCGTGGTTTGACGTAATCAATCGCCGTAATAAAGAGAATAAGGAAAAGACCACTGAGGAAGGGGACATGCGGCAAAAAGACGTTTCTGCGGAAACGTCTTTTTCCTCATCCGGGACGATTCCGGAACCTTCCCGTCCGGAAATCCCGGAAAACGTTTCAGCGGAAATGTGTACTGTACCCTCCTCTGGAAAATCCCCCGAAAACGCAAGAAACGTTTCCGCGGAAACGTCCGCTCCTGAACTTCCTGAACCCACCTATGCCCAGAAACGGGCCGACGCGCTGGTGCTGATGGCTGAACAGGCCTTAAGCAGTCTGGATGATGGCCTGAAACCCCTTTCCAACCCGGAGAAATACCAGATAATCGTGCATCTGGAACCGGAACAGTTGCACAGATGGCCGGAACACCCTGAACATCCGCCTGAAACCTGTGTTTGTTCCCTGGAATACGGTAACGCGCAGTTCCCGCTCTCCGCCGCCACCGCCCGGCGCCTGGCCTGCGATGCCGCCCTGGTGCCCGTCCTCGAGGACGGCGGCGGCGACGTATTGAACGTGGGGCGCAAGACCCGCACCGTGCCGCCCGCGCTGCGCCGGGCGCTCAAGCTGCGGGACCAGGGCTGCCGCTTCCCGGGCTGCACGCAGACGCGCTACGTGGATGCCCATCACGTGAGGCACTGGTGCGACGGGGGTGAGACCTCTCTCGACAACCTGATCACACTGTGCCGGCATCATCACCGATTGTTGCATCAGTCAGAGTATGAAATCGGGAAAGAGGCGAACGGTGACTTTGTCTTTATGAAGCCGGACGGAGAGGAGATGTCGCGGGCGTTACCGCAACAGTTTGAAGACGGGGAGGATACGCGAGCAACACCGGCTATCGTAAGGCAGCACGAAGCACTGGGCCTGGCGATTGATTCTGGTACCGCGGTGTCCCTGTGGCAGGGAGAGGAGTGCGACTATGCGCTGGCGGTGGAGGCGTTGATGGCCGTGGAGCCGAATCAGGGTGATTCCGCCCCGCGCCATTGCTTCTAAATAGCCGATCCGAATCAGTATCCACTTAGGATTTGGATACGATGGCAATCTAACTTATTGATTTATTGGCGGAGAGGGCGGCCGCTCTCGTGCATCCCTGCACTTCGCGGCACCTGCACTTCCCTGTGCACTGGGATTCGTACTTTTAGTATCGCGGGTTCGAATCCAGTTCATCATTACCAATTTACGTTGGGTCTTTCAGGCCCAACGTGAATTGGTATGGCGGAGAGGGAGGGATTCGAACCCCCGGACCGTTGCCAGTCAACGGTTTTCAAGACCGCCGCTTTCGACCACTCAGCCACCTCTCCAGAATAAACGGGAAGCGTGCATGCATTCACCGACCAGCATTGTAGCCAAGGGATTTGGGAACATACAGAACAATTATTGTCTGTATCCGGGTTCATGTTATGGTTATCCTCACATCCACCTTTTTTCAGGAAAGGCAGCATGGCAGAAACCACGAAGACATCGTTCTGGGCCCGTCTCTTATTTTATCTCGCGTTAGCGAATCTCGCGGTGATCCTGGTGTCCATCGGTGGCCGCCTTCTGCTCGGCTGGCAACCGCTGGCAGCGTTCCACACAATGTTTTACGGGGCCTTTATCGGCATGGGCCTGGCGGCGATCGCTATCCTGTTATTGCTTACCGCTCTTTTTAAGCGGGCCTGGCCATTGACTCACACCGCCAGCCTCACACTCCTGCTCGGACTCTGTCCGATTGGCGGATCACTGTTGATAATCGGTCCCTCAGGCTTCTCCTCTCCCAAGATCCACGATATTTCCACGGACAGGGACAATCCGCCCGCCTTCAGCGCTGCCATTGCCCTGCGCAAACCGGAAGAAAACAGCCTTGATTATGGAGGAGAAGCAATTGCGGCCCAGCAGCATGCGGCATTCCCCGACATCAAGCCCCTGTTTAGCGTTCTGAATCCCGATCAGGCCTTCAAGCAGGCACTCAGCACTGCCAGCGCACTGGGCTGGACGCTTATCGAGGGAGACAGCAGCGCCGGACGGATCGAGGCGTTTGATCAATCCAGGCTGTTCGGTTTTATCGATGACGTGGTGATCCGTATTACCCCGCTTGGCGAGGGCAGCCGCATCGATGTCCGTTCTGTGTCGCGGGTCGGGGTAAGCGATTTAGGCGCTAATGCCCGCCGTATCCGGCTGTTTTTTGCCAATTTTGGCGAATAGCCTGCATAACTCGCAGAACGACTGTGGAGATCCGTATTCGATCGGCTATTCAGGCCGTTTCGATAGACAGTTCATCGTCCACGAACTGCCGGAGATCCTGGAGCAGACGATCGTAGAAAACGTGATTGGTGGTGCGTTTTTTTTTCAACCCTTTGAGGATGGTAAGCAGGTGCCGGGAGAGGAAGTCATGCTGCGCACGGCGGATGCCCTCAAGCGCCTCACCACGTTCCTGGCTGGTGTGTTCCAGGTAGGTGAGAAAATGCATGAATTCGAGTTCTACTGAAAGATGATCGGGGGGTTCGGCGTCCGTATCGCGTACTAATCCGAAATAGGAATAGAAGCGTACCAGTTCTTCAAATACGGCGCTGCGGTCGATAGACGTATAGTCACTTTCATACAGGGAACAGGCCTGGCTGGAGACGGCGGGATCGAAAGACGCGAGAAAATCGGCGCCGGTTGGCCGGTCCGTTTCGATGGCTACTTCGTCAGCTTGCGCGTTTGATGGATAGCGGAAAGACTCCGAAAAGAATCGGTACCACGTACTGCGTTCGTTCGCGGAAACAGCGATGTTCCTTACAGCCGTCATCAGACCGCAACACCTTGTGCGAGTTCTTTAATCTCTTTTTCCGACAGGCGTTCTATGTCGATGCGGGTATCGCGATCGAAAAAGGATGGCTGTCCCCAGGCGTAACACGGTTGCAGGTGTGGATGCCCGCCCGCTAACTCCACCGGGTTGATAGGCGTGGGCGTTACGTGGCGCATGGAACCCTTGGGAAACTGGTAATTCTCCCAGGCGTGGTAGATCAGGGTCTGCCCGGGGCGCATCGATGGCGCTAATTTGGCCCGTACGACGAACTCGCCAACATCGTTATAGACACGCACCCAGTCCGTATCGTTGATGTGACGGGCCGCTGCATCCTCCGGCGACATCAACAGGAATGGTTCACCACGGGTCAGATGCAACATAATCTTGTCATCACGCCAGCCCGCGTGAATACTCTCCCGCGGATGCCCGCCGGTCAGCAACAGCGGGTATTTGCCACCGATATCGGGCGAATCCTTGTGGCGCGGTAACACCTCGTCGAATTCCATATAAAGCGGGTGATCGAGGTAAAACTGGATGCGTCGCGTTGCCGTCGGGTAAGGCACCTTGTCGCGGATGTGGAAAGTATAAGGCGTAACGGAATCGTGCTCCGGGATCTCGCACATGTTGCCGATGGTCATGGTCTGCTCGCCAATACTGGTATAGCGGGCAAATCCCTTCTCCTTGAGTTCCTCCCAGGTTACATTCTTCAGGTTGCTGGAGAGATCGAGAATGGCCTTCATCACGTCGGCATCATCGTCTTCAGTAAACCTGCCGTTCATGGTGAAATCGTCATACAGGCGATCCATGTGCGCCTCTTCGCCCTGGGGACTCTTGATGGTGCCAACACCGCGTCTCCTGGCCAGCTCCTGGATACGTTTCGCCAACAAGGCAATAATCGCCCAATCAGGTTTCGACTCCCCCAGAGGCCGCACGGCGGCATTACTCATGGTGTAGTAGGGAGTGAGCATCGCGGACCATTTGTACGAAGTACGTTCATACCACGCCGCGCACGGTAGTACATAGTCAGCGTGCCGGGCGGTTGAATTCATACGAAAATCGAGGACCACGGACAAACGCAGTGCCGGCCACAGATTCTCCATGACCTGTTGATTGGCCCGAATACGCCGCAGGGGATTACTGGTCATGGAAAATATGATCCTTGGCTGGCGTCCCGGCGCCGGTTGCACCGATTGCCACTTCTTATCCAGTGCTTCCTGTACATACTCCTTCACCGGCCTCTTCACGAACGGATCACTGGCCTTGTCGGCGAGATCGATGATGCCTGCATGCACACTCCAGAACAGCGCCGCGCACGAGACCAGGCTCGCACCCGATCCCGGCTCGAACAATGTACGCGTCATGTCGTAAGTGATCATCTCCATCGTGTCCCCCGCCTTGATACGCTCATCTATCATAGGCTTGAGTTGTTGCATCATCTGCTCCCATCCCTGCATGTTGGGGATCATGCCGAAGCGCTCGGGTCCATCCAGCGCCAGGAAAGGAAACGCCGAGTACCCGGCGCCCTTGCGCCCCATTTGCCCGGTCAGTACAAACAGCAGGATGATGCTGCGTTCCATCAGGTTGCCGTGGTAATACTTGTTCAGGCAACTTGAGGTCGGGTTCGACATCGCTTTGGCGCCCGCGATCTCCCTGGCGAGCCGACGGATGAGTTCCGGGTTTGTGCCGCAGATCTTCGAGGCCTTTTCCGGCGTGTAGCCCTTGAGCCGCCGGCGCAGCAGTGTGTAGACACTTTGTACCTGAACCTTGCTGCCGTCACGCAGCAGTAGCTTTCTGCTCACTTCAAGCGCCGGCTTCAATCCATCGAGGGCGAGACTTCGCCAGGGCGCCTGTTTGATCTCGCCACTCGCCTCGTCAAGCAACAGATAGCGGTTGTCACCACCACCTTCCTGCAGATCTGCCTGGGTCAGAAAATGACCGGTATCCTCTCGTACCAGCAGCGGCAGATCGGTCTGCTCAAGTATAAATTTGCGGTCCACCAGGCCTTTCTCGATCAGAATATGCGCTACCGACAACGCCAGGGCCGCGTCCGTGCCCGGATTGACAGGGATCCAGAGATCTGCGTGAATCGAGGACGCATTGTAATCGGGCGTGATGGTGATGATACGGGCGCCGTTGTAGCGGGCCTCGTTAAAAAAGTGCGCCTGCGGGATCTGCGTATAGGTGGGATTGCATCCCCAGATGAGGATAAGATCGGAATAGAAGTAATCGTCCGCGGAGCGGTCTCCGACCATCTTGCCAAACGTCTCCATGGCGCCGCGATGTCCATCTCCGATCTCTGTATTCACATCGAGGACGATGCTGCGGGTGAGGTTACTGAACCTGAACATGCCCGCAGCGGTCGTGGCGAAGTCGATAGTCGGCCCCATATCCCAGATGGTCCGGTCGGTCCCTTCGCTCAGGGTGACATCGAGATAGGTATTGGCAATATCATCCAGTGCCTCGTCCCACGACACTCTCTCCCAGCGGCCACTGCCGCGTGGTCCCACGCGGCGAAGTGGATGGCGCACCCGGCTGGCGTCATACATGCGCTCGCTGAAACATGCTCCCTTCTGGCACCCGCGTGGATTGAAGTCCGGCAGATTCGCGTTGACTTGAGGGTATTCCGCCGCTTGCTCTTCACGGAAGACGATACCGTCCTTGACGTAGACGTCCCAGACGCAGGAAGACTGGTACCAGCAGTTGACCAGATGGGTGGCGCGCACAACGCTGTCCCAGGTCCACTGTTGCCGGTATATATCCTTCCATGAGTTGTAAGCGGGAATTCGCGCCTCGCTAAGCGCCTTGAGAGTTTCCGCCGTACGTGCAGAGAAGCTTGGCAGGCTCAACGTCACCCCGGCGGCCGCCGTCGTTTTTAGAAAATTGCGCCTGCTGAAATCAACGCTCATGCCGGCTCTCCTTTACGGATCTTGATATCGTGCACGCTGATCTTTACTTCCTGCACCTGCTCCACCTCACGAGGATTCTTGCCAAACGGACCCATCAGGTCGACCCACCGCCGTGAGATAAGAATATCCATCAGTTCCGAGTCCCCGCCTTTGCGCGTCCGTTCCCGTTCCCGTTTGATGATTTTCAGCGCTTCATGGACACCGGGCCCGAACAGCGATTGCAGATAGTCGGCAGGGATTCTGGGCTCGCCTGTCGGATTGCCGGCCTTGTCAAGTCTCTCGGGTGAAAGGGGCGGCACGTAGAAGACATTCGGCTCTGTCTCGTATTCCGGATGCAAGGGCAGTGCCACCTTCCATTCATAAACCAGCTTGTAGACAGGGCCTTCCCTGTCGTCCAGGAACCCCAGGAAGCGGATGCGGCCAGGACACTGACGCGCGCACGCCGTAGCCACTCCTTTATCGATCCGCGGGAAACAGAAGATACATTTTTGCGCGATCCCTTTTGCGCTATTGAAGTAGATTTTTTTGTAAGGACAGGCCTCCGCACAGAACTGATAACCACGGCAGCGGTCTTCATTGATCAGAACGACACCGTCTTTCTTGCGTTTCTCAATGGCGCTTCTGGGGCATGCCTCCAGACAGGCCGGGTGTGTGCAGTGATTACAGATCCGGGGAATATAAAAATAATAGTTATTGGGATAGTCCCCGGCACCGACATCCTCATCCCAGTTGGGTCCCCATTTCGGATTGCCATCTCCCGGTACCAGCGTGGCGCCGGGTTTCCCCCCATAGAACACCTCCTCGTGGTTGAATTCCCACGCCTCCCCGAACTCCTCCTGCCTTGGGAGTCTGGCCGGCTGCGCCCTGCCATTGCGGAAGCCGCCACCCATGTTCTCATAACCGCGCGGCGTGCCTTCTCCCGGCGCCGTATTCACTGTGTTCCACCACATCCCCTCCATTCCCTCATTGCGGGTCCAGAGACGCTTGCACGCCACCGTACAGGTCTGGCAACCGATGCATTTGTTCAGGTCCATCACCATGGCCACCTGTTTGTCGCTTGCATATTTGTATGCCATAACACCCCCTAGGCAGCGAAAGTCAGCTCCTGCCAGTCGATGGAAAAGGCCTTGATCCCCGCTCGCTCGTCATTGGCGCCCTCCCAGACAGCGAAACCGATACCGGTTTTGGCATCCGCAAACAGTGGCGCAATGCCTCCGCCCGAACCCAGGGGCCGCACCACTACGACGCGCCATTCCCCCTTTTCCCAGGACGACGCTACCGATGTCTTGAACCTGGGCCCTTCGCGCGTGGTACCGATTCCCGTGGCAACTACCGAACGCAGACCTCCCTGCCCTGCGATCCAGTGCAGGAAATGTACCGGTGCATGCTCCGCTCCCATCGTGGCCAACGCCGGCCGGTCGCGTACCGGCAATGCTACGGCTACGGCATCCTTTGGATGTTTTTGTTCCGACCTCCACTGAAGCCGTATCGCCGCATCGTTGCCATCGTGTATGATTGCTACAAGAATTTTCCCGACACGTCCATACGGTTGGTTCTGCCAGTTAACACGTATGTGATCGGTCGGCTGCAATCCAATGGGGGTCGGGACAAGACGGATCTGCTCGGTTGCAACAGATAACCAGCCCGGTGCATCTGCTTGTCGATACCTCGTGATGGCGGATACGCGTTGTGCGTGCACGACTCTCCTCGACTGGTTATTGTATCGGGGAAAGAGTCAACCAAAGACTCCGCGCAAAGGATTTGATCTCGATCAATAAAAACCATGTTTAGTTTGTACATGATGCATTAGGTTGGATAGCAAACGATAAGTAACGAGACGATATCGATACCAGAGGAGGTTCCGGTATGTGCAGCGCCAAAAAACAGAGCCGAACCCGAAGTGCGAATGAGGCCCCCGGAGAAGAGAGCGAAATGGATGCCGAGTCCAGGTCGAGTATGCGCAGGTGGTTGGCGACGCTTGAGAAAGCGGGGCAACTGCGGCGCATCAGCGCGGAGGTGGACTGGGAACTGGAGATAGGCGCCATCGCCCGGATCAATCTCAGCATGAACGGCCCTGCGCTGCTGTTTGAAAACATCAAAGACTACCAGGAAACGCTCTCGACCAGGCTGATGACCTGCGGCATGAGTAACCGGGAACAGGTTTGCCTTATGCTCGGCCTGCCCGCCGGCACTTGCGAAAAAGCGATCGTTCTCCACATGAGGGACGTCTTTAAAAATCCCATTGAACCTGTCGTCGTGGAAACCGGCCCGGTGAAGCAGAACATCCTCAAACACGAAGATGTGGATCTTTTCCAGTTCCCCGCCCCCAAGTGGCACCATCTCGATGGCGGTCGCTACATCGACACCTATTGCGGTGTAGTGACCCGGGATCTCGACACGGGCCGAAATAACATCGGCCTTTACCGCGGTCAGCTTCATACCAGGAACAAGATTGGCAAGCTGCTCTTGCCGACCCAGGGAGGTGGCGGCCATTTCACCAAGTACAAAGGCACACAGGAACATATGCCCATTGCCGTCGCATATGGCGGAAACGATGTCATAGCGTTTTGTGCGGGCTGTCCGTTTCCCCGCCATATCTGCGAATGGGACATGATGGGCGCCATACTCGGCCACCCGATTGAACTCGTTAAATGTGAAACCGTAGATCTCGAGGTGCCGGCGTCCGCCGAAGTCGTGGTTGAAGGTTATATCGATCCGGACCCTGATACGTTCGAATTGGAGGGGCCCTTCGGCGAGTATCCAGGCTATTACGGCGGCACACCAACACCGAAGCCGGTATTGCATGTGAACTGCATTACCCATCGCGACGATCCAATCATGCGCGGCGCGCTGGAAGGTTGCCGGCCTGGTTTTCCAAGCGAAGATTCAGTCCTGGTTGCCTACGGCTGGTCGGCAATCCTCTGGAACATGTTGGAGAATACCGGTGTCACCGGCATTACAGATGTCTGGTGTCCCCCTGTCAGTACCGGGACCAATGTCGTCGTGCAAATCCGCAAACACTACCGCGGTCACGCCCAACAGGTGGCGGCGGCCATTTGGGGCACCAGCGCGGCGCAATGGTCGTTCAAGAACGTCATGGTTGTGGAAGAAGATATCGATATCCGCGATCCTGTTGCGCTCGACTGGGCGATGGCCTTTCGCGTCAATGCAGGCGCGGGACAACTGTTGACGTACGGACCGACCTTCGGATCAGTACTCGACCCCTCCACGCCCCATGCAGAGAGTAATGTGCTCAAATACGGCACCGGGAAATGGACCCGGGTCCTCATTGATGCGACCCGAAACTGGGATCTGGAGCCCAATCCAGACTGGAACAATCAGCGTTTTCCTCCCGTCGGCAAACTGACGCCGGAGCTGGAACAACGCATCCGGGCGCGTTGGGAAGAATATGGAATCGGACTTCCTTATCTTTCTGATGAGGTGCGCGAGCTGCTTACCCTGGAAAAGCTCTCGAAGATCCTGCCGGTTGTGTGAGCACTTGAGGGATTTCCGGGTTAAACCCATGTCACCCTGTCTCCTGACACATAAATTTACGAACAATCCTTGAATTTCCGGGTCCAAACCCTCACTATTACAGGTATTAATCACTCTGGAGATAAACCATTATGAGTCAGACCCCTTATGCTGTAGCCCGGCCTGTCGAATCGGTACTGGCTACCAATAAACTGATTCGAAACACCTATACGCTGCTGTCGTTGACCTTGCTGTTCAGCGCCTTCACGGCGGCGGTATCGGTTATATTTAACTTTCCGTTCATGGGTCCGTTGGTGACAATCGGCGGCTATTTCGGACTGTTGTTCCTGACCAGTTCACTCAGAAACAGCGCCTGGGGGCTGGTCTCGGTATTTGCCCTGACGGGATTCATGGGGCTGACCCTTGGTCCCATGATCAATGCCTACCTGCACCTCTATACAAACGGAGGTCAACTGGTGATGACGGCCCTGGGCGGCACCGGTGTGATCTTTCTTGGCCTCTCCGGTTATGCATTAACGACACGCAAAGACTTCAGCTTTATGGGAGGATTTATCATGGTCGGCGTGCTGGTTGCCTTTCTGGCGGGTATTGGCGCATTGATATTCAATATCCCGGCGCTCTCACTAGCCGTGTCTGCCATGTTTATCCTGTTGATGTCCGGTTTTATTCTCTTCCAGACCAGCGCGCTGGTACACGGGGGCGAGACCAATTACATCATGGCAACCATTTCACTCTATATAGCTATTTACAATCTCTTTGTGAGCCTGCTACACCTGCTTGGCGCGTTTTCCGGAAGAAACTAGCGAGCAGGGACCAATCCGGTCCTTTGCGACCTTTACCCCCCCCCCCCCCCCGGCCCGCCCGGGGGGTTTTTTTTTGATTACTGGTGCGGAACAGGGAACCGGCCAATC
>JBHHYN010000101.1:0-10908 GCA_046757565.1 Gammaproteobacteria bacterium | reverse complement strand
GGTTATTCACTCGGCTTTGGCTTCCTCGACTCTGTCTCCTGATTCGTTCTATCTCCTGCATCCATGCAGTCGTGCGTCGCTCTCGACTTCTCGGTTGCCGCTCGGTCTTCATTCCTGACGCGAATCAACCGCTCACATCCATGTGAACGTCCCGGTGCAACTCTACCTTCTCCGTCTCTGGAGTCGTGTTCCAGACTCAGTTCTATCTCCCCCATCCTTGGGGTCGTGCCTTCTGCATTTGAAGTGCGTGGACCTCGGTACCCCCTTGTGGGGTGTGCACAAATGCCGTGGAGCACATAGTCACATGGATGTGACGTAGTAGAGCAATGCAGGAGCAATTGCCGAGGATGTGCGAGAACGGCCATGCAGTCGTGGATTCCCGTTTGCACGGGAATGACGGGCTACTGTTTATATATCTACCCACAGATTCTGCGGAAGAGCTAAATAGAATAATTATTTACTCGGATCTATCAATTGGCAAAGAGAGATGTCTGCTGACAGAAAAGCCGTAGTACTGCTGTCCGGTGGTCTGGATTCCGCGACCACCCTGGCAATCGCTACAGGTGAAGGTTATGATTGTTACGCTTTGAGTTTTAATTACGGGCAACGCCATATTGCAGAACTCAACGCAGCAAGAGAGATTGCCGCATCGTTCCAGGTAACAGAGCACAAGATCCTTGATATCGACCTCACCCAGATCGGGGGATCGGCACTGACGGACGGAAACATAGACGTCCCCGAGCAAGCCACTGAAGGCATCCCCATTACCTACGTCCCCGCCCGCAATACCATCTTCCTCTCTTTCGCACTCGCTTATGCGGAAGTGATGCATGCCTGTCATATCTTTATGGGGGTCAATGCCGTGGATTACTCCGGCTATCCCGATTGCAGGCCCGAATACATCGAATCATTCGAGCGGACCGCTAAGCTTGCTACGAAAGCCGGCGTCGAAGGCCAGGACTTCAGGATACACGCCCCCTTGATTGACTTGAGCAAGGCGGAAATCATCAAAAAAGGTATTGAACTCGGCGTGGATTACTCGCTCACTGTTTCCTGTTATCAACCTGACGAGGAGGGACGCGCCTGCGGTGTGTGCGATTCCTGCCGATTCAGAAAAGAGGGCTTTGCCGGCGCTGCAAGTCCCGACCCGACCCGATACCAACATGAAACCGCAACTTGATTTGATAATCTGGTGGTCAGGCAGGATTATTTACAGAATCCGGTTTGCTACTGGAAGAGAAAACAATATCGGTAACCTTCTCTGAATTTCCGCTCAGAAGTTGCCGGGCGCCGCCGTCTATGGGCATTCCATTCTTTGCGTTATGGACTGCATCGTAGGTACCATCAAGAAAACCGATCATCTCTTCCATTCTGTTGTGTTCGTAGCGGTCAGGGGTGAACTCCATACAGATAACCGGTAACTGTGCGCTGATGATACGCTTCATGCCTGCGATCACATTGGGTTCATGCCCCTCAGCATCGATCCAGAGCAGGCCGATATCTGCGGGGGCAATAGCCAGTTGCTCCAGGTATTCAGATCCATGAACGGCCTTGGCGGTAAACAGCGTTCCATGGTGACGCTGTGTAACCGGTTGTCCGGTTTGGACGATGCGATTCCCGCCGGTATTGGTCAGATCATCCACCATCTGTACTTCACCCCAGCTGTCGGAGATACATATATTGTGGGCGCTAATCATCTCTTCGAAACCGTTCACTGCTATGTTGAGTTTGAGGATATTGTAGGAGCGGGGTGTGGGTTCAAACGAGATGACCTTTGAAAAAAGACCACTGTTTGCCGCGTAGAGGGTATGGGTCCCGATATGGGCGCCGATTTCCAGAAATATGGCGGCGGGTTTTGTCCCGCTGCAGCGGTTGTATATCTCTATGGTATTATCGAACTCACGGCGCTGGAACTGCTTACGGTTAAGCACTTTTACCGAAACAAAACCGTCACACGGGTCAATCACCGTCTTCAGCCCATCCTGTGTATCGACAATCCCCGCAACCAATCCGTATCGATACAGGTTTTTCATCACCGGATGGAAAAACGGACGATGCTTGAGTAAGCCTGTCACCCTCAAAAACAGGTCAACGGCTGTAGCGATTGAACTCCGGATGCATTTCTTAAGGTATTTCTTTAAGGGTCTCAGAGTGGTCATGGTTGGCATTATATTGGAAACAGGCCGGGATGGGGCAGTACAAGCAATTTATCTGTTTTATCGGGACCCGGCTCAACTTGACTGTTTTAACGCACGCCGGACCTTGTGCAGATGGCGGCGGCTGACTGCCAACCTGTCAGACGCATTCCGCAGTTGCACCCTGAAACTCCCATCCTGATCCCTCTCCAGGGCCTCGATGTGTTCCGGAGCCACCAGCGCGTTGCGATGAATGCGCAGAAAATATCCACTGAATTCGGCCTCCAGAGATTTCAGCGATTCGTCGATCAGGCGCTCCCGCCCGCGCCAGCCGGCCGTGACATATTTTTGCTCTGCCTTAAGATAAGCAATCTCCCCCACCGGTATCAGTTCCACCTTGCCTTGACGGGTTGTGCTTAAATGGCTGCGGGGTTTAATGCCTGGATCCTTCACCCTGAGACTGGCAAGCCGGGCACGGTTCAGCACCTGTGCCCGCTCCAGTGCCTTTTGCAAACGCTGCAGACGGACCGGTTTTAACAGGTAGTCCACAGCGTTGGTCTCGAATGCTTCGATGGCATGGTCCTGATAAGCCGTGGTGAATACAATGGCCGGGGCGGGTTCCAGTGCAGCCAGATGATAGGCCGTTTCCAGACCGTCCATGATCGGCATACGGATATCCAGCAGGATCACGTCAGGCTGTTCCTTGTCCACGGACTGTAATGCCGTAATCCCGTTGTCTGCCTCCAACACCACATGGTTGCAGTCATCTTCCTTGATGAGATCCTGCAAGCGCTCCCGGGCGAGCTTTTCATCATCGACGATCAGTATTTTCATGATTCAGAGGGATGGTAATGGTGACCCGGTAGTTTCGCTCATCCGTAGTAATCTTCAGTAGGCCGGTTTGCCGGTACAGGGCGCTCAGGCGCCGGCCGATATTCTCCTGCGCCAGGCGGTTCCCTGCCTGCTCTCCCGTTTTCGGATGGGTCTCCGGAAGCGGATTTTCGATGGTGATGGTCAGTGATTTTGTTCCTACTGCGCCGGCTATACGGATGGTCCCGCCCTGTGGCAGCAGTTCGATACCGTGATAGATGGCGTTTTCCAGCAGGGGTTGCAGGCTTAGCGGGGGGAAAGTGATGTCCCCTGGCAGGGCATCGATCTGCCACTCTACCGTGAGGCGCTCGCCCAACCGGTGTTTCTCGATGCGCAGGTAACGCTTACACAACTCCACCTCGTCGTGCAGGGTAGTGGATTGCCGGGCATCGTGCAGGCTGATGCGGAACAGATCGGCGAGGTCTTCAATGGCCTGTTCCGCCAGGGCCGGTTGCCGCCGGGTCAGACTGGCGATGGTGTTCAGGCAGTTGAACAGAAAGTGGGGTCGAATACGCGATTGTAGGGCCTGGAAGTTTGCCTCCGATTCCGATTTAATCCGGCGCCGCCATTGCTGTTGTACATAAAAATAACGCAGCGCCAGGGCGCAGACGATGGCGCTGATGCTCATACTGCGTCCCAGAAACAGGCCATGGTCATAGCGGGAATACTCTTCCCAGGCAGGCCATTGAATAAACAGCCACCAGGCTATCTCGGTAATCACCAGGCTCACCACCAGGGTGATTGCGTAGCTGAGCGTAGCGACCCAATGATCCTGCAGATGATTCAGGTAGGAACGGGACAGGCACAACGTCGCCACACAGGTCAACGCGATCCATTGGATAAATAGTGAATAGAGGGCCAGTTCAAACAGGCGGTCCGTTACCTGAGGGGGTTGCGCCAGGGTCAGAATAATGGCCAGGAGTTCTCCTACTACGATGACCACAAAGACGCTTCTCGTCCCACAGAAATCCGGCAGGAACGATGCATGGGGGGGCTCGGTGGTCATAATTTTAGTTTAATCGAATAGGGTTTTTACTAGCATACGTTATACTGTGTCCAGCTTCGAATTATTGGCACACTGATTTAAAGATGGCATCCAAACAGACAACAGTAAAGCCCTGGGGCGGACGCTTTTCCGAGGCTACGGACAGTTTTGTTGAAACATTTACACAATCTGTGTCGTTTGACCAGCGTTTGTATCACTACGATATTATGGGTTCCATGGCCCATGTGCGCATGCTGGCGCATACGGGAGTGTTAAGCGAAATGGAAAGTCAGCAGATCATCCAGGGTCTGGAGTCGATTGAAGCCGATATTGCAGCAGATAACTTCAGCTGGCGGACTGCACTGGAAGACGTTCACATGAATATAGAGATGGCCCTGGTCGAGCGTATCGGAGAGGTGGGTAAAAAACTGCATACCGGCCGCTCCCGCAATGATCAGGTTGCCACCGACCTGCGTCTCTATCTGCGCGATGAAGTGGATGCGGTTTACGGGCAGATTGCTGAGGTGATGACGGCCCTGCTCGATGTGGCAGAGCGGGAGGCGGAAACCGTGATGCCGGGTTTCACGCATCTGCAGACGGCCCAGCCGGTAACCTTCGGCCACCACATGCTGGCCTGGTATGAAATGTTGCAGCGGGATGCCCGGCGCCTGCGCGACTGCCGGAACCGCATCAACGTCATGCCCCTGGGATCGGCGGCGTTGGCCGGCACCGGTTTCCCTATTGACCGGCACTATACCGCGGAGCTGCTTGGTTTCGATGAGGTCTCCCGGAATTCGCTGGATGCAGTCAGCGACAGGGATTTCGCCGTCGAATTCTGCTCGGTGGCGGCGATGATCATGATGCACCTGTCACGTTTTTCGGAAGAGCTGGTGCTGTGGATATCTCCGCAGTTTGGGTTTATCGATATCGATGATCAATATTGCACGGGTTCGTCCATCATGCCGCAGAAAAAGAACCCGGATGTCCCGGAACTGGTGCGGGGCAAAACGGGACGGGTGTATGGCGATCTGATGTCCCTGTTGACCCTGATGAAGGCGCAACCACTGGCTTATAACCGTGACAACCAAGAGGATAAGGAGGCCCTGTTTGATGCCGTGGATACGGTCAAGGCCTGCCTGCAGGCCTACACCGGGCTCATCCCGGCCATCGTTATCAACCGGGAGGCAATGCTTAATGCCGCCGGGCAGGGGCATGCAACGGCGACCGACCTGGCGGACTATCTGGTAAGCAAGGGCGTGGCGTTCCGGGACGCCCATGCCATTGTGGGCCAGGCAGTGCAGTTTGCTATCGCCAATGGTAAGGATCTATCTGCATTGACGTTGGATGAGTTGAAAAAATTCAGCAAAATAATTGAAAATGACGTTTTTGATTGTCTAACCCTGGAGGGCGCCATCGCGGCCCGCGCCCATTTTGGCGGCACCGCACCGGCGCAGATTAAGGAAGCGGTACAACACGCACGGGCAAACCTGCAACAGGCCGGGTTCAATGAGGGATTAGATAAATGATTAAACTGTTTAAATTCCTGCTGGGCTTCACCATTACGTTGATCGCCATCGTGGTGATTGCCGTGGCCGCAGCACTGTTGTTTTTTGATCCGAACCAGCACAAGGATTTCATTGTTGCCAAGGTGGAACAGCAAACCGGGCGCAGCTTCTCATTGACGGGTGATATTAAACTGACCTATTACCCTTGGCTGGGGCTGGAGGCCGGAGGGATTACCCTGGGCAATGCCAAGGGGTTTGGAAACAGCCCTTTTCTCCACGCCGATCTGGTGGCCTTGCGCATCAAGACCATGCCGTTGCTGAAGGAACACTATGAACTGGACACGCTCAGGTTGCATGGCGTGCAGGTGAATCTGGCGAAAAACAAGCAGGGGATCAGTAACTGGCAGGATCTGGCCGGCCCGCAACCTGCCGAAGCAACCAAGGAGCAGGAGCCGTTGCAATTGGCGGCGGTGGTCCTGGGCGGTGTGGATATCAAGGATGCCAGCCTGTCATGGAATGATCAGAGTACGGGACAGACAATCAAGATCACACACCTGAATATGACAACCGGTGCATTGAGCTATGGCGAGCCAATCGATCTTACCCTTAGCCTCAAGGCAGAGGCGAACAAACCGGCGATCCGGAGTGACTTAACCCTGAAAGGCACACTGAACTATGACCTGGATAACGAACGCTACTCCTTTAAACCCATTGATCTGACCGCTACGCTGGCAGGCAAGAACGTCCCCGGTGGTTCGGCCATGATGAAGTTCAAGGCAGGCATTGAGGTGAACATGGCCGATGGCACCGCCACGATCAGCGGTTTACGTCTGGAGACATTGGGTACCCACATCACGGCGGAACTGGCCGCCAGCAGGATTGAGTCCGGCGCACCGGCCGCCACCGGTGAAATCACTGTCAAGGGGGAGGATTTGGCACGGCTGGCAAAAGTGCTCGAGATAGAACCGGCCGCCACCGAATTGGCCAGGCTGAAGGATCGCTCCTTCAACATCGGGCTTAAGCTGAACAGCGATTTGAGTGAAGACAGGGTGATCCTTTCGGATCTGCAGGCCGCCCTGCTGGGGACCACCGTCAAGGGACAACTGGATGCAGCCAGGGTCCGTTCCGAAACACCTGCGGTGAAAGGCCGGATCGATATACAGGGCGCCGATCTGGCCCGCCTCTTCAAGGTGGCCGGTATCGAACCCCTGGGGAGTACGCTGGCCAAACTGAAGCAGCGGTCATTCAAGATAAAGACCGACCTGGATGCCGATCTGGAAAAGGGACGGGTACATATCGCCGGTCTGGATGCCCGCATGCTGGGCGCCACGGTAAAAGGCGCAATCGATGCCGGCAGGATTCAATCGAAGACCCCTGTCGTGAAGGGCAACCTGCGTGCAGCCGGTCCGGATCTGCCCACGCTCCTGCAAATAGCGGGACACTTCGAGGGTGGCAAGCAACCGCTGTTGGCCAAGTATGGCAAACAGCTTGCCGCTATCCCGAAGAAGCAGAAGGCCTTCTCGGCAGATGTGCGCTTCAACGCGGATCTCAAGAGCGGTAACGTTGAGGTCCCGGCCCTGTCGTTAAAGACCCTGGGCGTTACGGTTTCGGGAAACCTGACAGCCAGGGAGATGCAGAGTAAAACAGGGACCGTCAATGGCAGGTTATCCGTCACAGGTCAGAATCTTTCCAGGGTATTGCGGGCCCTGGATCAGAAACCGCTTGCTGAGGTACTTAAGGCCGTTAAATTAGAAACCGCTATCCGTGGCAATAGAAACGACCTCAACCTGAAGCCCATGGCCCTTAGCGCCACCTTTGCCGGCAAACAGATCCCCAATTCTCCCGTTAAGCTCTCTTTAAATGCCGACACCAACATCAACCTTGGGGCGGAGAAGTTAAAGCTGGATAATTTTTCCCTGACGGGGCTGGGACTCAATGTGCAGGGAAGTATTGACGCCGGAAAGATCCTGCAGGCACCCGAATTCACGGGGCGGATCAACGTTGCCCCTTTCGATCTGCGTAAACTGATGAGACAGTTGAACCAGAAACCACCGCTGACCGCGGACAGAAAGGTACTTGGGAAACTCGCCCTGCAAACCCGATTCAGTGGTTCAACGAGCAATTTTAATCTTGAAGACCTCGCCTTCGTCCTGGACGATACCCACCTGAAGGGGGATCTTTCAGTCAGTGATTTTGCCCACCCCGCCATACAGGCCGCTATCAACATCGACGGAATAAATGCCGATCGTTACCTGCCTCCCCAACAGAAGGGCAAAAAACCGGTGACCCCGGAAGCAGCTGCCGGGGCAGCCGTGCAGTTGCCGGTAGAAACACTGCGCGCGCTCAATGTGAAGGCCGATCTCACTATCGGCAAGCTGATCCTGTCCAATGCCCGGATGACCAATATTAAACTCAGTCTGAATGGAAAGGACGGCAAGATTAAACTCGATCCAGCCTCAGCGGATCTCTACCAGGGCAAGTACTCGGGCAACATCACCATCGACGCCACCGGTAAGTTACCGCGGGTAACGATTAATTCTTCCCTCAAAGGCATACAGGCGGAACCGCTACTCAAAGACGTCACAGGGCAGGGCAAGATGCGTGGTGTGGGGAATTTCAGCGCCGCATTGACGGCAACCGGTGCCGATACCGATACCTTGAAAAAGACGCTCAATGGCAAGATGAGTTTCAGTTTCAGGGACGGCGCCATCAAGGGCTATAACCTGGGTAAGATAATGCGCATGGGGAATCAATTGCAGAATAACTTCCGTTTGAAAGTGTCCGAGCAAGAAGAGACCGATTTTGGTGAACTGTCCGGTCACCCGGCGGTAAAAAATGGCATCGTGACGCTGGACGATTTAACCGGCAAGTCTCCCGCACTGCGAATAAGCGGCACCGGTATACTGGCGGATCTACCCCGAAATTCGGTTAATTACAAGTTAACCGCGCGGCTGGTGGCAACCTCCAAAGGGCAGGGGGGAAAGGATATTACGCCAGGCAAGTTGGAAGGCGTGCCCCTGGACTGCTATCTGAAAGGGGCTTTGGATAACCCCAAGCGGGATTGTGACGCCTCTAAACTTATCCTGGCGATAGGCTCAAAGATTATCAAAGGCCTGCTTAAATTACCGGGCAAGCTCGTTCCCAAAGGAGATCAAACCCAATCTACGCAGCAGGGGCAGACACAGCAACAAACGACGCAGCAGCAAACGACCCAGCAACAGCAGCAGCAAGCGCCAAACCCGGTCGACGAGATTAAAAATAAACTGAAGTCACTGAAGAGCATTTTTGGCAAATAACTGCATGACCCGTCTGGCCCCGGTATTCCTGATAGGCGTCTGCCTGTCGGTATCGGCCGGGGAGCTGCAACAGGTGAATGTCCATTATCACAGCGGGGTTTATCAACTGGACCTCGATGCGATTATCAATGCCCGCCAGGACGCGGTATTTACACTCGTTTCTGATTACGATCACCTGGATCGTATCAGTCGCGTATTGAGTGAATCGGCCCTGCTGAGTTCCTCCGGCACCGGGTTGAAACAGCGGCGGCTGGTGGCCAAAACCTGCGTCTGGTTTTTCTGTTTCACGGCGATTATGGTCGAGGATGTCAAGGAGATAGGCAAACACACCATCATCACGACCATGGTTCCGGAGGAGAGTGATTTTAAATCGGGCAGGACCGAAGTGACTGTTACAGCCATAGGCAAGCGCCGCAGCAGAATACATGTTTATCTTGAGGAAGAACCGGGGTTCTGGATCCCGCCGCTGATTGGGCCCATCTTAATGAAGCACAAATTACTCAAGGAGGCCCTGGATACGATTAAACAGATAGAGATCCTTACTCACGATGTCTGATTTTACCCGGCAACTGCTAGCCTGGCACCGGCACTATGGCCGTCATGACCTGCCCTGGCAGCAGGCGGTCACGCCCTACCGGGTGTGGGTATCCGAGATTATGTTGCAACAGACCCAGGTGCGTACGGTCATCCCCTATTTCCAGCGGTTTATGCAACGCTTCAGCGATGTGCACAGCCTAGCCGGCGCCGATCCGGATGAGGTATTACACTTGTGGACGGGCCTGGGTTACTACTCGCGGGCCAGAAACCTGCATAAAGCGGCGCAAATTGTCTCGGCAGAGTTTAACGGTGAATTACCGGCTGATATGGAACAACTGGTGAACCTGCCCGGCATAGGACGTTCCACGGCCGGCGCCATCCTCTCCCTGAGTCTGAATCAGGCACATCCGATCCTCGATGGCAATGTGAAACGCATCCTGTGCCGCTACCACGCCATCAGCGGCTGGCCTGGAACACGGCAGGTAGAGAAGCAGTTATGGCAACTGGCCGAAAATCATACGCCCAGGCGCCGGGTGGCGGCTTATAACCAGGCCATTATGGATCTCGGCGCAACCGTGTGCCGGCGCAGCCGGCCATTGTGTGAGACTTGTCCGCTGGGTGCGGATTGTCAGGCGATGAGAGAGGACCTGCAACAGGCATTGCCGCAGAAAAAGCCCGGAAAGATTGTGCCTGTACGCCAGACAGGATTCGCAGTAATCGAGCGAGATCATGGCGAGTTATTACTGCAGAAAAGGCCGCCTACCGGGATTTGGGGCGGCCTGTGGTGCTTCCCGGAGTGCCCGCTTGACTCGGATATCCGTCACTGGGTAGAAAACAGGTTTGGTTATGAGGTGGATGCGGTACACTATGAAGCGGTCATCCATCATCGGTTCAGCCATTTCCGGCTGGACATCACACCCGTGCGCATGAAATTAACATCGGCGGTAAACGGCATTCGGGAGTCGGATGATTTGTACTGGTATAAGCCGGGAGAGGGGAATAAACCCCTGGGGATGGCGGCACCCGTCAAAAAGCTGGTTGAGAATGTTGTGCATACCCGTTAGGAGATCGTGAATGGCCAGAATGGTAGAGTGTGTCAAACTGGGGAAACAGGCGCAAGGACTGGTGGCCCCACCCTATCCGGGCGAATTGGGCAAGCGCATCTATGAGAACGTCTCACAACAGGCCTGGCAGATGTGGCTGCAACACCAGACCATGCTGATTAACGAGTATCGCCTGACACCCATTGAACCCAAGGCAAGGCAATTCCTGGAAGAAGAGATGGTGAAATTTTTCTTCGGTGAAGGCTCAGACAAGCCGGATGAATACGTCCCGCCTAATGAATAACCCGACTTGACGGATGGCGCCCGGATCGCTTTAATACGCGGTCTTGTTTATGCAGATGTTAAGAGAAATCAGAAAGGAATCTAAAAGCTTTTCCCTTGAACGTTAAGTCTGATCTCTTGTTACTTTTCACTTTTAACTTGTCACTGATTTATTGGCCAGGTAGCTCAGTCGGTAGAGCAGGGGACTGAAAATCCCTGTGTCGGTGGTTCAATTCCTCCCCTGGCCACCATTTC
>JBHHYN010000100.1:0-11270 GCA_046757565.1 Gammaproteobacteria bacterium | reverse complement strand
CAGTTTTTATTCAAAAGTCTTTCTTGTTAACCCACAGATTCTGCTGAAGACCCAATTTTTTAGCCATTCTGTTAATGTCCGGTGACGCCCCTGTTCGATTAATTCATCAGCGACTGTCTTGATCAACTTTGCCATTCTCTCCCAATCACCCACTTCCGTGAGAAGTTTAACCGCGGACCTTATCTGGCTGTCATGTTGTAACAATTCTGCAGCGTTCCATTTTGCAGCGGTCAACTCGACATTGCTGAACAGATCTTCAGCTACTGGTATGAACGATTTTTCGTGTTTTTTTCTATCCACGCATGGCGGTTAACACCACCCCCGGTACCTTCGACCAACTGGCATGTTCCTCCAGGGTAACCATCCGCTGGATTAATTTATCGGCCGTCCGGTGACTGGGAAACCATGCCGGCTTTGGAAAGGCCGTTAACGGGAAACGTGCCACTGTTTTTTCAATGCCCTCCAGCATATTGGTATTGTGTACCCAACCGCGGCCGCTCTGGATATCATTGAGTGCCGACCCGGGATAAGCACCCCATGGCGGCGTACTGACGGAAAAGGAAAAACCATGAAAATTGGAATTTACGGTCACGGTGCCATAATGCAGGTCCGAAATCATTCGTTCTACCGCCTCTGACAGTCTGCTGTCTTTCATCGTCCTGGGATGGACGATTATATTCGCCGTCAAGGTCCCCCATAAACGTTTATTGACAAACTCCACAGCTCGCTCCAGAAAATTCACAGGATCGCCGGCATCGATGACCGTTTCCGCCAGTACAGAGCAAAACGGTTCATTGTTAAACAACGGCTCATCAACATTATTCGGATCCAGCCCGCGTATTAATGTCCACGGTGTTGAATCCGTTGTGACAGAACCAAAGGTACTGACATTGCTATGACTATCGGTAATCGTCTTCCAGCGTTCGCGTGCCCCTGGATAATAGGCCTTTTTTGTCTCCAGTGAAGCCAGTTGTTCCTCCAGATAACCAAGAAACTTGTCCCGCTGCTCCCAGCCTTTATAGGTCACGATCATGACCGGTGCACAACAGAGGAATGAAGCGTTACAGCCAAAGGACCCGGCCAGGTCTTCTGCCTGAAATCGTAGTTCTTTGTCCGTGTAAGGCCCGGAGACAATAATAACGGGTGAGACATTACCCAACTCAGATGAAATCGTCTTGTTGATTACCGGATTATTTCTGGCCATGCGTTCTGCACGTTCCGGTCCCGGCGGCCCCCAGACGATGGCATCATGGGTCTTGTCCGATCCGGTAATGTGGATCTCATCGATCTGTTCATGCCGGGTAAGGTATTCACCTTCTTCAACACCACCATACACCACGACCAGAAAATTCCGTTTTATTGCTTCGGCAAAGGCCTCTTCAATAAATGGTCCGATATAGGCATTGATCGGGTTCATTTTCAGGATACAGACCTTGCCTTCATTAAACATCTTGCTGATCACATCCATGGACGGGATGGCCGCGATATTGCCGGCACCGAGCACCATCACAACTTTCCCTTCATGATCAGGCTGTTTATAAAAACTTGCCCGCGATGATTCGAGTTTTTCCTCGGTCATACCGGACTGCATGTGCACATCGACCCGGACGTCTTTGAACAAGATGCCATCAATGGTGCTGACAGGATAGACCTGTACGGCCAGTTTATCTGTAATCGTTCTTCCGACCTTACCAATCGTGGTATTACCGGTTTGTTTAATCGATTGCAGGGATTCGCGAACCAGCCGCAAATGACGCACCACACATAACGGCCCGGTTGCCCATTCTTCACCTTCCAGTAGAGTGCCTATTCCTATTCCCTTTGCCTTACAGGCCGCCTTGACACTACGCTCGGCCACGTTGAGATAGCCTTTCTGCATGGAGTATGCAAGTTGTAAGCGTTCATCGATCGATAATTTTGCAAATTGTCTTGCGCCTTCACGCAACCTGTTTATCGATTCATCCAGGTGTTGAAAAGAACTCTTTGCGGGGGATGCAACGACCGGTAAAAAGTCATAGTATGAAAATTCTTTGCTGGAGGCTGTTTGTGTGCTCATCTCTCACTCTCCCATCTTTAGCAGTGTAAAGTTACTCTAAGTCTAGTTTTAAATTGGAGATTATGTGAAAGGGCGTACTGTGAGGAGGCCAAACCAGTACGCCCTTTCCCGTCATGTCATTGAATGAAATAATAACCCTTCCAATCAACGACATAGTCCTTTTCAGAGGTAAAGCGCCCAACATAGGTGCCACTGCCTTTGATGCCACTGTACTGTCCCGTACCCCTGATTGCTTTCCAATTGCCTTTAAAGGTGGTATTGGGTTGGCCTTCGGCTGTCATGGTGGTCGTCACCTTACCATCGAAGTGGGTCACTGTTTCGTCACCATTGGGCATGGTCTGAGTCACGTAACCCTGATGCGGTCCGTTTCCCCGGTCCAGGTCAACGATCTCACTGATCACAACCTTGGCACCGTCCATATAAGCCGATCCATTCGTGCTGGAATTTGAGCCCTGCGATTCCGTTAGCATGATCACATGGCCTTGCGCCTGAGGTATAGGCAGCGCTTCCTGTTTACTATATGACTGACTGAACTTACCGGTAATTCGGGTGCTACCAGCCATCGCTGCCAGTGTGGTCAATCCAAAAATTACCGTCACAACACTCAAGAAAACAGATTTCAGTAAAGTATGTGATTTCATGACACTATCTCCTGTTTTGATTTGATGAGTTAATCCCCTGAATTTCCCTGTTTCTTATTTACTTCACGCCCGGGAGAAGTACTCTTTTTCGGCTTCCTTCTCCGGCGTTTCGTTACCGACAGGATATTCCAGAGTTCTTGCATTGTTCCGAAGGCATCCTGGTCTTCGGCACCGACTTGTTCCACAATACCGCGTACAGGATGAACATCCTGCTCGTCACGACGATGGATTCGAACAATATAACTTTCCATACGACACCTCGATGAGTTAAAAAGCGGGCATCCATTCCCACACAGTAGTCACGAGTACTACAACGAGGCCAGATTAATACACAGGAGATTACAGATAGCTTACAGATTGGAAGGTTTACTATTTTGGGTCAGACCCGGAAATTCCTTCTTATGGCGTCAATGAGTTTTGAACATGGAAGTTCTTATGTCGCGAAGCCCATGGATGGGTGAGAGTAACAATGTGCCAGATGTAACTTGGCACGATTCCACGGATGGAATAGGTAGAGCCGAGTCGGGAACGGAGACCGAAGAAATAACGAGTGGCTCGTGGCATTAGTCTTCATCCTTAAAGTGTTGTTTTTATCCTCTAAAAAGGCATTCTAAGCTGTAAAACTTGTCGTCTTCAAACTCTTTTTTCAATTTAATCAAAAAGCTACGTTGGTCCGACCCCGGCTTTGAAACTGCCGAACTTCAGCATGATAGTGGGCATAATCAGCAGGTTGAGCAGCGTTGACGAGGCCAGACCGCCGATGATAATGGCCGCCATCGGCCCCATGATCTCGCGGCCCGGGTTGTCGCTGTTGAAGGCAATAGGAAACATGGCCAGTGCCGTGACCAGCGCGGTCATCAATATTGAGGGCAGCCGTTCCTGCGCCCCCTGGATCGCCGTCCCCAGGTCCCACTGCCTGCCATCCACTTCAACCAGGTATTTATAATGGGACACCAGCATGATCGAGTTGCGCACGGTGATGCCAAACAGGGTGACAAAACCGACCAGGGAGCCTACGGACAGGGTACCACCGCCCAGTAACACGGCGATCACACCGCCGACCAGAGAGAATGGCAGGTTGATCAACATCAGCAACATGTGCCTGAAACTGCCTGTGGCGATAAAGATCAACATCAATACGACCGCACCCGCCAGCAGTGAGTATAAAACCAGTTCGTTTCTGGCCCGGGCCTGTTCGATGGCGGCACCGGTAAATTCCGGATAGATATCGGCATCGAAGTGGACCTGTTGCAGAACGGCAGTTTTCAGCTCCTGCATGAATGTACCGAGATCACGGCCACTGACATTGCACGTGACCGTCTGTAAGCGCTGTGTGCCCTGATGGAGGATATTATAGCGGCCGCCGGTTTCAGTAATTTCCACGACATCACCGAGGGTGATCATGTCACCCTCCGGCGTACGCAGCGGAAGGTTTTTTACATCGCCCGGGTAACGCCGCATTGCCGGAGGCAACAGGACGGATATATCATAAACTCTATTGCCCTGGTAAACCTTGCCGACGGTTTTCCCTTCGAACGCCACCTGCACGGCATTGATCACATCCAGGGGACGCAGGCCCCGGTAGGCCAGACCGTCCGGTTTCAAACGCATCTGTAACTGGGGTGTGCCGGGCGGTGAGCGCAGTTGAATATCCGTGGCGCCCTGGATGGAACGCATCACTGCGGCGACTTCGTTCGCCTTCTGGTCGAGTAATTCCAGATTGTTCCCATATATATTGACGACAACCGGTGAAGTATAACCCGAGATGGTTTCATCGACACGCTCAATCAGGAAGGTATTGGCTTCAAACAGAATGCCGGGGAAATTCCTCAATATTCTACGCAACCTGTCCATAACACGCTGCTGTTCTCCACCCGGCATGGGTTCGAGATCCACTTCGTATTCACTGTAGTGACTGCCGAACGTGTCGGCGCCACGTTCCGCCCGTCCGGCCCATTGGGATACGGAGCGCACACCGGCTATACGAAGAAATTCTTCCGTCAGTTTATTACCCATACGAATGGATTCCTGCAGTGAGGTGCCGGGGACACTGGTCGTGTGTACGATGTAATGCCCTTCACGGAGATCGGGAAGGAATTTCATACCGAGACCCGGCAAAATAGAAATGCCGCCCAGACAAAACAGCAAGGTGAGGACAATCGTCAAGGCAGGCGCCTTGCAAATTCTCCGCAACACTGCGCCGTAAGCGGGCTTGATGATCCTGATTAACGGAGGATCCCGGGACTGCATACCGCCTCTTGCCAGCAACAGATAGCAAAGGGCGGGCGTAACCGTCAAGGCAACCAGCAACGACATCAGGATGGCGATGATGTAGGAGAAGCCCAGGGGGGAAAACAGGCGGCCGGCGACGCCACTCAGGGTAAGCAACGGCACAAAAACCAGGACAACGATAAAACTGGCATAGACGACGGAACCTCTTACTTCCATTGAGGCATTGAACACCACATCCGCCAGCGGCACAGGCCCGGACGCTCTACTGTTTTCCCTGAGCCGCCTGAAAATATTCTCCGTGTCGATAATGGCATCATCGACCACTTCTCCCAGGGCGATGGCCAGACCACCCAGTATCATAATGTTCAGGTTAACTCCGAACTGGAGCAGAACGACAACCGCACTTAATAATGATAAGGGGATGGCCAATGCTGAAATAAACGCGGTGCGAAAATTAAACAGAAATACAAACAGCACGGCAATAACAAACACTCCCCCAACCATGAGGTGTCCCGAGATATTCCTGATGGAGGTCTCGATATAATTGGCCGGCCTGAACAGATCGGTATAGAGCGTGATATCCTGTCCCGCAAGGATCTGTTTCAGTTCTGCAAGGACCTTCTCGATATTTCTGGAGACCGTCAGGGTATTGGCTCCGTACTGGCCGATCACCATCATGAGGACACCTGGTTTGGTCATGATCGCTGCTGCACCGACCGGTGGCGCAGCCGCAGGGGTAATAACGGCCACATCGCCCAGGGTTATATTAACCCCGTTGTTGCGGGCCATGATGATGGCGCCGAGTTTTTCCGCGGTATCGGCCTGTCCGGTGATCGACAGGGTGATACGTTGATTATCATTTTCTATAAAACCGGCGCCAATGATCCCACTGGCCCGGCGGGCAGACCGGATTACATCATCGATGCTCAGGCCGAATCGTATCAGTTTTTCAGGGAGGATCTGGATTTGAAGTTGCCTGACGTCACCACCAAAGACATTCACATCGGCAACACCCGGAACACTGAGTATCCTGGGTACAACCGTCCAGTCAACAATACCCCGTAACTGCATCAGGTCCCTGCTTTTTGAAGTGACACCGATGGTCAGGATAGTCGCGGAGGAGGAGGCCAGGGGTAACGGGACCGGGGCGGCAACCGTATCCGGCAGGCGATTGGTGATCCCGGTGAGCCGTTCACTGACCAGTTGCCGGTTGCGATAGATATTCGAGTTCTCCTTGAAGACGAGAGTGATAATCGACAGACCCTGGATCGACTCGGAGCGGATCTGCTCGAGGCCGATTAAACCCGTCAGGACATTTTCGATTGGCCGGGTCACGAGGACCTCTACCTGCTCGGAGGAGTATCCGGGAGCTTCCGTCTGCACGATAATGAGCTTGGGAGAAAATTCAGGAAAGATATCCAGTCCACTCCTGGACATGCGGAAGCCGCCGTAGATCATCAACAGGGCGGCAAGTCCGATGACCACACCGCGATAATGGATTGAAAAACGGACGATGGCGGCTAACATAAAATTTGTCTCTGGTCATTTGTCATTCGTCACTTGCCATTAATTGAAGTGACCGTGACCAGGGACAACAGACAAATGACTAATGACATAAAGTTATGGATTATCGTCCTCATCAGGGATTTGCCGGCGGAATTCTTCGGACAACAACATTTGACTGCCACTGCTGACGACCCACTCATCTGTTAGTGACATCTCCTCGACAAACCACCCCGTTTTGATTTTTTTAAACCCGTTGATGGCAAGCCTGATAAAATATTCTCCGTCCCGCCTGACATATAACCACGGTTTTCCGTTGTACCAAACCATTGCCGAGGCAGGTATCACTACGCCGGACAGATCGTGATTGGCCATGGGGACCCAGGCATGAACACGCATGCCGATACGTAACTGATCCGAGCGGGTCCTGAAAAAATAGCTGGCCCCTTGGACGATTGTGGATGTCCGTGGGGCCGAAGAGATTAAATAGGCCTGACGGGCCAGTGACCGCTTGCCGTCTTTCTGGACATAAATGGACTTCACATCTCCGGGCAGGTCCTGGTTTACACCCAGGGTAACAAGCAGGAGCACCTCGTCCCGTTTGATGAAGCTGTTGAACTCCGGCGATTGGGGATCAAACGCCCAGGCAGCCAGTATCTCTCCCCAGGAATAGACTGCCCTGTCATGCAGGTCCTGCATTTGCATCCTTGCGGACCTGACCCGTGCCTGATCTTCATCCCTTTTCGCCTCCGCATCCTGTAATTGGCGGGTCGAGATATTTCCGGCCTCCTTATGTAACAGCTTAAGGCGTTCAAGCGACTGTTCTGAAACTTTAAATGCGGCCTTCGCCACATCCAGTTCAGCACTGACCCTGTTATAGGACGAGCGAAGTTCAAGTAACGATTGTATTTCGATTACTTCACCCTGTGCGGCCAGTTCCTGATGGTATATCATTTGCTCCGGCTCGCCGCCCCGGATGCCACTCTTTTCCTGTAATGGTTCAGGCATCCACAGCGCTCTTCTGTCGTTGTGGTTTTCGATATGAGCGCGGGAACCCTCTCCATCATTAAGCGCCGGGACATCACCGCCCGGTTCACTCTCAGCGGTCTTCTCCCGTTCAAGCAGCGCCTCTCTGCCGAACAGAACAAGAATGGTTATCGCCAACAGAAAGAATATATTGATACTGAATTTCATAAACGGGTAACTACGATGAAGCAGGTTTGTTTACAAACAGTTCTTCCAGGATATCCTGAATATCGAAGCCTGTACGCAGAGGGTATTGCAAGACATTTTCCAGTTTCTGCAGGGTCCTTATGGCTTCGACTCTTATGTCAAAGGATGCCCGCTTCAGCCTGAGCAGTTCAAGATTCGATCGCATCCACTCAATCCGGTCACTATAGCCGAGTTCAAATCGCTTTTTTGCCTGCGCGGCCCTCTCTTCCATTTGTGCGACAAGATCCCCGGAGTCGCGCAACGAGCCGAGCAATTTCAGATACCGGTTCCGATACATACCCAGATCATTGATGATTGCGGTCTGTAATTTAAGGAATTGCAGCCGCTGTAACTCCCTTTTTGCCAGGGCCTCCTGAATTGGCCCCTGGTTATTATGGAACAGTGGCAGTATCCAGGCGCTGCCCAGTGACCAAATCTTGTCACTTTGATCAAAAACAAACCCCGGAGAAAGAGTTATATCCGGATATTGTTTTTCGATCTCCAGTTTTAGCGCCTCCTCGCTGGCAGTATACTCAGACAGCGCCCTTCTGACATCAAAACGTTTTTTCAGGGCGATGTTGCGGATAGAGGGCATGGAAAGATCTTCCGCACGGGGCAGGAGCTCCATCTCTGAAAAAGAGAAACTCATCTCGCCAAACCTGTCTGCGGGGAGTCCGGTTGACCTGATCAGTGCATATAACGAGTCATTAATCGATAGTCCCTGATCGGCAAGCCTTACTTTGAGTTGCTGCATTTCCAAACGGGCCGTACTGACCTCAAAGCTACTTGCCTGACCCAGCTCCTGACGCCTCAGCAGCAGTTTTACTATCTTCTCCATTAATTGCAATTCGATCCGTAAAAGATCCCTGTGCCTCAGCGCGGCATAATAATCGATAAATGCCACTCTTAACCGGGAGCGCAACTGCCATCCGGTTTCTTCCAACCCGATCCTTGCCGTCTCTATCTGCGCCCTGGCATGGTTTATTCTCGCCAGCCTTTTCGCCTTTCTCTCATAAACAAAATCCGGAACAAGACCGGTCAACCAGGGGGAGATTCCACCGGACGTATCGCTGTGATATTCCAACGGGATGCTGACATTGGGATTTATACGCTGGGCCGCTGTCTGCACCTCGGCCTGTCTCACCTGCAGCTGTGCAAAGGCCAGCCTCATATCCGGATTGAAATAGATGGCGGCAAGGGTGAGACTGTCCGGGTCCCATTCCGGCAACGGCCACTGACTGACGTCATAATCATTCGCCTGCATGAACTGCCTGAATGAAGGGTCATCGATATCCCTGGAGAGGATCTTGGCAAGCACTGCTTCCGGTTCGACGGGATCAGGCTGATAGGTATAATTCGCACAACCAGTGAAGCACAACAGGAGCGCCAGAATAGATGATCTCTTCACAATAAAAAAATGCGTGACAAGGTTCCGTATTATTCTTGATTTCGACACAACAGGGTTGAATCAACAACGCTATAATAACGATAATAACCAGTTATCCCGATGATTGCTAAAGAAGCGTTTCCTGATGAACCGCCTGTTGCCCCGGTGTGTGCGCCCTGACACGGTGGCATGGAAGCAGGAGGCAGGGTAAGTCTGGAGCACTTGCCGGGGATGTTCCGGGCGGTGTCACGTAACGAGTCCTGGACGATGAACAGGAGTTCAAGTGCCGTGAGAGGACGGAGTCCGTAGCGGCCGGGTTAGCGTAGTCTTGATATCAGGCTGAAATTTTATAACGAAGCCGGATTAGCTCAGTTGGTAGAGCGCCCGCCTTGTAAGCGGATGGTCGGGAGTTCGAATCTCTCATCCGGCACCAGTCTTGCCAAGGTCTTGACCGGGGACATAGATAACCCCTTCATGCCGAAAGTGTTACCCATGTCCCCGGTCAGGACCTGGTTTTATTCTATCCGCCGGGATCATTTATTCTCCTTCAATAGGCGGTAATGCCTTTCCCAGATAACGGATTAATTCAGGGATGTCATCTACAACTGTCTTATAAAGTAATTCATGATCGATCTGGCCATATTCATGGGCAAGAATATTGCGTTGCCCGATAATTTCACGCCAAGGGATCTCGGATGTTGCCTGTTGACCATTGGAAGAGACACGCCTTGCAGCCTCACCAATAATTTCGATGCTTCGTTCTACAGCTCTCTGTAACATGCGGTTATTAAGAAAACCGGCAAGATCATAATCTTCCATCATTCCCTCAACTTCCTTTGCCGCCTGCAGCATATCCCATAAATAGGCGGCATCTCTGTCTTCAAGCGGCATACAGTAGTTCCATATCTTTCTCTATCTCACGGCGGCGGTATGGGTTATTCAAAATTGAAGGTGTTGCAATATCAACCTTACGGCCACCCAGTAACGTACTGAAGGCATCGTTAATCATGACCATACCTCCGAGAGAGGGGGCCTTGCCTTGCTCAAATTCAACCAGCAAATCGATATCACTCGATGGTGTTAATTCACCTCGAACAGCAGAACCAAACAAGGCCAGCCGTTTGATATGGTAGCGCTCAAGTATTGCTGATAACGCATTGCGGGAAACCGGGATATCACCAATGTTCACGATACCTATTTCATTTATATAAGCCTTTTCGGATTTTTTTCCATATACAAGCTCATCCGGCACCCATAAGCGCCAACGCGTAATTAATCTATCAGTTTTCAATTTCGGATCGAGTTTGGCATTACCACTACTTAACCGATTTTTACATTGTAGAATAATTGATTGTTCATCCGCCGCATATCTCTCAAGCAAAAAACCCAATCGTTTAAATACCGCTCCATTACCCAATTGATCAGAATAGTTAATAAGTAGCTCCAAATCCCTTTTTTCAGATTGTAAATAATTACTAAGAATGTCTACAACTGAACGTATTCCCCCACCTAATTTCGGATCGCTCAGCATATCAAGAAGCGTTCGCGTTGGATCAGAAATATTCACCGTTACCTGTCCACGCCATACGGGTTTTAACCCAAACATGGCTTTATCGAGAACCGTACGTAATAAAAAGTCCGTGCCTTTTATAGATGGTGTTCTATCCCGTGGCCGTTGCGTGGTCATCACCACTATTGTCCGGAATATCTGCTCCGTCAGGCCCCAATATTCCGCTGCACTCCAACCACCGATATAACAAGGTTCATAAAGTCTGGCCGCGATAACCCAGGGATCATCCAGTGGGATATCCGCTGTTTTTGATTCGAGCGGGACCGGGATATACAAGCCCCGGCGTATTCTCGATAACCAGCCTTTTTTAGCCCAGCGCGATAACATTTTCGCCACGTCGATCCCGGGCAGATCCAGAATATCTGCCGCTTCAGACACGGATATTGTCCCTTTTGTACCTCGTAATATAGAGGAAAGACGCTCGCGGTCGATCTTGCCTATTCCGGTTGCTGCCATAGTATATTATGTACGTATTTATTCATGTATTATTTGAATAATTACGTTAATAATATACTAGATTGGAGAGCATTACTATATTAAGAACGAATTAATTCATTATATATTTGAATTATTACATATTGAATATACTAGACGTTAAGATGGGTGATCTAAGAAGGCCCTCCCATAAAGACAATTCACCTTTAGCTATGTCAACCTGAGCAATGCTTC
>JBHHYN010000099.1:0-11290 GCA_046757565.1 Gammaproteobacteria bacterium | reverse complement strand
ACGGGAATGACGGGCTACTGTTTATATATCAACCCACGAATTCTGCTGAAGACCCGGAAAGATTAACAGGTGATCCCTATGAGTTTAAAATGAAGGTGCAAAGTTGAAAAGATTAATTGATTTCATTGCGACGACAGTGGTTAATCAGACCCTGTAGCATTCTGGAAATTTCTATAGTATCTTGCTGTAGCTGTTTTGTTTTATCGATGTTGATTTCTCCAATCTCTGCGCAGATGTATAATTGTGATCTGAATTCTCCACACGAACCTTTTGCAATTTGAAGAAATTGGACAAATTGTTTGTTTGAATTGCGCTCGAAACCTTCAGCAATATTGGACGAAATGGAAACAGCAGCGCGTACAATTTGATCTTTCAGTCCATAATCTTTACAGGTTTTAAGAGTGGCATAGATATCAACAGCAAGCTTGGAACTACGCTTCCATACTTCGAGGTCTTCAAAGGCATCCATGCCATGCTTTACACTTTCAACTTTAAAGTGGATTTACCGTTTTGAGTACTGCGGTCGCTTGCGGGCCTTATGCAGGCCGATCTTTTTGCGTTCGACTTCTCGGGCGTCGCGGGTGACGAAGCCGGCCTGGCGCAGTGTTCTACGCAGGCTGTCGTCGTATTTGATGAGTGCGCGGGTAATGCCATGGCGAATGGCCCCGGCCTGTCCGGATATGCCTCCGCCGCTGACGGTTACTTTAATATCGAATTGATCCACCATCTCGACTTTCTCAAGGGCTTGGTGCACGATCATACGTCCGGTCTCACGACCGAAATAGTCGTCAAGGGTACGGTTGTTGATGCTGATTTTGCCGTTGCCCCGAGTCAGGAATACCCGTGCGGTTGAACTTTTACGGCGCCCTGTGCTGTAGTAAGTCTGTGTGGCCATTGATTAGATTTCCAGCGGTTTGGGTTGTTGGGCGGAGTGCCGGTGTTCCGCAGCCGGGTATACCCGGAGTTTTCGAAACATTTCACGCCCGAGCGGTCCCTTGGGCAGCATGCCTTTCACGGCTTTTTCGATGACACGTTCCGGTTTTGACTGGATAAGCTTCTCAAAGGTAGTGGACTTAAGTCCGCCGGGATAACCGGAGTGGCTGTAGTACATCTTGTCAGTGGCCTTGTTACCGGTGACCCTGACATCCCTGGCATTGATGACGACGATATAATCGCCGGTATCCATATGGGGCGTGTACGTCGGCTTGTGTTTGCCACGCAATCTCCGAGCAATCTCGGTTGCCAGTCTGCCGAGTGTTTTTCCACTCGCATCAACCAGATACCAGTCGCGCTTGATATCTGCAGGCGTTGCGGTGAAGGTTTTCATCGAAAATAGATTCATGCCCGGGAAAAAAGAGGGGCAATAGTACGGATTGGCCCCCGGGCTGTCAATATGAAGGCTGCGATTTCTACCGGCCCGCAGGTATAATGGCGGTGTTGAATTACCCTGGGGTATGAGCATGCCGGAACGTCACTATGATACGCTGGACAGGATGATACTGGGTCTGGATCGAGGCTTGCGGACAATATTTGGCCGGCAATCCGGCAGCGAGCGGACGAATCCGGCGGATGGGATTGAGGATTATCCCCTGAGCAAGTCAGAACAGCGGCTTTCCGGGGGCTTGATGCGGGTCAACCACGCCGGGGAGGTATCGGCCCAGGCCTTGTATCAGGGGCAGGGGCTGAGTGCAGGTGATCCCGGGGTAAGAGCGTCAATGAAACAGTCTGCAGCGGAAGAGGTGGACCATCTGCACTGGTGTGAGCAGCGAATCGGGGAACTTGGGGGGCATACCAGTTATTTAAATCCGCTCTGGTATCTCGGTTCATTTACCATCGGCGCCATAGCGGGCCTCTGCGGAGACAAGTGGAGCCTGGGGTTTATTGCCGAGACCGAACGCCAGGTCGTCAGGCACCTGCAAGGCCATCTGCAACGGATACCCGGGGGGGATTTGCGGAGCCGCGCCATTATCGAGCAGATGCAGGCCGATGAGGGACATCATGCAACCGTCGCCCTGGCCGCCGGTGCGGCCGAATTACCCGGTGCAGTCAAGCAGGCAATGCGGCTCACCTCGCGGGTAATGACCGGGACGGCTTACTGGATCTAGAAAAAATCGAGAGTCGAGAGTCCGGAGTTGTGAGTCATTTTAAAAAATTTCAAATCACGCTACTTTAGGACTCCCGACTTATGACTTATGATTCCAGACTTATGACTCAAGCCAAAGTGTGTTTGAGTATATAAAAGAAGATGATCGCCAGTATGGCGCCGGCGGGAAGGGTGATGATCCAGGACATGAAGATGGAGCCTATCATGCCCAGGTTCAGGGCCGATATCCCACGGGCGAGCCCGACACCGAGTACGGCCCCGACCAGTGTATGGGTCGTTGAGACGGGTATACCGGTGCTGGAGGCAAGGACCACCGTTGTTGATGCGGCCAGTTCGCAGCAGAAACCCCGGCTCGGGGTAAGCTCGGTTATCCTTTTGCCGACGGTAGCGATAACTTTATGACCGTAAGTCATCAATCCCGCAACGATACCCACTCCACCGAGCAGCAACACCCAGGGAGGCAAGGGCACATGTTGCCCTATATCCCCTCCACTGTTCAGGATCCCGACTACCGCAGCAACCGGGCCCACGGCATTGGCGACATCGTTCGAGCCATGCGCAAAGGCCATGCCGCAGGCGGTAAAGATCATGAGCACCCCGAATACCCGTTCCACGTTCTGGAACAGGAATTGATGATCGCCTCCCGATTGCGGCCGGATATTCCGGATCAGGAATGCCCCGGTGATGGCGCTGACAAGCCCCACCACGATAGCGATTGAATAATTTTCTGACGGCGTAAAATGAAGGCCAATATGTTTCAGTCCCTTGAACAGGGTGACCAGTGCAATGATCAATCCCGTGAAGAAGATATACAGGGGCACAAAGCGCCGGGCGTTCTTGAGGGGATCAGGGCGGTTCAGGATCAACCACTGTACACTCCTGAAGAGCAGGTAGGAAATAGTGCCGGCCAATACCGGCGATACTACCCAACTCATCACAATGGTGACGATCTCGTCCCATTTTACTGCCTCCATGCCGATGCCTACAGCGGCAAACCCGACGATGGCGCCGACTATGGAATGGGTGGTGGAAACCGGCAGCCCGTAACGGCTGGCGATCAAAAGCCACAATCCCGCAGCCAGCAGGGAAGCAAGCATGCCGTAAATGAGTAACTCAGGGGTGCCGCTCAACAGAGTGGCATCGATCATGCTTTTGCGTATGGTCGCGGTGACTTCACCTCCCGCCAGATAGGCCCCGGTGAATTCGAATATGGCGGCGATGCCGATTGCGGTCCTGAGCTTGAGCGCCCTGGAACCGACGGAGGTTGCCATGGCGTTGGCCACATCATTGGCGCCGATACCCCAGGCCATGAACAGGCCGAACGAACCTGCCAGTATAAAAAACAGTGTTGCGTGTTCCACGATTTATTATTTTTTGTTATCTATTTGGCAAGCATCAACTGTATTCGATTACCAGTGCTCTGCGCGGCATCTGCCAGATCGCCGGTCCATTTCATGATTTCATAGATGAACATGACATCAACAGGCGGTAGATTAGTTTCAATTTTATAAAGCCGGGCGCGGATAGCGACCTGAATATCGTCTGTCTCGTCCTCGATTTTATGCAGCTCTGAAATCATTGTCTTGACGCGGTCGGCCTCGTCCCCGCGAAATCCCGAGGCAACCAGTTCATCCAGTTCATCGATAGCGACCTTGGCCTGCCGGGTGGCGTCGATGCAGCGGGTCAGAAAATTCATGTAGGCTTCATGCAGTTCCTTCGGGAGGGACATTTTACGGCCGAGCACCAGACCGGAGATGTCCTTGGCCTTGTTGGCTATCAGGTCCTGCAGGTCCAGCACCTCCAGGACGTCCCTGCGGTCAACCGGCATGAACAGGCTCGATGGCAGGTGCAGGCGGAGTTCATTTTTTATGTCGTCGGCCTCGTTCTCGTAATGGGCGATATTTGCCTGGATGTGGGAGGCATGTTCCCAGTCCTGCTCCATCACCGCCTGGAAATAGGGAAGCAGTTCCTCAACGCACAGCACAACTTTTTCGATGTGTTGCTGGAGGGGGCTGACCGGCGAGGAGCCGAATATCCTGGAAAAATAGCTTGCCTGTGCCATGCCCGAATTGTGAATGATGCTGTAAAAAATTGCGAATGGATCTTGAAAAATATTGTTCAGAACCCATATCTAGCAACAAGACAGTAAAACATGATTTAAGGAGGTGCAGTATGTCACTGATTAGATATGAACCCTATAACCTGTTTGAGCGGTTCCAGAGAGAATTGAACCGTTTGGCACAGTGGGATCCGTTAACCAACGACGTGTTGGGAGACGATAATTCACATGTCGTGACCAGTAACTGGCGCCCGGCAGTGGATATCAAGGAAGAGGATAGCCGCTTTGTCATCCTGGCCGATATTCCAGGTGTCGATCCGAAGGATATCGAGATCACCATGGAGGGCGGTGTCCTGACCATCAAGGGTGAACGCAAGGTTGAAAAGGAAGAGGAGAAGGAAGGCTACAAACGGGTGGAGCGCGCCCATGGTACCTTCTACCGCCGTTTCAGCCTGCCGGACAGCGCCAATCCCGACAAAATTGAGGCGCGGGGCAAGGATGGAGTGTTGGAGGTTGTATTACCCAAGCGGGAGCAGGTACAGCCTCGCCGGATAACGGTAAAACACTAAAACCTGATAATTTAGAGGCGGGGCTCCCCCGCCTTTTTCTTTTCTACGGGCGGAAATTCGTGTCTAATGAATGCGTTACTGCAACCGAATTTAATGGCCGTATTGGCAACTGGAGCTAACCAGGTGAGGAATAAATGACTATGGGTGTGAAAAAATTCAATCTTGTCATCGCCGCTATCTATATAGTTTTCGCGAGCAACCTCACCCATGCGGCATTACCTCCGCTGGTGGGTAGTGGTAAAATGCCGAGTCTGGCCCCGATGTTGGAACGGGTCACGCCCGCGGTTGTAAATATCGCCACCGAAGGACGCATACAACTCAGACTGAATCCCCTGTTCGCCGATCCGTTTTTCCGGCGTTTTTTTAACATCCCCAACCGGCCAATAGAGCGAAAGACCCAAAGTCTCGGTTCGGGCGTCATCGTCGATGCCAAGCGCGGCCTGGTGTTGACCAACAATCATGTTATCGCCAATGCCGTACAAATTATGGTTACCTTGAGAGACGGTCGGCATCTGGAAGCGGAGATCATCGGCTCCGATCCGGAAACGGATATTGCTGTTATCAAAATCCCTCCGGAAAAGCTGACCGACATTCAGCCAATGGACTCGGACACATTGCGGGTCGGCGACTTCGTTGTCGCCATCGGTAATCCGTTCGGTCTGGGTCAGACGGTGACATCAGGCATCGTCAGCGCACTGAGCCGCAGTGGGCTGGGTATCGAGGGTTATGAAGACTTTATCCAGACCGATGCCTCCATCAACCCGGGCAACTCCGGCGGGGCGCTGGTTAATCTTCGTGGTGAACTGATTGGCATCAATACGGCCATTTTTTCCCAAACCGGGGGCAATATCGGGATCGGTTTTGCCATCCCCATCAACCTCGCCATGCAGATCACCGATCAATTAATAAAAAAAGGGGAAGTTGAGCGGGGTTTCATCGGGATACAGGCCCAGGATCTGAACCCTGATCTCGCCGAAGCGTTCGGTCTCAAGAACCAGAGTGGGGCGGTGATCAATAGTGTTATTCCGAATTCTCCCGCACAGAAGGCCGGGTTAATGGCAGGTGATATTATTACCGCGATCAATAAAAAGCCGGTAAAAAACGCACATGATGCCCGTAACCATATCGGGCTTTTGCCGGTCGGCGACAAAATCACCTTTGACATTCTGCGCAATGGTAAACACTTGACCCTGACAACAAATGTTGTGTCAGGGAAAGGTCATACCAATACACCGGGCGCCGTCAATCCACGCCTGCAAGGTGTGACTGTGGGAGATATTGAGAAGGACAATCCCTATTACGGCAAGGTTACCGGTGTGGTGATCCTGAATGTTGAACGGGGCAGTCCGGCGTGGCGCAGTGGCCTGCGCAGTGGTGACCTCGTGACCTCTGTGAACCATACTGTAGTGAAAGACCTGAAGGAATTTTTGCGGCTGGTGGACAGGCGCAAAGAGGCGCTGTTACTCAGAATCGTGCGGGGAAATACGGCAGCATTTCTGGTGATTAAGTGATTATCGGGATTGAGGGGCAGGCTGCCTATTTGACCGCAAAGGCGATTTCAGGATTCCAGGCAGTGTCTGTCTCGAACGAATGTTCTGTTGAAAGGATGGATTGCAACAGCGGGATATCCACGTATCCAGCCCCGGGTGCATCACCGGCGCGGACAGAAAAGGGTTGACCCGGTTCTCCCAGATGATCCAGCACCAGAGAGGCCCCTGCAAAATCGTCGTCGACGGTGAAATAATGGGTGGTAATTACGGTCTTTAATCCGGCCGCCAAAGCCGCCAGGTTGCCGTTACGGGTATCTTCTATCGCGATACAATCTTGTGGTTTCTCGCCGAGTTCCGCGAGCGCCAGTTGATAAGCGGCCGGTGAGGGTTTTTTGTCCTCAACGATATCACAGGTGACAATGGCATCGAACCACGATATAGCCTGGTCACCAAGGGTAGTATGTAACAGTGTCTCCAGGTTTTCCCTGGAGGAACTGGTGGCAATCGCGAGAGCAATGTTTTCATTTTTTGCTTCCGAGATGAGGCGCCCTACGCCCCGGCGGAGCCTGATATGGTCACCAGCCAGTTTTTCCCGGTAAATCCCGGATTTTCGCTGGTGCATGGTTTCAGCCAGTCTCCATAACGCTTCATGTTCATCAACGGCGGCCTGTTTTTCTTTAAGATAGCTGCGGATCCGCTCTTTGCCGCCTGAGATACTCAACAGAAACTTGTACTCTTCTTTCGACCACTGCCAGTCAAACCCGAATTCTGAAAAGGTTTGATTGAACGCCTGGCGGTGGATCTCTTCCGTATCGGCCAGAGTGCCGTCCATGTCAAAAATAATTGCTTTTAATTCAGCCATTGGCGGGCAGTGGGGTGACAGGATAGTGTCTTTACGTGTTAAGTAAGGTATGGACGGCTGTTAACTGATTCAGTTAATCATTTCAGACTTTAATACTATGATATCTTGTCCTGGTCGTCCATCTGCACTGACGTTAATGTGACCTGGTTATCATTATTGAGTTCAACACGTTCAATCTTCTCAAACCGGGAAGTGATTTTCTTTGCGGATCGGTTGACGTTATCGACATCATCGTGTGCTTTCTTGATATGGACCGCCAGTTCATTCATGCGTTTCTGGAAACGGGCAAAGTCCTTGCCGAGATAACCCAGGTGTTCCTGGATAATATGGACCTGTTCGCGCGTAGCGGCATCTTTTAATACCGTTCTGGCCGTATTCAGTGTGGCCCACAATGTGGTCGGTGAGACCATCCATACCCTGGCGGCGTGTGCCTTGTCAACCAGGTCCGGGTGGTGCGCCTGGATCTCGGCGAACACCGCTTCGGCGGGAATAAACATGACAGCGCCGTCCGAAGTCGTCCCGGGGATGATATATTTTTCCGAGATATCCTGAATATGTTTGGAGATGTCCTGTTTAAACTGGCGCGCCGCCATTTTACGTTCCGATTCAGCCACATCGAAATCCGTCATAATGCGGTAGGACTCCAGTGGAAATTTGGCATCGATAATCACCGTGCCTGTGGGTTCAGGCAGAAACAGGGCACAATCCGCGATCTTGTCGTTGGGCAGGGTATATTGCAGTTGGTAGTTGTCTTCAGGCAGGACATTGCCGACCAGTGAGCTTAGCTGTACCTCTCCAAAGGCGCCGCGGGAGCGTTTATCGGCCAGCACCTCCTGCAGGCTGACCACGTTGCCGGATAACTCCGTGATCTTTTTCTGGGCTTCGTCGATGAGCGCCAGCCGTTTCAAAATATCCGTGAAGGTGGCGGTGGTTTTTTCGAATCCTTCCGCCAGACGTTTCTCCACCTGTCCACTGATCTCCTGCAACCGCTTGTCAGTCTGCCGGGTCAGGTCCTGCATGCGCTTGCCCAGATCTTCACTGGAACGAGCCAGGTGTTCACCGACCTGTTTCTGGATATGGGTCATGCCCGTCTGCAGCGATGTGGACAGACTTTGCAGGGCTTCACCTTGCCGTTTCTCAAAACGGTTGCCGTGCTCGGCCAGGATCATCCGCAGTTCTTCTCTTGCTTTTAATATTGCCTGCTGCTGCTCCATTATTAACTGTCCCATATGCTCTTCAACGCCGGCAATACGCCGGGTCTGTTCCTCCAGCCGGGTATCAAGACGGGTGACAGCGTCGCGCTGGCTGGATAGACCCGCTATCCTGAATGTCATCCATAACACCAGGAGCAGGACAATGATCAGAAGAATCTCGGTCAGGATCGATGTTAACATAAGCAGGCATTGTCTCTGTCCCGATTCAGAATAGCAATCCAATTTCCATGGATACGCACAGCCATGAGCGAGATACCAGCGGGGAAGGCAAAGGGTAGGGGTACGGTGTCGTCCGTGCAGCCCCGCTACCTGGAGAATAGCCGCGAATCGATCGATGACGGTTGGTATGGTAAGGAAGAAGCGGTACCGTTGGCCACGACGGTTACGCTTGAGAAAGCCCGTACGATCATTACCCGCAACCAGTCACCGGATATTCCATTCGAGCATTCCATCAATCCTTACAGGGGATGTGAACACGGTTGCATCTATTGCTATGCGCGGCCCACTCACGCCTACCTGGACCTGTCACCGGGCATTGATTTTGAAACGAAGCTGTTCGCCAAGACCAATGCCCCCGGGTTATTGCAAAAGGAACTGGGCAAACCGGGCTACCGGTGCCGCACGATTGCTTTTGGCACCAATACCGATCCCTATCAACCCATTGAGCGGCGCTACTGCATCATGCGCCGGTTGATTGAACTGTTATCGGATTGCCGGCACCCCTTGAGTATTGTCACCAAGTCCAGCCTGGTTGAACGGGACAGGGATCTGCTGGCGCCGATGGCCGAGCAGGGACTGGTCAAGGTCTTTCTGTCTATCACCACGCTCGATAATAGCCTGGCGCGTCGCATGGAACCCCGTTCCGGCGCCCCGCAGCGGCGGCTGCAGACACTATCTCGCCTGAGTGCAGCGGGTATTCCCACCGGTGTCCTGTTCGCGCCGGTCATACCGGGCCTGAATGACACCGAAATGGAATCCATCCTGGAAAAATCCGCGGCCGCCGGGGCCGAGTCGGCGGGCTATGTGATGTTGCGTCTGCCCCGGGAGATCAAACAGCTGTTTCAGGAATGGTTAGAGCGGCATGAACCCTTAAAAGCGAAACATGTCATGAATATGATCCGCGATATCCGGGACGGAAAGGATAACGATCCGGCATTTTATTCAAGGATGCGGGGATCAGGTGTCTATGCACAGATGATCCGCCGGCGTTTTGAGCACACATGTAAAAAAGCGGGACTGAACGGAAAAGAGCGGCAACTCGTTACTGAACGCTTCAAGCCACCCCCAATGCCGGGCGGCCAACAGAGCCTGTTCTGATTACGTTACAGGCAACGATAGCGCCAATGACAAGTTGGATCGCTCCAGTCCATGAGCGATAGCTCCTGGTTGATGGAACCGGACTACCTTGAGAAGATGTCCAATCTGCCTGCCCGGGCGGTTACTTCTTTCCTTTCCGCAGCCAGGGCAGAGCACCGGGCGTATCACGCCATGCCTGCCGGTTATCGATGACATAGGCAACGGCCTCATTCTTGTCTCCCATGCCGATATAATCAAGAGGATAATTTGTTAGCTTTCGTTGACCGGATAGATACCCCGGCACGTATTTATTGCAGCTAATGGCCGCTTTCTGAAATTCACGGCTGTCAACGCTATCCCCTTTACGATGGAATGCCAATAAGGCGCGTGAATAAGCCGGGGTGACGCCAGGTGATAATTCTACATATCGTTATAATCTTTATTTGAAATAGCCATCCTAAAGTATATACTTTGAAGTATTACTTTCATCAATGGAATTTCCCGTGAAAACTACAGCTAAATCACTACGGTTGGATACGAAAACCATTTTGGATGCCGTAGAGCGCGGAGAAGAAGTTATTGTCTCAAAACGCGGCAGACCCTGCGCTCGCATCGTGCCGGTGCAAAAGAAAACTGCAAAGAACAACATACAGGATACCGGGCTATTCGGTATCTGGAAGGAAAACAAGGTAGTGCAGGATGTCAATGCGTTCATCGATTCACTGCGGAGTGGACGAGTGTGACGCTGATCGACACTGATGTTGTCGTCTGGTACATGCGTGGCAGTTCCCGCGCAGCCAATGCCTTGCACAAGCTTGACGAGTTCGCCATTTCAGCCGTGACTTATATGGAATTGCTGCAAGGTATGCGTAACAAGGAAGAAATCCGGGTACTGCGTGCAACACTTAAAAACTGGGACACGCCAATTCTGGCAATTAGTGAAGAAATTTCCGGTAAAGCTGTTGCATACATCGAACAATATTTTTTGAGTCATTCACTCAGGCTGGCTGACGCCTTAATTGGCGCTACGGCAACCGTAAATGGGCTCATTCTAATGACCGGAAATCTAAGACATTATCGTGTCCTCCCGGATCTGGTGTTGCAAAGATTCAGGCCGGGATAAGTCCATCCCCACACTCCGGACTGATGACTTTCATATCCCTTTTGAAAAGTTCTGAAAAAACTTTACCCTGTCATAAGCATCCCTGGCTCGTAATGGCAACCGAAACCTGGTACCAACGGGCCAGCTGTAACCCTACCCCGACGAGTTTCAATCCACGCGCCCACGTGGGGCGCGGACAGCCTTATCCTCACTTACTGTATGACAACAGTTAAGACCAGGATATGCGCTAACTTCTCAGGTTTATAATGAGAGCATAGGGTTGGCAGCGCTATAAAATCTAAGGTGTCTCTGATTATATCTGGCGTTTTCTCTGCGCCATGGTGTTCCACTTTTCGCTTCCATTTAGCGCCAAGATAATAAAAACGCAGGCTGTCTATTACAGGATCATAGATATCCAGTAATGTTCTCTTTAACTCAACCCATTGCGTCAGTGTAACGCTGCGGAAAACATAATACTTGGGGGCATATTGCTTTCTATAACAAATGTGCTTCAATGAGGCCGCAGCGTAACGCTGCGGAAAACTCTCCTGCTTGAGTATTTAATTGTTTATTTTTTTTTGCTTCAATGAGGCC
>JBHHYN010000098.1:0-11369 GCA_046757565.1 Gammaproteobacteria bacterium | reverse complement strand
GGAATGACGGGCTACTGTTTATATATCAACCCACAGATTCTGCTGAAGACCCAGAAAATTAAGAGGAGACAGGGGGAGTAATTCCTGTATGGATATTCTGAACTGATTAGTGATGGCTATTCCTGATTGTGTTGGTGATGTCCAAACTTTCTTTTCTCCATGCGCTCACGCATTTTATTTGTCATTTCATCGAAACGTTGCAGTTGTTGCTCATTGAGTACAGTCGATAACCTTTGTCTGGTTTCTTCATGAATGGCTTCCATTTTAGGTTTCATCTGGTCACGCATCTCCTGAAATACTGCGCGGTGCTTTCCCCGTTGCTCCTTCATTATCTGCCTAAACGTATCGACCTGGTCACCATTAAGCTGTAGTTCCTCTATCATACGGTCCATGTGATGCCCTCGTTTATCCATATGCTTTCCCTTGTCTCCATGTTCCGCGAAGGCAGGTTGGGCAAAGATGAAAGCAGTAACGAGCAGAGTAATGAACTGTTTCATGGTTCTCTCCTGTATTAAAAATGGTTGCTGATATTTATGCTGGTGCAAAAAATCAAATGCCGGAAATAGCAGCTTTGGATAAAAAGTATAGGAGCAAAATAAGGAAAAAATATGGAAGCGCCAGTGTAAATCTGTAAATAGTATGAAAGTCCACCCAAACTTGTAGTTAAAATTCAAAATCTACATTAAATACGCGTCGCTCACGGTAGCCATCTTGAAAGGCCAGATTACCCGGATGAACTTTGGTATTAAATACAAGCTTCTTTTGACATTTTTCATTGCTGCGGTCTCTCTCGCCGGTTGTATGTTATTCCTGATCCACTGGAGCTTTGAACGTGGTTTCCTCCAGTATGTCAATACCGTTGAGCAGGAAGTCCATGAAAATCTTGTTGCCGCCCTGGCCGATGAATATAAACAGCAGGGTAGCTGGGAATTCCTGCGAGGCGACCGGCAGCGCTGGCGTGAGCTACAGATATCCAGCGCCATGAAATCGGAAGCGATACGGGAACGGCTCAGGCAGAGGCGTCAAGCCGGTGTAAATGCGCCGCGCCCCCCTTCCCATGGCGTATACGATTCGGACCATTCACTTCCACCATCAAGGGAGGGACTGGGTGGATATAGCCGTAATGTGCCCCCCGAAAGCAGACGCTGGATGGCCAGGGGACCAATGCGTTTCGGAGCGCGGCTGGTGTTTCTGGACCAGAATAAACATGTGGTAATCGGACGCATGCAAAATCCGGATGGACTGGAAATCAGGCCCATACGCGTCGCCGGGCAGGTCGTCGGTTATCTGGGGATACGGCCAAGGAAAAAATTATCCGATACGCACGATCTTCGTTTTACGCAGAAGCAGGGACGCGCGTTTTCCCTGATTGCCTTGAGCATGATCATCATCTCAACAATACTCATCCTGCCTGTGGCCCGGCGCCTGGTGAAACCCATTAATACGGTAACGCGGGCGACCCGGGAACTGGCTTCCGGCAAGTATTCCGTGCGCATACCCGTCCGTTCAAATGATGAGATAGGGCAGTTATCACGGGATTTCAATACTCTTGCCAGGACACTGGAGCAGAATGAAAAGGCAAGAAGGCAATGGATAGCCGATATTTCCCATGAATTAAGGACCCCCCTTTCCGTTTTGCGTGGTGAGATCGAATCGTTGCAGGATGGTGTACGCTCGCCTACGCAGGAAAGAATGGCTTCATTACATAGTGAGGTCATGAACCTTAACAGGTTGATCGATGATCTTTACGAACTCTCCCTCTCGGATATTGGAGCGCTTAGTTACCGGAAGCAACGTGTTAATCTGAATGAAATACTGGACGCATCACTGGCAAGTCTGAAGAGTGCGTTTGCAGAGAAACAAATTACTATTAACAGGAATGAAGAGAAGGAGGACAAGGATCAAATGATGGTTTTTGCCGATGCCAACCGTTTACAGCAGTTGTTTACCAACCTGCTAACGAATTCCCTGAGATATACCAATGCAGGAGGGACGTTGCAAATTGTTGTATCGGCCCGGCATGATAAAATCATCATTGATTTTAAGGATTCCTCTCCTGCTGTCGCCGAGGAGGAACTTCCCCACCTGTTCGAACGGCTTTACCGGGTTGAATCGTCCCGCAACCGATCCAGCGGCGGCGTCGGACTGGGATTGTCACTCTGCAGGAATATCGTTGATGCCCACGACGGCCGGATCAGTGCCCGGCCTTCACCCCTGGGCGGCCTCTGGATCCGTGTTGAACTGGCGCGTGAGACCTGAACGATGCCGGAGAATAAACGACCAGTTCTGATCGTCGAGGATGAACCGCAATTAGCCTCGCTGCTGCAGGATTATCTCGAGCAGTCGGGTTATCGAACACAGGTGGTCCCAGATGGCATGCGGGTCGTGCCGGCCGTAAAGGGCTCACTTCCTGCCCTGATACTTCTGGATATCATGTTGCCCGGCAGGGATGGTATGGCGATCTGTCGGGAGATACGCGAATTTTCAGATGTGCCGGTTATTATGATCACGGCAAGGGTTGAGGAGATCGATCGCCTGCTTGGTCTGGAACTGGGTGCAGACGATTATATCTGCAAGCCTTTCAGCCCCCGCGAAGTCGTAGCCAGGGTAAAGGCCGTGCTGCGCCGCAGTGCCGAAGATTATAGCCATCCACCCACCGGCCTGAAACTGGACGAACCGAGGCTCAGGGCGAAGTTACACGGTAACGATCTCGATCTCACTACTGTTGAATTTCAATTATTAAAGATCCTGGCAAGTGACCCCGGCCGCATCTACTCCCGCAGTCAACTCATGGATCGGATCTATGCTGATCATCGCATTGTCAGTGATCGAACCATCGACAGCCATATCAAGAAACTGCGGAAAAAGATCACAAACGCCGCTCCCAATGAAGAGTTGATCCACTCTGTTTACGGGGCCGGCTATAAATTTGAACGCATAAAATGATTCCTTATTTCTTCCTTATTTTCTGCACAACATAAATCTGATCTTTCTCTCTAAGAGAGAAGGTAATGACATCGTTCAAACCAGCAATGACCAGTAAATCAGGAGAATAATCATGCGCGTGTTAATACTATCTCTGTTGTTTTGTATCGGTGGTAACGCAGCCGCTGCAACCGATCTCTATATCTATCCAAATAATGGACAGGACCAGGAGAAACAGCGGCGTGACCGCTATGAGTGTCATGTCTGGGCATCGCAGCAGTCCGGCTTCGACCCCAGCACCTATCAGGCGCCCCTGCCCGTACGGCATACCTATCCAGGCAGAGGCCATCACCCATACCGGCCCGGTATCAATCCGATAACCGGTGCGGCAGGTGGTGCGGCCCTGGGTGCTGTTGGCGGAGCAATTGGCGGTGATGCCGGCAAGGGCGCGGCTATTGGCGCAGGTGTTGGCGCCCTGGCCGGCGCCTTCCATACCCTCGCCTACCAGGCTCGGGCAAGGGACCACGAAGAATACCGGCGCAGGCAGGCTGACAGGCAGGTACAGCAAGCTGAAGAAATCCGGCAACTGCGCAGTGACTATAATCGCGCTATCAGCGCCTGTCTGGAAGGACGCGGCTATACGGTAAAATAATATGTTAAGCCTGGCAGGATGCGATTTGTGGGCAACGCCGGGCGGCTATCCAATCAGGCAGCAGTGGAATCATACCAGGCAATACAAAAGCTAGGGATAAATTTTTCGCCACTGTCCAGGGACGGCAAAATGGGTGTTTCTGATTATCGCACCTGTTTTGGGAATGCGTAAGATCCCTCGTATCCCTGCGTTCCCCTTGGGATGGCATGGAATTATCATGCCGAACGAGCATGAGATATCTTCAACGCTTTGTCATATCAAAACAATCGAATCGCTTGCCCGGGTGCACTGGAGGCGTTTCGCAGCGCTTGCAATTTACTATACTTCTATTGTTAACGTGTATGACTACAAGCGCCATGTTTCCGTAAAATAGTGTCTCTACCACCCCTTATGAATGAGATAGACAGTCCTGGCTTGGCATCAAGCATCGAGAGGCGATTCGCACTGTTATTGGCTGTCCTGTTACTGCTACAGGCTTGCAGCATCTCTTCAAGCAAGACCGGTCTTAATGATCCGGAGGTCAGGTCATTGCTCAGTGGAGCGGTCCTGTTGGGCGCTAAAGCCAAACATCTTGATCTGCCCCAACAGGATATCCTGCAACTGGATGCGGACATGATGCATTTCGTAGACAGGTTTGCCGGCGGTTCGGGGCATGATTTAGTGCAGCTTCAAATGCTGATATCAGCGCTCTTTTCCCCAGGCGTAGGGGGGATGAAATACAGTTTCAGTCAAACACTGACAGCCAGAGATACGTTCCGTCAGGGCCGGGGTAACTGTTTGTCCTTTTCCAATATGCTGGTGGCCCTGTCCCGTTATGCCGGCCTGGATGCCTATTATCAGGAGGTGAAGGTCCCCCCCAGCTGGACGGCAGTGAAGGAAGAAAACAGTTTTCTGTTCTCCAGGCATGTCAATGTCCTGATACAACCGGCCCATACACAAACCGGCGTGACAGTCGATGTCAAGGCCCCGAAAGATTTTAAACTCCTCAGGGCCAGGCGCTTGACCGATGAGGAGGCGTTTGCCCAGCACTTTAATAATATCGCTGTTGACTATATGTATGATGGAGACAGAGTCAATGCGTTTCGCTATTTGAAGAAGGCTGTTTTACTCGCTCCTTTGGATAGCTCGCTATGGGTAAATCTGGGTACGCTCTACCGCAGGTTCGGATTTTTCCGGTCAGCTGAAGCCGCCTACCTACATGCTATCGGTCTGAATAGTAATGAATATGTTGCGATGAGTAACCTGGCCGCCCTGTATCAAACTACCGGCGACAATGAGAAGTATGAATACTATCTGAAAAAGACACAGTCGATTCGTAACCGAAACCCCTTTTACCGCTACGCGTTGGCGAAACAGGCATTTGAGGCAGGCGATTATACGCTGGCGGAGAATCACCTGCTGTTTGCCATAAAAGAAGCCAAAACCGATGAACGGTTTTACCGGCTGATGGCATCGGTCCAGCAGAAGCTGAATCATGACCTGGAGGCAAAGAAATATCTGGCGATTGCCGAAACACTTACCACCGTTAAAAATCATAACGGATCCGAAGCGGCGAACCGTTTTTTCATGAATTAGGCGCCGGTATTCTACTCTGTCTGTTCATTCAACAATATATCGCAAATAGCGGATTTTAACCGGCCAAAGTGCGATGATTACTCCCCGCTGCCCAGAACAGGCCAGTGAGACTGGAGGCAGTATTCCACCATAATCAGGCGTGGCAATCACCAGGCCACACTCGATCCAGGCAAAGCTGTCGCTGCTTCCCATCTGCAGACACTCTCTTGACATCAGGATAAATCTGGAATATATATCATTATTGCATTGATATGAGCAGTAAAGAATATTAAAGACTATAACTAGAATAGTACCTAACCTAACCTGGCAAGCACAATGCGAGCCGCCCGGCGAAGGCTGGCGGCCTCGACTGAGGAGTGAACCATAATGGCCTCAAAAGAAGAGATCTTCGAACAACTTAACGACGCGGTCCAATGGGGTGAGGAGGAGTCCGCCGCGGACCTGGCACAGCAGGCGCTGGATGCCGATATCGACCCCAAAGAGATCATCAAGGACGGAATGTCGCCAGGCGTCCAGGAAGCCGGCAATAAATTCAATGAAGGCGAGTTTTTTCTGCCCGAACTCATGCTCGCCGGCGAGGCCATGAAGGCCGGTCTGGCCGTAGTGATGCCGGTGCTGCTGGCCGGCCTGGGTGCCGGTGGTGACGACAGTGGCAAAATCATGATGGGCACGGTGGAAGGTGACGTGCACGATATCGGTAAGAATATCTGTATGGCAATGCTGACCGCTGAAGGGTTCCAGACCGTAGATTTGGGTGTTGACAACGAACTGGACGACATCATTGGGGCCGTCAAGCGGGAGAAACCCGATATTCTTGGCCTCGGCTCCTATATGACCACGACCATGGTCAATATTGCCCCGGCGTTTGAACGCCTGCGCGAGGAGGGCCTGACGGATGGCATGGTCATCCTCTCCGGTGGGGTAGCGGTGAACCGCCGCTGGTCGCAGGAGGTGGCCAAGTCCAACGGTTACTGTGACGATGCCTGGGAGCTGATTAGCCTGTGCAAGGAGATCATGAAACACCCGCCTGAAGAGCGGGTGGAGGCCGCAGAAAAATTTACGTTTAGTGATCTTGAGTTTGAACATAACTGATTTTCCATCATGGTCCAGCATCACCGCAATTGCGCACTGCGTCTCTTTTCCATTAACCCATGAATCATCCTGCGAATAACACACCATACCGTAGAGGGTGAAGGGGGAGTTCGATGTCAACATATGAAGAAAGAATGTCACTGGTAGAGCAGATCAAACCCCATGAAGAGTGGTCGGATCCGTTGCAAGACTGGCCCTCGATGGAGGATCAGGCCGGCATGATGATGCCCATGGTGAAAGCGGCCCTGGAAAAACGCGATTCCGGGGCGGAACTGAACCGCATGGAGCGTACGCTGCTCGTCGGCACCCAGAACGAACCGGACCGCATTCCCACCTATTCGTTCTTTACCGACGGCCCCTGTAACCTATATGGTTACACATGCCGCCAGATCGAGCGTGATCCAAAATTGCATGCAGAGGTCGTGGAACGCTGGACCGAGGAGTTTGGTTTTGAGGCCCTGGGTGAGGGTATCGACACCATGAACTCGGAGATCGAGGCCATGGGCCTGATAAAGATGAAACTGCCGGAGAACGTGCCGGGTGACGTCAAGGTCCGCCACTTCGATGATATGAGCGATGAGGAGGTATTTGATACCTGGGAAGAGGCCGCTGAGAAATTTAATCCGTTCACCGATGGGCGGCTGCCGCGCCGTATCGAATTATATCAGCGGCTGGTGGAAGACCTCGGCAAGCAGCGCGGCTGGCCGGTACTGGCGGCGCCATCTGCGACCTTCGCACAAACCGTGAATGCCCTGGGTTTTAAACGCACTGTTAACTGGATGCGGCGCAAGCCGGAAAATTTTCACCGGGCCATTGCCACGCAGCTCAAGGCGAACATCAAATGGTACCGCGCCTTGAAATCGCTGGGTGTCACCTTTTTTATCAGCATCGACGCCTGGAATGCCGTGCCGAACTTCCGGCCCGAGCAGCTCTACGAGTTCGAAAAACCTTATGTAAAACCGTTGATCGATTCCATCGCACCCTCACCGATGATCTACTTTTACTGGGGACTGGCGCCAACCGGTGACGGTAACCTCCCGGGCGTCACCACTAACTGGATCGAATTCCTGGAAAAGAGCGCGGAGACGGGTAGCTTCGTCTTGACCAACCTGGCGCCGGACTACTATACAGCACCCTCCAATGACCTGAAGACCTACCGTGAAACCGCACAGCGGCTCGGCAAGAGCTATATTGTCGGTGTCAAGGACGAAGTCCTCCTCTCAGGTTCTCCGCAAGAGATCCGGACCGAAGTGCGGCGTGTGATCCGGGACCTCTATCCCTGTGACAAGGGTTGCATCATCGTACCCAACATGGTGCCGATGGGTACTCCCAAGGAGAGCATCCACGCCTTTGTGCAGGCGCTCAAGGACTATGGCGAATATCCCATCGATCTGGACCGGATCAAGCACGACGAGGCGGCGGACAACGCCTGAACCATCCCGTTCCTGGAAACAACCGGAGAGACATCTGGATTATGTGGGTTTTTGAAGCAGAGCAGGTCGCCTATGATATCGGTGGCGTGATGTTTGGCGGACAGCCGGGCGAATACCCGACGGTCCTGGCGGCAAGTATTTTCTACATGGGTGACAAGCTCATCCTGGACGAGGAGACCGGGGAGTTTGACCAGGAAGGGGCCTACGCCGTTCTGGATCGCATGCAGCACACTTGCGAAGAGGCTGGAGTGCCCATGATCGTGGATATGATTGGCGGCAGCCCCAGGGCCATGGAGAACTATGTGGAATGGCTGGCGTCACGAGGATTGCCCTTCTTTATCGATGGGACCACCCCGGCGGTGCGCCTGGCGGGTGCGCGCAAGGCCGTGGATCTGGGCATCCAGGATCGCTGCCTGTTTAATTCCATCGGCCCGGAAACGGGGCAGAAGGAGATCGATGCCCTGAAGGATCTGGATTTGAAGAGCTGCATCGTGATGACCCATAACGCCAAGAAACCCACCTTCCAAGGCAAGTTCGATATCGCCGAGCGCTGTCTGGAAACCTCTCGCGAAGCCGGCTTCAGCCAGTTTATCTTCGATACGGCGGTGCTTGACCTGGTGGAACCCGGCCCCTGTAGCAAGACTATCTGGATGCTGAAGAATCACTATGGCTATCCGGCGGGTTGCTCACCCACCCATATCGTCAACGACCGCTGGCCCATGGGGAGGGAGAAGTACGGCAAGCTCGGCTATACTACGGCCAAGACCAGTCTTGCCACCTCGATTATGATGATGGGTGCGGACTATTTCATGTATGGCGTCAAGCAACTGGAGATCGTTCCGGCCATGGCCATGGTCGATGCAGTCATCGCCTACACGGCGCGGCAGCAACGCATCCGGCCGAAGGGCAGAATTAACCCACTTAACTCACTCATGCGCATGACTACGGACGAGGCATCGGCCGGAACCTGACTGGCTGCGGAGACCTTGCATGGGAAATCAGCCTGCTAGTCCGCCGAAAACGCTGTTTCTCGCTTGCTCGGCGCTGAGTAAAGATGTCCGCGCCATTATTCACAAGTATGGATGGGATGCCGATTTCCGCCCTGTCGATTCCCGCCACCATCTCTATCCGAGCCGCATCGAACGGGAGGTCGAGGCGCATCTGAATGAGACTGACGGCCTCTATGAGCGCCGGGTCGTTGTCTACGGTCACTGCGGCGCCCAAAACCTGGACGCGATCCTGGCCAGGCACGAAGGCGCCGTCAGACCGGTCGGACCTCACTGTTACGAGATGTACGGAGGTGATGACTTCCGCAAGGCGGTAAAAGAGGAACCCGGCACCTACATCCTCACCGACTACCTGATCCATGCCTGGAACAAGCTGATTGTGAAGGGACTGAAACTGGACAAACATCCAAAGTTGACCGAACTCATGTTTGCCCACTACCGGCGTATGATCTACTACAGTCAGGATAAGGACAACGCCAAACTCCTGAGTATGGCGCGGGAAATCGCAGATTCCCTCGGACTCGAATTGCAGGTCCGGCATGTGGGCTACGGTGATCTGGAGCGGCGTCTTGTTGCTATCATGGAAGGACGCCCTCAGCCCGGCGCCGATGCGGAAACAGCGGATTATGCTTATCCCGTGGCGGAATCCGCAGGCGGATCTTCCGCTTAGCATCACGGCAACCTGGGATCCGTTCATGAGCAAAAGCGAACCGGGACTGTTGCTTGCCGATGAAACTGGAGACGATGGTCAAGTATCTGATATGACAACCATTGATGAGGCCGGGTCAGACAAGGTCACGATCACCTTCCAGCCGGCCGGTAAGCGTTTTAATGTGCGCCGGGGAGAGAGTTTGTTCGAGGCTGCCATTGAAGCAGGGGTTGAGGTGGATACCGTTTGCGGCGGCAATGGCACCTGTGGCAAGTGCAAGGTGCGTTTCGAAAAAGAGCCGCCACCTGCCTCGCCGGTACATTTCATGCACCTTAGTGGCGGTGAGATCGCCAGGGGCTATCGCCTCTCATGCCAGGTGCGGGCGGAGCGGGACATACTGGTGCAGGTGCCACAGTCCGGCGAACACGCCAGCGTTCAGATACTGCATCATGGCGTGACCCGGCGGGTCACCCTGCAACCCAATGTACGCAAGGTCTTTATCCCCTACACCGATCCCCGCCAACAGCAGCATGTGGCCGACTGGGAACGGTTGCGCCGCTGTTGGCCACGCAAATACCGGCCCACCGACATTCCACTGTCTCTGTTACGCAAACTACCCGCTGCCATCCGTGACAAAAACGGCATGACAGTGGCCCTTGCCGGCCGTCAGGTCATCGGTATCGATTCCGGTGATACAGTGGTCTCCCAGTATGGTGTCGCCTTCGATATCGGTTCCACTACCATCGTCGGATTCCTCATCGACCTGGGTACCGGCGAGGAGAAGGCTGTGGCATCGACCGTCAATAAACAGGCCGTCTATGGCGACGACATTATCGGCCGTCTGGGCCGCGCCCAGCGCAATCCAGAAGGTCTTGCCCGATTGCATCAGATGGTGATCGGACAGATCAACCAATTGCTACAGGAACTTGCCGACGAGGCAGGTATTGGATTGAGTGATATTCTCGAACTGATTGTAGTCGGTAATATGGCCATGCACCACTTTTTACTGCGGCTCGATTCCACCGGCCTCGGCCTGGCACCCTATGCCCCGGTAATCCGCGGCGCCGTAGCGGTAACCGCAGAAGAACTTGGTCTCGAACTGCGCCCCGAAGTACCCCTGTTCGTGTTGCCAAATATCGCCGGATTTGTCGGTTCCGATACGGTTGCGGTCATGCTGGCCAGCAAGATCGCCGAGGGCGATGGCTATCGTATGGCGATTGATGTCGGCACCAACGGCGAGATGGCTCTGGGTAATAAAAAGCGCATCATCGCCTGTTCGGCGCCTGCGGGCCCTGCTCTTGAGGGGGCGCGCATCAAGATGGGCATGCGGGCGGCAGCGGGCGCCATCGACCATGTATGGATCGACGACGATGTCCGCTATACGGTCATCGGTAAAGACAAACCCAGGGGGATCTGTGGCTCGGCGCTGATCGATATCGTCGCCCAACTGCGCCAGTCAGGTCTCATGAATTCATCGGGGGCGTTCATCCGTCATCAGGAGCTATCCCCGGAGGTTCCGGCCGCATTGCGGGAGCGGTTGATTGAGGCGCCACAGCGGCGCGATAGCCATTTCATTCTGGCGCGGGCGGAAGATAGCGGTGCTGAGGCGGATGTCATCTTCACCCAGCAGGATGTGCGCGAGTGCCAGCTGGCGAAGGGCGCCATCCGCGCCGGCACCATTGTCCTTATGGAGGCGATGGGCCTTCAGGATGACGACCTGGGGGAAGTCCTGCTGGCCGGTGCCTTCGGTAATTTCCTGGATGCGGATAACGCCTTGAAGGCCGGACTGACGCCAGCGGTCCCGTTAAAACGGATCCACTCGGTGGGTAACGCCGCCGGGGTTGGCGCCAAGCTGGCCCTGGTGTCTGTGGCCCAGCGGCGTAAGGCAGTGCGGCTGGCCGATCGTACGGAACATATCCAACTCAGCGGCGCGGGCGAGTTCCAGAAGGCCTTTATTCAGGCCATGCCGTTTCCTTAAAAAATCGGCTCTTCAGCAGAATCTGTGGGTTAACAAGAAAGACTTTTGAATAAAAACT
>JBHHYN010000097.1:0-11487 GCA_046757565.1 Gammaproteobacteria bacterium | reverse complement strand
CTAGTGGAAATAAATCACGGAAAGGCTAAACTATATCGACTATGAACACACAATATACCGCAATCATTAAACAGGATAAGGAGTGGTGGATCGGCTGGATTGAAGAAGTACCAGGCGTGAATTGCCAGGAAGCGTCTCGCGAGCAACTCATTGAAAGTCTTCAAGAGACACTGCAGGAAGCAATTGAATTTAATAGAAAAGAAGCTATTTCTGCAGCAGGGAATCAATATACCGAAGAAAATATCGCTATATGAAGCGAAGTCAATTGCTTCGGCATTTGCAGGATAACGGCTGTGAGTTGCTGCGCGAAGGAGGGAAACATTCATGGTGGCACAACAAGGCATTGAACACACGATCAGCGGTTCCTCGACACACCGAAATCAGCGACATGCTGGCGAAGAAAATCTGCAAAGATCTCAATATCCCATCGGTCAAGTAACACATAACCAGTCACTCCTATTCTGAGTCCACTCCTAATCGGGGTCAGAGCAAGATTGATTAATTATTATAAAAAAAAGCCTCGTCAGCAAAATTTATGGGTTAAAGGAGGCTCTGGTAGTTTACCTAAAGTGTGATATAAGGTAATTTCAGTGCATTTGAAGGTTCTGAATCCGTAGGATTTTCTAACTGTCAATTTTACTTTCGTATTTAAGCATTTCACAGAAGCAATAGGGTCAGTGCCGATTGATTTTATTTGCTTGCTTAAAAATTATCTATTTATCAAATAGTAAATACCTAAAACGAATTACTGACTTGTATGATCTAAATCAATCGACTCTGACCCTATTTATTTTCGTGAATGATTTTTTCATTACTTCAGACATTGTAAATATATCATATCTGACATATACTATCCTGCATGAGCACTGATGACAAGGCAGTCGTATGGCTGCATGGAGAAGTTAAAACGCCACCTTTCTCTGCTGCAGCCCGTATTGAGGCCGGCTTTCTGCTATGAAACAAGGTAAGCGAAAAAAACTGGAAGCTAAAGGCTGGAAAGTCGGTACAGCAGTTGAATTTTTGGGGCTGACTCCGGAAGAAGAGGCATTTATTGAAATGAAACTTTCCCTGAGCCAAAGCTTGAAGAATATGCGTAAACGCAAACGTATGAGCCAGGTTGATTTTGCAAAATTAATTAAATCGAGCCAATCAAGAGTTGCGAAGATGGAGGCCGGGTCTGAATCGGTTTCAATAGATCTTCTTATTAAGTCCTTACTGGCGTTAGGAGCTTCTCAAAAGGACTTGGCTAAGGCAATATCATCAAGATCAAAAGCTGTCTAACATGCGCGCAGAAAAAGCCGTTTCATGTGCCAGCACCATCTTGGAACCATGTTAAACGGTTTTATATATCATCATACGTCGCCTGCGGGCGTAAAGAGCTGAAGCGAGGAGAAGAGCATGACGAAAGAAGAAGAAACATCCGCTGATCGCCGCGATTTCCTGAAGGTTACCGCAGGCGGTGTGGCGACTGTGCTCGCCGGCACAACGGTGCTGGGCGGACAACAATCCGCTACGGCCGCCTTCACGGTGCCGGACACATTGCGGATCGACGTCCACGGGCACTACTATCCGACCGAGTATCTCGACATGCTTGACAGCTTCGGCGGTGGCGGGACCGGAACGATAATCGCGCGAAAAGCGCCGATGCCGGGCGGCAGCGGCAGCCCTGCCGAGCTGAAGGCGCGTTTTCAGATGATGGACCGGGCCGGAGTGCAGATGATGGTGCTTTCGGCCGCTCCCCAGCTCCCCTACTTTGAGAATAAACAGCATGCCATTACAGCGGCCCGATTCATCAACGACGCCTATGCGGACATCGTCCGCCGTCATCCCGACCGATTCGTGGCGTATGCGGCGACACCGCTGCCACACGTGGACGCTTCGATCGAGGAGATGGGCCGGGCGCTCGACGATCTGGGGATGGTGGGCGTCACCATGGGGACGTCCGTGCTGTGTCGCTCGGTGGCGGATCCCGCTTTCGATCCCTACTGGGAAGAACTCAACCGGCGTGGCGTGATCCTGTTCTTCCATCCGCACGGCATTGGCGCCTGCTCCGTCCTGGTCAAGGCGTATAATCTTACCTGGCCTATCGGTGCAACCATTGAGGACACGGCCCTGGCCGCGCATCTGATCGCCAAGGAGATCCCCTCACGCTATCCGAATGTCCGCATCATCGTGCCCCACCTGGGCGGCGAGATTTCCATGTTGATGCAGCGGCTGGACAATCAGTTTGGGATGTTTATGCCCAGGGGCGCGGAGAAGCCAAGCGTTACCGCAAAGCGGTTCTGGTATGACACGGTGTCGCATGCCTACGTGCCGGCCCTGCGCTGCGCCTGTGATGCGTTTGGCCCCGAGCGCATGCTGCTGGGCAGCGACTACCCCTATGAAGTGGGTGACATCTACCAGCAATGTGTCGACTACGTCGGGGACGTGGGGCTGACTGCCAGACAGGTAGAGGCCATCCTGGACCGGAATGCGCAGTCCCTGTTTCGTCTCGTTCCCAAGCAGCCAGTGTAGAAAAACGGGAAAGAGAGGTAAAATCCTGCAATATCAAAGTATTAATAATGAACAGGACGTTTCTGCAGTTTCCGTTGTAATGTCCGTCTGTACATACCGAGTGTACGCGCCGCAGCGGTAATATTTCCGTTGCAGTCGGTCAACACCTTCTGGATATGTTCCCATTCCACCCGATTGAGTGGTATGGGTTTATCGGAAATCCGCACATCCGGATCACCCGCCTCCCGTTGAAAAGCCTTGACAATTTGATCGGCATTGGTGGGTTTCGTCAAATAATGCACGGCGCCGAGTTTTATGGCCTCAACTGCCGTGGCGATGCTGGCATAACCTGTGAGGACAACAATAAGAATTTGCGGATGTAATTCACAGAGTTTGGGAATTAACTCAAGACCGGACTCCCCGGGCATTTTCAGATCTACAACGGCATGAGTGGGGATCAAATCAACGGCTTGGGTTAAAGCACCTTCAATATCATGGGCGCTGACAACCGAATAGCCGCGTTTCTCCAGGGCACGAGACAATACATCGCAAAAAGTCTCGTCATCGTCAACCAGTAATAAACATCCGCTTTGATGATTTTCCATTGCCTACGCCAGAATCGGTGAGAGTGGCAGGGTAATTTCCGCGCAAACGCCGCCTCCGCTGCGATTTGTTAATTCAATCGTTCCACCAAAACGATTCAGTGTGGTCTTGGCCAGGAGTAACCCGAAACCCAGCCCTTTATCCGGTGTTTTGCTGCTGTAGATGGTCTGCCCGATTTTTCTCAGGGCATCTGCTGACAGCCCTTCTCCATTATCTTTAATTTCAATTTTGAGCTGTTCATCATCCCAATTGCTGTCAACCTCGATCACTGTTGAGGAGGCATCAGCCGCATTATTGAGCACATTGACGATGGCATGGGTCAATGTCTGATCAACAATGACCTCCGGTGACGGTTGTCGCCCGGACCATTTAATCCTGGCGTCCATATAGGGGCACAGGCTTTGCCAGTCATTGATGATCGCTTTTATGTAATCGTTCAGCCGCATCCGGTGTCCCGAATCAGCCTGCAGTTGGCCTGCATCAGAGGCCATCCGTGACAGAATATGTTTGCACCGGTCAATCTGCTCCTGCAGTAATCTAAGATTATCCACCAGGTCTTTTTTATTTCTGTATTCATTTTCAAGTTCTTTGGTCAGCACCGCCATGGTTGATAACGGGGTGCCAAGTTCATGCGCGGTACCTGCGGCCAGCGTACCGAGCGCCAGAATCTGATCGTCATAAATAGCCTCCTGACGTGCCAGGGCGAGCGCATGATCTCTTTCCCGCAAGGCGCGGCCGATGCGTGATACAAAGTAGGCGATTAACCCCGCACTTAACATGAAACCACACCACATTCCCCAAAGGTGAAGCATGAAACTCTCATCATAGTGTTGTTCACTGACTATGGGTGCATGAAAAAACATGAGCAGGGTGTAACAACTGATCGCGGCAACGACGATCAGCCAGGTATAGGTTGGGCGCAGGCTTGCCGCGGCAAAAGTAATAGGTAATAAAAAGAGCGAGATAAACGGATTGACCGTGCCACCCGTAAAATAGATAAGTATCGTCAGGGCTACGACATCGATAAGCAGTTGGGCAAGAATGCTTTGCTCGGAAATTGCCGTTTGGTTGTTCATGCGCAACCAGGAAACGATGGTGTAGAGACTCAACACAGTGATCGTCATCACAATCAGAGGGACGGGAAAAACGATTGAAAACAGATATTGTGTAATGAACAGGGCGGCAATCTGCCCACCAATGGCAAATACCCGCAATAGCAACAGATATTTAAGGTGCAATCGCATGAATGTGGTCGATGTCTGCATTGTAGTCCTGTCTCAACTCCTGATGCCGCTGTTTTTAATGCCTCCGGAAACTGGTCTGGTAACAATGAATAGACCGAAACATAATCGATAGATTCCATATAATCAATGCAAAGGGAATGTATGAATTGATTTTGCCCAGTACGCTACAGTCCGGCATCAACAGGTTTTCCACTACCCTGTTGCAAGAGGCTGGCTTACTCCGGTGTGAATGACCCGAATTCCTGCTCAGGGTGCGACAATATGTCACTTCCTGCCACTTATCACGTCTGTTAAGTTAGCCATCGTCGGTTTAGACCAGGTCGGTTAACCACATCTATACGAAATTAATACAATGATTAGAAGCAACGATATGATTAAAGACGCCGCAGTACGCGCTTGTGTAACGCCGTTTGGGCTAGGCGCGATACTGCTGTGCCTGCTGCTGCCACGCCCGGCATGGCCGCACGGCTTTATCGGCGATCGCTTTTTACCAACCACCTTGTCCATCGAAGACCCTTTTGCCCAGGACGAGCTAACCTTTGTCCTGAACCATATCCGCGAGCCGGGTGAGGGGGAGGTGCCGTCAACCCTTGCTACAGAGATCGAGGCCGAATATGCGAAACGCATTACTCCCCATTTTGCCCTCTCCCTGGGAGGGGCCTACGCCCACCTGAATCCGGATAGCGAACCGGCCAGGGACGGTTTCGGCAATCTTGAGATCGCCGGCAAGTGGCAACTGTTGACCGATGCGTCCCATGAGACCGTGGTGTCCCTGGGTCTTGCCGCTGAGGTGGGGAACACGGGCGGTGCGGACGTGGAGGCAGATGATTTCTCCACCCTCTCCCCGGCGCTGTTCTTCGGCAAGGGATTCGGCAACCTGCCGGAAACGGCCTGGTATCTGCGCCCCCTGGCGGTCACCGGCGTCCTATCCGCCGGCTTTCCCACCGACGCCAGGACGGTCCGCGGCGCTGATGTGGAGCGTAATCCGGTGATGCTGAACTGGGGATTCAGTCTCCTCTACGATCTGCACTACCTGCAAACCCGGGTACGGGATGTGGGTTTGCAGGGATTCGCCGAGCGTTTGATCCCCATCGTTGAAGTAGCTTTAGACACCTGTCTCAACCGCGGTTGTGGTGGGGAGACATCAGGGACGGTCAATCCCGGATTCATCTACGTTGGCCGGCACATGCAGTTTGGGCTGGAGGTCCGGATCCCTGTCAACGACCGCACCGGTGAAAATGTCGGCCTGCTGTTTCAGGTACATCTCTTCCTTGATGATCTGTTTCCGAACACCCTCGGTAAACCCCTGTTCAGCGCTGGCTAAAAGTTATGAATAAACGGCATGCCATCACCGCCTTTGCACTCACCTGCCTATTGGGGTTGAGCGTTCAATACGCCCAGGCACACGCGATGCTTGAGCAGGCTGATCCCGGGGCGGGGCGTATACTGGAGCACCCACCCGAGGCGATTGTGTTGCGCTTTGACAGCAAACTGGAACTCCCTTTTTGCCATATTCGCGTCGAAGATGCCTCAGGGCGGCAACTCGATGATGGACGAATAAGTTTTGCCAATCAGCAACACGATACGCTGCAGCTTGCGTTACCGCTCCTGCCGTCCGGCACCTTTCACGTCCTCTGGTCCGTTGTCTCCCGTGACGGTCACCGGACGCAGGGCGATTTCCACTTTACCCTGCGTTAGGCGCCGGCGCCTGATGCATCAGGTCCTGCATGCCCTGCCGGCGTTCCTGGAATTTCTGGCCCTGTGTCTTGCCGTGGGGGCCCTGGGTTGCTGGTTGTGGGTCCTCCCCGTACGACTGCCGGCGCCAACTGTTTATACGCTAGAGCGACTTCTATTCTGGTCACTGCTCGGGCTTGGCAGCGGCGCCCTGCTCACCCTGATGGTTCGAACCGCCGGGATGAGCGGCCGTCCCATCGCTGAGCTGGGTCCGGTCCTGCCCCGGGTGTTGCTGGAGACACACTTCGGGACCATCTGGATGATCCGGGCCTGCGCCATCCTGCTCCTGTACAGCACTTGGTATGCAACAAAACGATGGCAGGGCCACCGGGATCTCCGGCCGTTGATGGCTGCGGCGCTGGCAGTAATCGCCTGGACCCATAGCGCCGCTGGACACGCCGCCGATCAAGGCGACTTTACCTGGGCCCAATGCATCGACGGCCTGCATATCCTCGCCGCATCGATGTGGGCTGGCAGCCTGCTGGCATTCACGCTGGCCGGTCGCGGCGACTTTTTACAGAACACCCTGTCTGGAACAGCAGGACCGGCCGTTATGGCCCAACGCCTTTCCCGGCTGGCGGCAATCGCCCTGGGAGGTGTATTGGTCACCGGCCTGGTCAATGCTTCCCGCCAGCTTGGCGCCCCTGCCGCGCTCTGGGGGACTGTGTATGGAACCATCCTGCTTGTTAAACTGGCGCTGGTGCTGGCAATGATCAACCTTGGGGCCGTCAACCGCTATATCCATCTCCCCCGTCTGAAGGCACTGGAGCATGGTGCTGAACAACCCTCAGCAAACATCCTGGCACTGCGTTACCGATTTATCCGAATCGTGGCGCTTGAAGCCTTTCTGGTGCTGGGCGTACTGTTGTGTGCCACACTGCTTATCCATGAACCACCACCCCGCTGGGGCATGTAAACTATATTTTTATCCGTCTTGAGTACTTTTTTCCTTCTAAAATCAAGGAGATAATTTTTAGATTGAAAGTTCTCTAAAAGTTCTCTTATGCTATGGCTAAAACGGAACCGGCTCGCTTTATGCTTTCAAATGATTACTGGCCACGGGCCATTGTGCTCGTGGATATGAACGCCTTTTTCGCCTCCATTGAGCAACACGATGACCCGGTGCTGTACGGGCGACCTGTGGCCGTGACCAACGGCCTCACGGGCACTTGCATTATCACCTGCTCTTATGAGGCCAGGCGCCACGGAATTTATACCGGTATGCGCATCAGGCAGGCCCGCAGGCTTTGCCCGGGACTGGTACAACGCCCGGCGAGACCGCAACGCTATGCCCGGGTATCGACCCATATTATGGCGGCCCTGCATGCTATTACTCCGGATATAGAGGTTTTCTCTGTTGATGAAGCGTTTCTGGATATCACCCGCTGTCAGCGCCTGTGGGGCGCGCCTGAGGCAATCGCCGGGATAATCAGGCAAAAGGTATTTGAAGTCTCGGGAGTGCCCTGCTCTATCGGGATCAGTGGCGATAAAACCACGGCCAAGTATGCGGCCAAACAGCAGAAACCCAACGGACTTACCCTGATCCCGCCCTGGCAGGCAAGGGAGAGGCTCAGGGATGTGCCGGTAACGGAGTTGTGCGGAATTAACACAGGCATCGGCGCCTTCCTGGCGAAACGTGGGGTTTTCACCTGTGGAGACATGGAGAAACTACCGATTAGTGTTCTTGGGCAACGCTTTGGTAACCCCGGCCGCCGTATCTGGCAGATGTGCCGGGGTGAAGACCCGGACAGGGTGCAAAACAATATCAACAGTCCAAAGTCCATCGGTCACGGCAAGGTCCTGCCTCCCAATACAAAGGACCGTGACGTAATCTATATGTACCTCATTCACATGGCGGAAAAGGTCGCCGCCCGGCTTCGGCGACACGCCATGCAGGCACAAAAATATTTTGTCGGACTACGCAGCGCGCATGGATGGATCGGTAACAAATTCAAAACGGCGACACCGACCAACGACAGCAAAGCGGTGATCCGGCTTTGCAAGACCGTGCTTTCTCACTACTGGAACGGTGAGGGGATCTTTCAAGTGCAGGTCACCGCACAGGATCCGCGCTTGTTAAAAAGCCAGATCGATTTCCTTGCGGAAGATGATGCCGGGAGCTGGCGCCTTAACAGGGCAATGGACCTGATCAACGAAAGGTTCGGCGAGTTTACCGTCGCCCCGGCACAACTGCTGGATCGTTCCGACATGCCCAATGTCATCGCCCCGGCCTGGAAACCCTGTGGTCACCGGCAGACGATACCTAATACAAGGTCGAAGCATGATCAGCTCATTGTAAAAAAGATATACAAGATTAATTCGTAGCCGGAAAGGAACCGGCAAAATGGGGAAACAGCCGGGAACGGAGGTAAAATTCAGGCGACAGATGCAACTCCATCTCTTTTCGTATCATTTCCCCGGACAATCATTTCTGAAAACAGCGTCACCTTGTTACGGCCGGAGTTCTTACTCCTGTATAAGGCCTTATCCGCCTTTTCAACCAACTCCTTTATGTCCGTTGCATCTTCGGGATAACCCGCAACCCCGACGCTGACAGTAGTTGTTACGCGATCACCGTTCATATCGAATGAAGTGTGATCGACTGCCGATCTGATTCTCTCACTGGCATCTCTGGCATGCTTATAATCAGTTTCAGGCAACAAGATAATAAATTCATCACCGCCGTATCTCGCAACGACATCTGAAATTCTCAGACATTCCTGCATGGTATTCGCCAGCATCTTTATCAACCGGTCACCTGCTTCATGGCCGAACCTGTCATTGACCTGTTTCAGGTTGTCCGCGTCAACCAGCATAATTGAGAATGGGCGTGAATACCTCGCGGCTTTCTTTACCTCTTTTATCAAGGTCATATTAAATGAACGTTTGTTCAGCAGGCCGGTCATCTCATCCGTTTCGGAAAGATGCCTGAATAACTCCTTACCGTATTGCACGTCTGAAGCCAGCATGGTTGTCACATAGGCGATAAGGAGGAACGGTGCGAACTTCGTCATGAAGTCGCTGAAATCGGCTGCTGAAAAAATATCCCTTCCATACACATGATAATCGAGATAAAAATATACAGCCGTAATCAGCGCAAATTCCAGAAATGTGACCAATCTTCCGAGACTTAATGCGCTGGCAATAATCACCAGCAGGTACAGGTTCAGCAGCGGGCTATCGACTTTGCCGGTATTCCATAATACCCAGGTCAAGAACAGAATCATTGCCCACGTCTCAATAGCTATCTTCCAGCGTGCCGGCAACGTAAAGAAATTCAAGTAATGAAATCCAAGCGTAAATACGGCAAATGCCACCATGGAAAGGACAACACCATACGGATCTGTAATTTTTGCCCCTGGTGAGACAAAATACAGTATGACAAGGATGAGAAGCAGCCATTCGATCTCGGCTATGCTTCTTGTGAAGCCCTTCAGCTCAAGCTGCTCAATATTGAAAATATCCGGAATTTCAGTGACTTTAAGCATCGATTTTCCCTGGGAAGTGCGACAGGCCGTGCCTGTTCATGTCTGAATATATGTCGGCCTGCGGGATTACCTGCTTTAGGTTTTTTTTAAGGCCTGGAGGGGATTGGTGCGGGGACTACGGGACTGGCGGGGAAGGTATGTGCCCCGGGGAGACAAGGAGGCACTATTCGGTCAATAACTGTACCCTTTCCATAATAACCGGTTCCACCGGCACATCAGAAAATCCGCCGGTATCGTGGGTCTCTACCCCGCCGATAGCATCTGAGACGTCCATGCCCTTCACGACATGGGCGAATACACAGTAACCATAATCGCGCATTGTCCTTGCCTTGTGATCAAGGGCCGGATTATCGGATAAATTGATGAAAAACTGGGATTCCGCGGAATGCGGGTCACTGGTACGAGCCATGGCGACCGTGCCGCGCATATTCTTCAGCCCATTTGCAGCTTCATTACGTATCGGTTTGTTGGTCTCATACTCAACAAGGTCCTTGTCATAGCCCCCCGCCTGGATGATCCGGCCGTTAACAACACGGTGGAAAATCAAATCATCATAAAATCCATTTTTTACATAGTTAAGAAAATTCCTGACCGTTTTCGGTGCGCGCTTTTCATATAATTCCAATACTATTGTCCCTTTTGTTGTCTTCAACTCCACGCGGGGTAATTGCGCTGCATACAGTGCAACAAAAAACTGGAGAATTATAAAACAGATAAGGAATGCCGGTTTTCCTGATATCATCTATGCTGAACCCATGTAAAGGACAAATAGCAAAACTTCACGTATTTATTTACTTCTAAAAAAAGTTCTTGCCCGGTTAGCGGCCTGTAGATCCGCCTTTCTCTCCACCTTATCTACAATCTCACTCTGCTTGGATCCCTTTTGCCGCACCTCTCTGAGCACCCCGGTGATTTTAGCATTGTTCTTATTTTGCTTTAAGGCTGAATAAAACCCCTATAATCCTTTATAATTCAGTTTGTTATAATTCCTAAAGAGGAAGAGTTTTGCCTGTGACAAATTGCACCCAAGAATCATTTGAATTTCCACTACTAAAGCGACTTAAAATTGAAACCAATTTCCACAGCAGTTACATCACATCCGATAGAAGGGTGTTGCTGTTACATCAAGTCGATCAACAGTTAGGTTTAAGTGAAGCCGTATCCTGGACATTGTCTGAACCACAACTGCATGCGAGTTCATTTCTTAGCCCTTTTTGCTAAAGTGTGTATCCCTAAAACATACTCACAGGAACCCGCCTTTATCAAGTTTCCTTTTTTATTCAATAAAAAGCTCTCAACTCTACGATTTTTGATTTTGTTTTTCTTTACCAGGCCATCCCATAAATCGAGGGAATTTATATAGGTTTCTTTACCTGACGCTACGTTGATATTTTTATCCTTTTTCTTTACATCCTTTAATAAGCGGGGATTTTGGGTAAGGCCTGCAAATGAAACATTTTCTTTATTTGCCAATCGACCACATTTTATAATTCTTTCCGGCTTATTGGAGAAAAATACCAGGGTTTTATTTTTGCTCAGATCAGGTTTGCCGAGCAACCATTCCTCATCAGGAATGGCATCAAGATACACCAGTTCGCCGATCGGCTTTGGTTTTTTTACAGGCTTGACAGAAGCAAGTTTTACCTTGTGCCTTATTTGACAGTCATCAAAATTCTTTTGGTTAATTCGACGATCGATATAGTCCCCCAGTTTACATATATTGATAGAATCGAATTTCCCGCGAGCTTTCCACAAGGTTCGATACCGGGACCAACCTGAAGGATGTTCCGGCGCACCTGCAATGGTAATCCCTGGTCCGGTGATTTGCCCCCATTTGGATCTAAATCAGCTGACCCGTCCTTAATAAAAGAGGCTCTTCAGCAGAATCTGTGGGTTAACAAGAAAGACTTTTGAATAAAAACTGA
>JBHHYN010000096.1:0-11514 GCA_046757565.1 Gammaproteobacteria bacterium | reverse complement strand
GTTTTTATTCAAAAGTCTTTCTTGTTAACCCACAGATTCTGCTGAAGAGCCATAAGTTATTTTTAACTTGAATGGCACTTACTTAGCCCGTCGTTCCCGCGAAGGCGGGAACCCAGTTAAACAAAATGTACTTTATCCACTGGATCTCCGCTTTCGCGGAGACGACGAAAAGAGGGTATTTATAATTCACAAGCTTAAGTAAGTACCATTCATTTTTAACTTCTATTATCTCTGTGGCCGCGACAATATGTTCGAGAATGTGTTCCAGACGTTCTCTACCCCTCCTTCCATGGAGTCGTCCCCCATCCATGGGATCGTAGCACCTACGGTCGCTCCTTGACCCCATGTCGATGCGACACTTGTGCACACCCCACAAGGGAGTACCTAGGTCCATGCACATCGTCCGTGTAGGCGTCTGTGGTGAATCAAATGGTTAAAAACAGGCATCATAGAGGTTGCGGCCTGCATATTGCATACATTTACTGAAAAATGAACCTGGAGACAATGCAATGGAACACATCACGGATCAGGAGCGGCGCACCCATAACCGCATTGTATTCGATGCCCCGGTGGTCATCTCGGATGCAACCCGGCAATGGCGGAGTAGTCTGCTGGATATTTCCCTGAAAGGGGCACTGCTCGCCAGACCGGATGACTGGGATGCGCCAACACGAGCAGGCACACCCTTGCAACTGGATATTCAGCTTTCCGGGAGTGAACTGCACATCCGCATGCAGGGCACACTCATGCATGTGGAGGAACACCACATGGGGTTTCATTGCGACCATATTGATCTGGACAGCATTACCAACCTGCGCCATCTGCTGGAACTAAACCTGGCCGATGAGTCGTTACTACAGCGGGAGTTATCCTCATTCTTATATTAGGAGATCAGAGCCTCTCTAATGCCTGACTCAATTGGGTCACCGGGGTAATTGCCAGATCGCCGACGCCCCTTTTGGGGCAGTTCGCCCTGGGGACAATGGCCTGCTTGAAGCCATGTTTGAGCGCCTCATTTAATCGTTCCGGGCCATTCTGGACAGGCCGGATTTCACCGGACAAACCCACCTCGCCAAAGCTGATCAACTCCCTGGGCAAGGGACGGTTTCTAAGACTGGAGAGGATCGCCAGCAGTATGGGTAGATCAGCCCCTGTTTCACTGATGCGGACACCGCCTACGGCATTCACGAAAATGTCCTGATCGGCAGTGACGATGCCCGCATGCCGGTGCAGCACCGCCAGCAGCATGTTCAGGCGGTTTTGTTCCAGCCCCACGGTGACACGGCGCGGATAATTCAGTTGCGAGGTATCGACCAGGGCCTGTACCTCCACCAGCAGGGGCCGGGTTCCCTCCCGCGTCACCATGACGATACTGCCAGAGACATCATCGCCATGCCGGGACAGAAAGATCGCTGAGGGGTTACTGACCTCGCGCAGTCCCTTGTCGGTCATGGCGAACACACCCAGTTCGTTGACCGCTCCAAAGCGGTTCTTCACCGCGCGGATCAGCCGGTAACGGCTGCCGCTGTCGCCCTCGAAATAGAGTACCGTATCCACCATATGCTCCAACACCCGGGGACCGGCAATAGCGCCCTCCTTGGTGACGTGACCGACCAGCAATACCGCGGTCCGGGCCTGCTTGGCATAGCGCACCAGTTGTGCGGCGCATTCGCGCACCTGGCCGACGGCCCCCGGCGCGGATTGCAACAAATCTGAATAGACAGTCTGAATGGAATCAATCACCATGACCTCCGGGTGCTCTTCCTCCACTACCGGAAATATTTTCTCCATCTGGTTTTCCGTCAGGACACGCAGTGTTTCCAGCTTCAGCCCTAAGCGCCGCGCCCGCAGGCCTACCTGCTCGATCGACTCCTCACCGGTGACATAGAGGGTATTTACTCCCCCTGCATCCGCCAGGGAGGCCAGAGCCTGGATTAACAGTGTCGATTTGCCGATACCGGGATCGCCGCCTATCAGGGTGACGGAGCCTTGTACCAGTCCTCCTCCCAGGGCCCGATCCAGCTCCGTGAGGCCGGTGCCCAAGCGGGGCTGTCCACCCGCCTCCACATCATCCAGGGACTGAACCCCCGCCGGTGTGGCTGAGTGATATCGGAAGCGTGCGGATGCCGGGCCGGACAGGTAAGCGGCCGGCACTTCGATGAGGCTGTTCCAGGTGTGACACGCAGGACACTGCCCTCCCCATTTCGGCACCGTGGCGCCACATTCATTACACTGGAATTCGACCTTAGCCTTTGCCATGCTCAATGACGCTCAAACGCTTGTGCACGCCACACAGCAATTCATAGGGAATGGTTCCGGCATGCTGCGCCACCTCCTCAATGGGCAGATGTTGACCCCAAAGCTCAACCGGATCCCCTACCCTGGGCTGCCTGATCGTCCGCAGGTCCAGGGTCAACATATCCATGGAGGGATTGCCGATAATAGTGGCGCGCTGGCCGTTTACCAGCACCGGCGTACCGGATTGCGCATGTCTGGGGAAACCGTCACCATAACCGGCGGCGACGATGCCGATGATCATCGTTTCCGGGCAGCTCCAACCGGCGCCATAGCCGACCGTCTCACCCTGTTTCACAGTTTTCACCGAAATCAGTTCGGACATTAATGTCATGACCGGCCGCAGATTGTGATCGCCGGCGCTGCTGTCCCGCATCGGAGAAACGCCGTACAACATTAATCCGGGTCTTACCCAGTCCGCATGGCTTGCAGGCCAGGCAATCACCGCAGCCGAGTTGGCAACGGATCGTTCCCCTTCCAGCCCCCGGCACGCCTGCTTGAAGAGCTGCAATTGCCGCTCTGTCATGGGATTGGACCGCTCATTCGCTGTAGCCAAATGAGTCATTAACCGGACAGAATGACTGACGGAAGGGCATGCATGCAGGCGTTGCCAAATCGGTTGTAATGAGTCCGGATCGAATCCCAGGCGGTGCATGCCACTGTCAATTTTCAGCCAGACCCGTATGGGGGCGGGTAAGGCGGCCTGCTCCAGCATCTCCACTTGACGGCTGTGATGGACGACAATATCCAGGCCGAGTGCCTGAATCTGTGTCAGCTCCGATGTAGAATAAGGCCCTTCCAGCAGGACAACGGCCTGCCGGAGTCCGGCCGCGCGCAATTGCTGCGCCTCTTCCAGACAGGCGACGCCGAAGCCATCGACGGATCTCAAGGCAGTGGCAATACGTACCAGACCATGGCCATAGGCATCTGCCTTGATGATGGCCATGACCTTGCTGGCAGGAGCCAGTTCACGAACGCGGGAAAGATTATGCTGGAGTGAGGCGAGATCAATGACGACCCTGGCAGGTCGTGTCATACATCAGGCCCCAGCAGATAGTCCGGTTGTTCCTCGATATAGTTTTCGAAACGGGTATATTTGCCCAAAAAAGAGAGCGTCACCGTGCCTATCGGCCCATTGCGCTGTTTCGAGACTATGATCTCCGCCTGGCCTTTGTGGATACTATCTTCGTTGTACACCTCATCGCGATAGATAAAAACGATGACGTCGGCATCTTGCTCAATGGCGCCCGATTCCCGCAGGTCCGACATCCTGGGGCGTTTGTCCTCCCTCTGTTCGAGGCTGCGATTAAGCTGCGACAGTGCCACAACGGGGACACGGAGTTCTTTCGCCATCGCCTTCAGAGAGCGGGAAATCTCGGAAATTTCGGTGGCCCGGTTCTCTTTTGTCCCGGGCACCTGCATCAGCTGAAGATAATCGACAATGACCAGCCCTAATTGCTGCTCCCTGGAAAGACGGCGGCATCTTGCCCGCAGTTCCGCCGGGGTCAAGGCGGGAGAGTCGTCAATAAACATCTTTGCGTCCTGCATCATGGAAACCGTTGCCGACAGGCGTGGCCAGTCGGAATCCTCGAGCTTGCCGGTCCTGATTTTATGCTGATCGACGTGCGACAGGGAGGCAATCATCCTGATAGCCAGTTGCTCCGCCGGCATCTCCATGCTGAAGATTACGACCGGGAGCCCCTTTTTAAGCACGGCGTTTTCCGCCACATTAATGGCGAATGCCGTCTTGCCCATCGACGGGCGGCCGGCAATGATGATTAAATCGGAGGGCTGTAATCCTGCGGTCAGATCATCGAATTTTGTAAAACCGGTGGGGACGCCGGTAATGGGATCATCACGCCGGAACAACTCATCAATTTTATCGACCGCTGCAACCAGCAATTCCCTTATCTGCTTGTAACTCTTCCTGCCGCGCGCCTCTTGCTCTGCAATGGCGAATACAGCCTGCTCGGCATAATCCAGAATTTCCTCGCTGCTACGCCCCATAGGATTGAATACGGTGTCACTGATTTCGGTGATAGCATGGATAAGCTGCCTGAGAATAGAGCGCTTCCTGACAATATCAGCGTAGGCGCCAATATTGCTGGCACTGGGTGTGTTTTCTGCAAGCGCAGCCAGGTAAGCCAGCCCGCCCGCGGGCTCGAGCTGTTTATGGCTTTCCAGCCACTCAGCCACGGTGACGATATCATAGGGCTTGCCTTCGGATTCCAGTGAGGCAATGGCATTAAAGATAATGCGGTGGTCTTCCCGGTAGAAATCCTCTGGATGGACACGTTCGACAAGCCTCAGCCATGAGTCTTTGTCCAGGAACAGACCGCCCAACACCGCCTGCTCGGCCTCGATGGAATGCGGCGGGATTTTAAGGGCGCTCGTCTCGGAATCGGTTGTGATTTGGGCGGTTTCAGCCATCTAAAACCCGTGACACTTCACCAGAAATTAATATTTACCCGGGGCATATAATGCCTTGATCCGCATTAAATTATTCGCTGTCTATCAATGAACGCGGGCCATTTGGATCAACCCTCTTCAGCAACTATCTGTAGCGCTATCTGGACCTGCACATCCGTTATCAATTGGATGCCTACCTGGTATTCACCAAGCATTCGAAATGGGCCATCCGGTAACCTGACTTCATGTTTTGACAACTCTACTCCGGTAGCGGTGACGGCCTCTGCGATATCGGCAGTCCCGACGGAACCGTATAATTTACCCTCAGTACCTGCCTTCCTGGCAATGCGGATACTCACACCGGCAAGCGTTTCAGCCCTTGACTGGGCCAAACCAAGCGCCTCTTTTTGTGCCTTTTCAAGTTCTTCCCGGCGCGTCTCAAAGGCAATGATATTCTCGGGTGTGGCCTGAACAGCCTTACCATGGGGGATCAGATAATTACGCCCGTATCCCGGTTTAACCTGCACCGAATCGCCCAATTCACCCAGTTTGTGAATCTTCTCCAGTAATATTACTTCCATCTCAATACCTCTTACCAGTCTGAACGGCGATCATACCACAGCTATTCCCGGCAGTCGGAAAGAATAACTGGTTAAACTTTAAACGTTGAACGTTGACCCGCCGTTATGAATTATTTTTGCCGCCGAACTGTTTGCCGCCGGCCAGCCAGGAGTCGGCCATGCCAATACAGGCAATAATCAGCACCATCTGCGGCAGCAACAGCAGCAATCCGTACATACCGACCAGCCAGGCCAGGGACAATTTTCGCCAACTGACAATTCGATGGATAGCCGACACCCCCTGGAACATGTATAAAAACACCATCACGATGAGCAAATCCCGCAGCATGGAGTGCTGCAGATCGCTGTTCAGCAACAGGATTATGACGCCCACTGAGGTTGGATAACACAACACCCGCGGTATCCGTAATGCGTAAAACTCCTTCTTGAACAGACCTGGGTTGATCAACAGGGCCTGCCACCACCGTGCTATCAGCGTGGTCAAAACAAGACTGATAACAATACCTGATGCCATCATGGCATTCATCAGGGGCACTGCAGCAGCGAATATCTGTTTGTACTCATCCGCCCGGCCCGCGGTAAAACTGCTCTCGATCCAGGCATCAAGCCATGTCTTCCACCAGGCTGGAACATCGCCCATGAAAGCATACATCAAGACGATAAACAGCATGCCGGCAGCCCCGCACGTCAACACCAACAGGCCTTGTGACTCGGTCTTGCGCAAAACCATCGAGCAACACCAGATCGGCGCCCATATACCCAGGGCAAAGGCCAGGGCGACAGGAGGAGTGATGTGCATCAACAGGGTCAGCAATAACGTCATGAACAGGCTCCCGGTAATCACCTGTATCCCGATTAGTCCTCCCCGGCGCAGGCTCACCAGGGCTACCGGAACTCCACTCATGAGATAAGCCAGTGCCGGCAACAGGAGGGAGAAGATTGACAGGAAGCTGATCACGGCAATGGCTTGTAGACGGCCACGGAGAATGTAATTGCCTAATGCATGCATCGATCTCGATAATGGCGTGTTGTCCAGCTAAACAGGGGGGTAACTCTGTGAGACAAACGTATCGACAGATTAACTCATCGTCATGAGCAGCCCTTTACTCATGCAGGTACGCAAGGGACCGTGATGGAGGGGCAGACAATCAATGCCTCTCCATATAGGGGCTAATGGGCATCGCAGTAGGGGATTAACGCCAGGTAACGCGCCCGCTTTATTGCCTTGGCCAGTTGCCGCTGATATCTGGCCTTGGTGCCCGATATCCTGCTTGGCACAATCTTGCCCGTTTCGGTCACATAGTTTTTCAATGTATTGATGTCCTTATAGTCGATCTCCTCGACCCCTTCGGCCGTAAATTTACAATAACGTCTGCGCCGGAAATAACGTGACATAATTCTATCCTCTTGTGTTATCAATCAGCATTGCAATTCAGGCATCCGTATCGGTTGCCGTTGTCCCGACAGCCTTCGCTTCACTATCCACAGACGGCGCTGCTTCGGCAGTGACTGTATGGACCTGATTGGCGGTTTCCTCGTTTGGCGCCTCAGCGGTTGAATCCCCTTCAGAAACGGATTCCTGCTGTTCCACTGCAACAACATCATCCCCCTGATCACCACCCTGCATCTCCACCTCTTCCTGCTCCTTGCTTCTGACCAGGGGAGAAGGTTCCGTGATTGCTTTTTTACGCTTGATTATCAAATCACGGATGACCGCATCGTTGAAACGGAATGCGTTGTTCAGTTGTTCCAGCGCTTCCTCATTGCACTCGATATTCATCAGCACATAATGGGCCTTGTGAATATTATTAATGGGATAAGCCAACTGGCGGCGGCCCCAATCTTCGAGCCGGTGGATCACCCCGCCTGTCGATTCAATGACGGAGCGATAACGGTCCGTCATCGCGGGTACTTGTTCGCTCTGGTCCGGATGCACCAGAAATACGATTTCATAGTGTCGCATTATTGATTCCTCTCGGTTTAGCAACCTCCCACATGGTGTGGTGAGGCAAGGAGCAGAAAGGCGTCGGATTCTAGTGTAAAATTTGTCCTATTGCAATCAGGGATATTGGGGCCGAACGGGGCTAGCCGCGGACAAGGGTCATCGTTTGGCGTTCACGGGGGGCACTTTGCATCAACTTCGCTCCATTTTTTATCCCGCTATCAGGTCTCAGGTATCTGCCTTCACAAAATACCTGTAACCCGGATTCCCGGAATGGAAAGGGATTGAACGCATAGACATCCGGCTCTGCTTCCGTCACATAAACCGTCACATCCTCATCAACAGCACGCGCTACATGGTGGAAATATGATGTTCCACGCCGGCCGGGGGGATTCCGGTTAAAATAGAGCGCGCAGGCATCGAAAAACTGTAACAGTTTATAGGCGTTAAAAATTATCGCCTCATCGGACAATGCACTCTCCGATAGTGCCGATCTGAGTCGTTGCTGACGTAATTGTTCCTGCTTCAACATGGCATCAATATCGGTTTTTATTTCCTGAGGAGCAGCATCCATGGTTACCGCATCCGATAACCCATAACGGCCATTGTACAGTCCGTAAGTATGCATACTGGAAAGCAGACCGCAAAATGCACTGTGCCGTTCATTAAAATCGGGCGATCCGGTACTGGTCTTCAGGATAAATTCAAACGGGGTTTTGACCAGGTTGTAAGGCAATCCGTCCCCGGGATTGACAGGCGGGTCGTCATCAATCGCCTGCCAGCCGTGGTCATGATGAACCGCCAGGTAGAGTATTTCAGCGCGCGGTTCAGGTGCGTTGAATTCACTGTTACCGAAACAGTCTGCAAGTTGCCCTACCAGCACACCATGCTCGACATTTTTGGTGACGAACCTCGCCCCCTCTGTTCCGGCATCAGGATCGGGTGACTGGACTATCATCGGGACACACTTTTTTATCCAGTTTCACTGTGAAACATCTGTTCTGACTTGCCGTTGACGCAAGACTTCATAAAGACATACCCCGGCGGTTACCGATACATTCAGGCTCTCTACCACACCCAGCATAGGCAAACTGACAATCAGATCGCAATGTTTTCGGGTATTTTGTCTGAGCCCTTTACCTTCCGCGCCAACAACAATTGCCAGTGGAACAGTTAAATCTGTCGTATAGATGCCCGTACCAGCTCCGTCCGTCATACCGATTATCCATATACCCGCCTGTTGCATTTTTACCAGACTCCTGGCGATATTGGTAACGGCAATCACAGGCATGTGCTCAGCCGCACCGCTGGCAACCTTGCGTACCGTTGCATTCACTACTGCCGCCCGGTTTTTAGGCACGATGACGGCATCCGCGCCTGCCGCATCCGCGCTCCTCAGGCAGGCGCCAAGATTATGGGGATCCTGTAACCCATCCAGGACCAGAAACAGCGATACAGGATTCCGATGCCGCAGCAATAACGAATCAAGTTCATTAATACTGCTTTGCCTGGTTGCCCTGCGCCTGATTGCAATGCCCTGATGCACATCGGTTCCGGTTAATTTATCCAATGCTTCGCGTCGAACCATCTGGATGGTAACACCAATTGTGTCTGCAAGTTTAAAGATATTCTTTAACTCGGACGAAGTCCTTTTATTCTCCTGTAACCAGAGTTCCACCACCTGCTCCTGAGAATGCTGCATGGCATGCCTGACAGAATGGACACCATAAATAATTTCATATCTGTTTCTCGTCATTTGGCTGATTTTCAATTTCTGAATTGACTGATGCCTGTGGCAATGGACAACCGTTCAACAACATCTACTCAAGCAGTTCAAAATCTATTTTCCTGTCTTCCACGTTGACACGCACGACTTTTACCCGAACGCGATTGGCAAGCCGGTAGACTTTGCCTGTCCGCTCTCCCTGCAGGCGGTGCCCTACGGCATCGAAATGATAGTAGTCATTTGGCAAGGAGGTTACATGAATCAATCCTTCTATATACATTTCATCCAGTTCCACAAACAGACCGAATCCGGTTACAGAACTGACTGAGCCGCTAAATATTTCACCTACCTTGTCCTGCATGTAGTTGCACTTAAGCCTTTGTATGACGTCGCGTGTCGCCTCCTCGGCACGGCGTTCCGTCATGGAACAGGATTCACCCAGGGCGGCCATTCCTTCACTCGTGTAGGGATAGAATTTTTCATCGCTGTATGTCAGTAAATGGCGGACGGCGCGATGTACCAGCAGATCCGGATAGCGGCGAATCGGCGAGGTGAAATGCGTGTAGGCTTCGAACGCCAGACCGAAGTGGCCAAGGTTCTTTTCTCCGTATGATGCCAGCGGCATACTGCGCAGCAGCACTGTTTCAATCAGGTGTGCATCGCCCCGGGTCCGGACTGTTTCCAGCAAAGCGGCGTAGTCCCTGGCGTCGGGTTGTTCGCCGCCACCCAACGATAATCCGAATTCAGCAAGAAACTCATGCAAAGTGCTGATCTTTTCCTGTGTCGGCGTTTCATGGTTCCGGTAGAGCACCGGTATTTTACCGTGCAGCAGAAAATCCGCCGCTGCGATATTGGCTGCCAGCATAAACTCTTCAATTAAACGGTGCGCATCGTTTCGCATCAGGGATTCTATTGCAGTGACTTTACCTTCATCATCGAAAACCAGTTTTGCCTCTGTCGCATCGAAATCCAACAGCCCGTGTTTTCGCCTGCGTTTATTCATATTCTTGAAAAGTGCATAGAGTTCTTCAAGCCGCGGCAACAGGACTGCATGGCGTTTTAGTAATGAAACATCCCTGTCGATAAGCATCCCTGCCACTTCCGTATAGGTCAGGCGCGCGGCTGATCGTATAATTCCCTGATAAAACTTGTAGCGAGTGACATTGGCTTGCTTATCGAGTTGTAACTCACAGACCATACATAACCGGTCAACACCGGGTTTCAGGGAACAGAGATCGTTTGACAGCAATTCGGGCAACATCGGCACCACACGTTGCGGAAAATAGACCGAGGTGCCGCGCCGTTCCGCTTCCCGGTCCAGGGCCGTATCCGGCTGAACGTAGTGCGAGACATCAGCGATAGCGACTAACAGGCGCCAGCCTGTGCTCACTTTTTCACAGTAAACGGCGTCGTCGAAGTCCCTGGCATCCTCGCCGTCGATGGTCACAAAGGAACAGGCACGCAGATCCACCCGCCCAGCTATCTCTGCCGCGCTGCCGCCATTGATGGATGCGATCTCCTGCTGCACCTCCTGCGGCCATTCATGTGGCAGCTCATAGGCACGTATGGCAATCTCGGTTGCCATGCCGGAAGCGGTAGCATCGCCGAGGACTTCAATAATCTCGCCCACCGGTTGGGTGTGTCTATCCGGTTGCTTGACGAGTTTGACGACCACGAACTGGCCGGGCCGGGCTGTTCCACGGTTTTCCCCAGGAATGAAGATGTCCTGATGCAGCCGTTTATTATCCGGAATGACAAAACTGATGGGCCCGTCCTGAACAAAACTCCCGACAATCCTGTCATTGGCCCTTTCCAGCACCTCTACCAGAACAGCTTTCGGCTTCCCTTTCCTGTCAATACCCACAATCCTGACTGCCGCCCGATCGCCATGCAGCAGTGACCGCATCTCCCGCTCCGGGAGATACAGGTCCTTCTCCCCATCATCCCGGACCAGAAACCCATAACCGTCCGGGTGGCCAATGACACGCCCCGCGATCAGATCCATCTTCTCCAGTAATCCGTATCCATCACGGCGATTCCGGATCAACTGGCCGTCCCGCACCATCGCCTTGAGGCGATTGCTCAAGGCATCCCACTGTTCCGGATTGTCCAGTCCCAAAGCCTCGGCAATATGCTTGAGCTTGCGTGGTTTTTTACAGCGCTTCAGGAATTCCAGGATCTCCTCCCGTTCCGGTATCAGAAAGAGGTAGTCGCCACCCTGTCTTGATTTTCTTTGTCTAATCATAATGAATGTGCATTGACAATAAATGGAGGTGTCGGTAAAGTCCGCCGTCTGTCATGCCATGCCAACAATTGTTCGCCCGATTTATCGCCCGCAAAATAAGAGGTAATGCTTATTTTGCTCCATCACGAAACAGAACATTATTGTTGCAGTGATGTATTATGTATTGGTACAAAAAAGTATTGGTACAAAAAATTTCAACTCGTTGCCGAGGTGGCGGAATTGGTAGACGCGCTAGCTTCAGGTGCTAGTGGGGGTAACCTCGTGGAGGTTCAAGTCCTCTCCTCGGCACCATTTTTCCAGACCATCACAGACCATC
>JBHHYN010000095.1:0-11530 GCA_046757565.1 Gammaproteobacteria bacterium | reverse complement strand
AAACGATGCAATCCAGTAGCTCCAGTAGTACGAGTCCCGGTTTGTAACATATAGAGGTTTACAGTTAATCCAAGGCCAGACTCGAATTATTATATTTTACTTTACTCCGTCCTGGTCGCCTTCTTGATAGTTTTTCTACCGCCTGCCTGCCAGGCACTCATTAGAGATAATGAGATAGCATCCGGGCATTCCCTATACAATCCTGCGTCGTATCGATGCCCAACAGTATAATAATTCAAGTCTGACCCTGAATTACATGATACGCCAGAATATGCAGGAGGGATGTCTTGCTGTTGCGACACCACCAGCGACTGTCGAGATTTTTTACATCTGTTTAATTTCAGTAACCCCATGAAAAATTTAACCTTTTTATAAAGAGATATAATTTTATGTCGGAATTTTTTACAATCGGGCAAATCTGGAATTATTAGTTGCGTCTCAAGTCTTTGATTAACAGTTGGTTTTCTAAAACGGTACAAATTTTGCGTAAAACCATGTTATGTTGATACCGTCCACTATTAAGTCCCATAAACCCGGCTTAACCCTTGCGGCAGCGCTTGTGTTCCCTATCTTGGCACTACCGGTGTACGGAGTACCCCTAACCGTGCTGCATAACGACGAGGGTAATACCTTACTTGAGGCACAGCATATTGACGCCATCGTTCCCCATTTTGAATATGAAGAGGAACTTGAGCGCGGCAAGATTAAACGGGGTGTTGAATTTGAGATCAACGAGTTGACAAATCTGGAAGAAAAAATCATCAAGCAGAAACTCGAAGTGCCGAATCATAATGGAACAGATCCAAACCCTCGCACGAATAGTTTCAGCAACGATGACCACAATGATTCGACGTTCCAAATTGACGTCCTGTCGTCAACTGTCTCGGACTTCTATTACTTCCACCAACTCCCACCAGCGGTCCAGCCAGACGTCAGTACATCACCCTTCTTCAACGACTTTGACTTCACGTCGAATCTGATTGAGTTCGAATTCGAGCTGGAAGGTTGGACTACCGACGATCCAGTGAATTCCACATATGAAGTCCGCATTATGGATAACGAGGTCTTCGGTACGGACAGTAACAACATGCTCACCTTGAGCACGGGAGTAGATATCGCATCACTCGGAAATCTGAGTTTTAATCAGCTCATAGACGGCCGTTACGAGTTCGAGTTCGAGTTTGAGCAGTACGACTCTTTCATTGATGGCGATGGTATGTTCATTTCAACAGAGATCTATCAGGCTATTTCCGACGGCATTTTTGGGATACATATTGCACGCACCAACGGCACCGGTAATCTGTTTCTCGAAGAATCTGAACTGGAACTGGAACAGCCCGCCTCTGTTCCCGAACCCACCACTCTTGCCCTATTGAGCCTTGGATTGGCAGGACTTGGCTTTACAACAAGACAAAGGAAGAAACGACCCCATTAGGAGCAGCCTCTCTCTATTATATATAGCTTAACTTATCTATTTTACTGGCACGAGAGAGACGATTCGACAATTTTGCCTGGAGTAAAATCGGGTGCAGCTCATACGCACGTAGTGCCGGCCGCAGGGATATGGTCAATCACCTTCCGGCCCACTTCGCGTAATGCGTGAACCGGATATTATTCCCCGGATGTGAATTTGCGGGAATTCTGGTGCCGGAGAAGAGATTCGAACTCCCGACCCACGCATTACGAATGCGTTGCTCTACCAACTGAGCTACTCCGGCAATTTGCAACAGCCTGTACATCTTCCATGGCGATACTGCCAAAGTGCTGTGAATCACCTGCCTGGTTTTGCGGCGTTAACTATGCCGGTTGCGGACCCGGACGATGACATCCACACCGCATTCAACCGTATTTTCCGGCAACTTCGGTAATCCCGAGATCTCCAGCTTGGCGGCATCAAGATCGATTAACTGACCTGAATCCTCATTATAAATATGGAAATGGGCCGCCGTATTGGAATCATAGAAAAGCTTGTTTGGATCGACGATGACTTGCCGCACCAGCCCCTTTTCAGCGAACAGATTCAGGGTGTTGTAAACGGTCGCCTTGGAGACAATGGTTTGTTTCCGATTGACGGCATTTAATACCTGATCCGCAGACAGATGCTGTGATCTAGATAATAAGATCTTCGCGATCTCGATACGTTGCGCGGTTGGGTTAATCCCGTGCTGCTTGATAAAGACCGCAATATCCGCTGCTTCCCGGTTATTCTGACCAAGGTTCATTGACGGAAGTATACCTTAAACGCCTGATTGTCTGCATACCCAATAAGCGCCCTTTGCTTCAGCCGGAACCCTGAACAGCCGGACCCAGGCAGCCGCATTAGTGAATTTTCGCTGAATTGCTACCACCGGGCTTGCGCCTGAACCGGAGATTTACTTGCTGTCAGGGCGTCCTGTACAGTGTGAAACCGTTCACATTTTAGCGGTATCATGACCCCTTCTTCTACCGTTTATCGGGAATTTGCTACCACTCACGCAACTTCTGATCAACTTTTGATAGTTAACTGCTATATATAACACTATGAAAAAGCAATCCGGTTTTACCCTCATTGAACTCATGGTCGCCGTCACCGTAGCGGGGATCGTGCTGGCAGTCGGCATGCCTTCGTTTGCATACTTGCTCAAGAATAACCGTATTTCCACACAGGCCAATGCAGTGATTGCCTCCCTGAATCAGGCCCGCAACGAAACCATCAACCGGGGCGTATGGGTGCGCGTCGAACCCATCGTGGCCGGGACCGATTGGTCTGCGGGCTGGCAGTTACGTATCGATGGCAGTAACCCCAGCGATAATGACTTTAATGACGCGGCGGATGTGGTGATCCGCAGTTTTGAAGCGGTCAAGAGCAGCACCTTAACCAGCACGGCAGGTACTATCACTTACACCCCTGACGGGAGTGTATCGGCCGCGGCCACACTTACATTGAAGGATAATGGATGCACCAGCGGTGATTTCAAACGTATCATCAACGTCAAACCTTCCGGTTTTGTCTGGCTGGACCCGAATAACAAAAGCTGCCCTTGAGACACCGACATGACAACATTCGCATGCAGACCCACAAGTGATTCAGGATTTACACTCCTTGAAGTATTAATCGCCCTGCTTATTCTCTCTATAGGACTGTTGGGCATCGCCGCCTTGCAGGCCACCTCGCTGAAGACCAATCATGGCGCCTATCTGCGCTCACAGGCAGTCATCCTGGGCTATGACATGATGGACCGCATGCGCGCCAACCGCGTCGTGGCCATGGCGGAAGGCTATGACATCAACATGGCTTCCAACGGTCTCACCGGGGCCGGCCTGCAGGTCGCCGATGTGAATGGCTGGCTTGCCTCCGTCGCCGCGCTTTTGCCGGCGGGCGATGGGTCCATCGACTGTACCACGGCCGGTGTCTGTACCGTCACCGTGCAGTGGGATACGAGCCGTGGCGGTGGCAGCGCATCCGGCGGCAATAACACGCTTTCGTTCCAAGTCACAGCGCAGATATAAACATCATGAACCATAGAAAACACCAACACGCCCAGCATGGGTTTTCCCTCATCGAAATCATGATCGCATTGATAATCGGATTTATTTTAACCGGTGGGGCCATTCAGATATTTATCAGCAGCAAGGCCACTTATAAACTGGAATCCGCCCTCACCCGCCTGCAGGAAACCGGCCGCTACATTGTGGACACGGTTGCCAAAGAGGTGCGCATGGCGGGTTATACAGGCTGTTCCAGCCGCGGCAATATCAGCGTCAACGTGATCGCCAACTCTCCCCCGCCGCTGACTATAGGGGACAGTAATTCAATCCTGGGTTATAACGGTGGCGCCGGCTGGACGCCTGCAATACCCGCCAATCTGCTACTCGCCATGAATAATGTCACTCCCGGGACAGACGTAATCAATGTCCAACGAGCGGATGAATGCGGCGCGGCAATCGTTGGCAACTGGGATGTAACCAATGCCAATGTCCAGGTGGCGTTCCCCAATAGCTGTGGTTTCGTGCAGAATATGCCGGTCATTGTTTCCAACTGCACGAATGCCGACGTCTTCCAGATCGTCAACGCCCCAACAGTAAACGGGAATAAACAAACACTCACTCATAGTAATGCCGGGAACACCGGTAATTTCCTCAGCAAGAATTACGGCCCCGACTCCCAAATCTCCAAACCTCGCTCTAATATATTCTTTATCGCCCCCGGATCCAGCGGCGAACCGGCCCTTTACCTCGCCTCGTGGAATCCAACCGATGGTAATGCCGCCCTGACGGCTGCGGATTTTACCGTACTGGAGCTTGCCGATGGTGCCGAGGATATGCAGATCCAATATGGTGAAGATACCGGCGGCGGCAATGAGTATGCCGACACCTATGTCGATGCCGATGCAGTCGTCGACTGGACCAAGGTGCGCAGTGTGCGCGTCAACTTCCTGCTGCGCAGTGCAGACCGGGTCACCGACCAGCCACGCAGCATTACCTTCATGGGCAACGCCGTGAATGCCGGCGCCGGCGCGGACCGCCGCCTGCGCATGGTGTTCACCTCGACCATAACCATCCGTAACCGCCTGCAATGAGGAGCAAAAAATAATGACTGCAATCCATTCCAAACAAAACGGCGCTGCCCTGTTCGTCTGCCTCATGTTGCTTCTGGTCATGACTTTAATCGGCGTCAGCGCCATTACCAGTTCCACGCTGGAAGAAAAGATGGCCGGCAATATCCGCAACAAACACCTGTCGTTCCAGGCCGCCGAGGCAGCTCTGCGGGCCGGTGAGGCCGTGGCGGCGGGTCTGCCTTCGGACACTAATTTCAACGGCACCAACGGCCTGTACCCGCGCACTAACGTTGATGATCCGGATTTTCCCATCTGGAATAGCGCCGCGAATTGGGCAAGCTATGACCTTAACGCCGTCATCAATCCGGATGTTGTGCAAAATCCGCAATACATCATTGAGAACTTCGGCACGGCACCCCGCGATAACAGCTGCGCACTGGAAGTCCCGCCCAAACCCGGCTGCATGCTGCCGGTTTACCGCGTCACCGCCCGGGGGTGGGGCCTGAATCTCAACACCTCGTCGATGATCCAGTCGACCTATAAACAACTTTGATTGGAGTGTTTATGCACGCACCAATCCAGAACCAGGGATCACTCGTTATGAACATTCGTAAACAGCTACAAACCTCGATGATAATCTGCCTATTCGTCTTCCTGACAGGCATCAGCCAACTGGTCCATGCAGTTCCCATCAACTACCCCAATAAGCCCCTGTTTCTCGGCAGCAGTACGACGCCCAATATCTTTTTTGCCGTGGACGACTCTGGCAGCATGGGGTGGGATGAAATATTGAATGCGGGCACCTGGGCCCCGGGGGCCGCAATCACCGGGCGATTCGCTTTCTGGATTACTCATTTTGGTTGTTGTGGAAAAGCCTGGGACAGGGAATTCCGGCGTCTCTCCTGCCGCGGTTACAACGTCATGGCCTTCGATCCCAATGTCACCTATACCCCGTGGGACGGGGTTGATGCAAACGGCGTCCCCTTTCAAAACCAGACCCTGAAAAATGCCCGTTTTAATCCCTATTTTACCAACACAGTCGATATCCGGAACCACCTCTATTTCCCATGGAACGATGCCGATAACGATGGTCTGTTCGACGGCCCTTTTGGTTTCCGGGCGCCCGCCGATCCGGCGACGGATGAGTGTGGTGATGTGTCGAGCAATGCGGGCGCCGTGTTTGTTAACACCCTGACCCCGGCACAGCAGACCAACTATGCAAACTGGTATACCTATTTCCGCCGGCGGGATTTTGTCCTGAAGCGCGCCGTGTCCGCGCTGATCACGGGCTCTTCCTCCAATATGGGACTGGCCACCCTGCACAACAACAATAACGTGGGGATACCGGTGAAGGATATCTCCAATGCAGCAAACAAAAGCGCACTGTTGAGCAAACTGTTTCAGGTTAACCCCGGTGGCGGTACGCCCCTGCGGAAACTGCTGCGCAATACCGGCCGTTATTTCGACAAGGCCGGTAACAACAGCGATCACAGCGCCCTGGGTTTCACCAACAGCAGCCCTATCCTTTCCCAGGCAAACGGTGGAGAGTGCCAGCAGAACTTTGCCATCCTGATGTCCGACGGCTTCTGGAACGGGAGTTCACCCGGTGTCGGCAATGAGGATGCCGATGGCAGCGGCAATGACACTCAGTGGGACGGAGGGCCTCACGAGGATAACCTCTCCAGTACCCTGGCCGATGTCGCCATGAAATTCTACGAAAAAGACCTGGACACCAACCTGCCCGATAACGTGCCCCCGACCAAGGTAAACGGTGTCGTGGTCGATCCCAACCCGGCCCAGCACCTGGTAACCTACACGGTATCATTCGGGCTGACCGGGAGCGGCCTGACCACGCCGGCGGATCACGATCCCGCCACCCCTCCCCCACCCTGGACCGATCCGATTAACAACTCCGGCGCACAACGCCTGGATGACATGCAGCACGCCGCCTTCAATGGACGGGGCCTGTTTCTGAACGCCGCGGATCCGCAGGGTTTGATTACTGCCCTGAATAACGCCTTCGCTGATATCGAGATCCGCACCAGTCAATCCGGCACCTCCGTGGCCATTAACAGCACGGTACTCAAAACCTCATCACGCGTGTTTCAGGCCACCTTCAACACCGGAGACTGGAGCGGGGAGTTAAGTTCCTTTACCCTTGATTCGCAGGGCCAAATCGTACAGCCACCTGTCTGGTCGGCAACCAGCTTCATCCCCGCCTTTGACGCGACTGCTGTATCACCGAATCAGACGACCCGTAAAATCTTTACCCTGCTTGGCAATACGGCGATCCCTTTCGATGACTCCAGTGCCGGACTGGCTGCGGCCGTGGGCAACGCCAATATCGTCAACTACATCCGTGGCGATCAATCCAACGAGGTGCAGAACGGGGGCGCCTTCCGTAACCGTTCCGTCCTGCTCGGCGATATCGTCGACTCCTCGCCTATCTCCGCCGCCGCGGACAATTTTTTCTATGAAATCGTGCCGGCACCGGAAGGCCCGGCCTACACCTCCTATCTGGCAACCAAGGTCAGCACCTTCAAAGACGCGCAGGGCAACCCCTTCAGCATGGTCTACGTGGGCGGCAACGACGGCATGCTGCATGTGTTCGAGGACTCGCCGACGGATCCCGCAGTTGCCGGCAGGGAGATCTTCGCCTACGTCCCCAGCACCCTGCACGGCGTGCTCAGTGACCTCACCGATATCAATTACACCCACCGCTTTTATGTGGATGCCGGACCCGCTGTCGCCGATGCCTATCTGGATGACGGCGATGCGTCCACCAATGACTGGCGCACCATGCTGGCCGGGGCGCTCGGCTCCGGCGGCAAAACGATCTATGCGCTTAACGTCACTGATCCCCTCAATTTCACCGCCAGTGACGTTATGTGGGAATTCAATGATGCCGAACTGGGCAATGTCTTCTCCCAGCCACAGATCGTCCGCCTGAATGCCAAAGTCGGCAACAGCACTGTCAGCCGCTATGGCGTGATCGTCGGTAACGGCTACAACAGCAGCAGCGAGACCGCCCGCCTGTTTATCCTCGATGCCGCAGACGGCTCCGTCATCAAGATCATCGACACCCAGGTGGATGGCAGTTCCAATGCCAACCTGCCAACCAACGGCCTCTCCATGCCGTTTCTGCTGGATGAAGACGGCGACCGCACCGTGGACTTTGCCTATGCTGGTGACCTGCAGGGCAATATTTGGAAATTTGATCTCCGCGGTTCCAACACGGGACAATGGAAGTCTTCCTTCAAGCAGGGCAACACACCAAAGCCCCTGTATACCGCTCTGGACGCAAATGGCAATCCACAGCCCGTAACGACCCGGCCGGTGCTGGTTAACCATCCCGATGGCGGTTTCGTGGTGCTGTTCGGCACCGGTAAATTCCTCGCAATCGGAGACAATAACGTTCCGGCCAACCCACAGGTGCAGACCTTTTACGGGATACGCGATAACAATGCCACGGTCACGGCGGGACGGACGGACCTGCAAGAACAGCAGATCCTGAATGACGTCCCTGTGACCGACGCCAGTGGCGCTGTAGTGAATACGGCCCGGGTCGTCTCGCAGAATACCGTTGATTATAACACCAAGGACGGTTGGTTCATCGATCTCCTTACGCCACCTCCCAGTTCCCCTGTTGCGGAAGGGGAACGCGTCGTCGCCAACCCCCTGACCCGCTTCGACCGCGCCATCTTCACCACCTTTATTCCGCCCAGTTCACCTTGCGCGGGGGGCGGTAAGGCGGTGCTGATGGAAGTGGACGCCATCAACGGTGGCCGCCTGGAAAATTCGGTATTTGATTTGAACAAGGACAACATTATTGATGCGAATGACTTTGTTGGCTATAACAACACCCAGATTCCGGGCTCCGGTGTCTTTATTCCAGGCACCCTGGCTTCACCGTCTGTACTCTCCGCGGCGGATGCAAGTGAAGAGTACAAGCTGACTTCGGGCATTAGTGGTAAAGTCACGACAACGAAGGAGAGTACCGGCGGTTTGACCGTAGGCCGTCAATCCTGGCGGCAACTCCGCTAACACCTGATTGAGAGGATTGAATGATGATGATTACCAGACCATTACTCATCGCCCTGATAAGCACCATGGTATCAATTGGCATGATAATGAGCGTTACTGCTGCCGATGACCTGCCGTATAGCAGGGCCGGTATTATCGACAGTATCCATCAGGACAGTAACGAGATTATCATTAGTGACTGGACCTATTCGATTGCCCCTTATGTAATCGTGCACAAACGGAATAGCGATTTTGTCGGCACCCAATACCTGAAACCTTCCATGGCGGTGGGTTTCAGGATGGAAAAGAGTGATGGAGCAAAACCGTCTATTACACAGGTCTGGATCCTGGATGCCGACGAATTAGAGCGCATGCGGCGCAATAACGTACAATTGATTGGAAATATCAGTGACCAATAGGGGAAAGGGTTATGAAAACTGAAAAATCTTTCACTGGTTTTACGCTGATTGAACTGATGATCGTTATAACCATAATAGCGATCCTGGCCAGTATCGCCTATCCCTCCTATCAACAGCATGTGATCAAGGCGCGCCGTGTCGATGCCGAGGGGAACCTGCTGGAACTCTCCCAATTTATGGAGCGCTTCTTTACCGAAACCGGTAGCTATTGTAACAACACACCGCCTGATACCCCTTGTACAACCGCTCCCGCGCTGCCGTTTACGAAATCGCCCAAGGAGGGCAACGCCACCTTTTATAATATCGCCTTTGCAGCGAACAGTCCCGGCGCTAACGCCTTTACCCTGGTGGCCACACCGTCAGGGTCACAAAACGACCCCAAGTGCGGGGCCCTGACCCTGGATTCAGTAGGGGTCAAGTGCATCACCAATGGCACCAAGTGCTCTAACGTCGTGGCGGACCAGGCGGCAGTAGGGGCCTGCTGGTAACGACCCAGTCTCAGTTTCAATTACACCATTTGTCGACCTTTGCCGCGACCGCGGCGATGCGCGCCTGATGCTCCTCCTCGGAGGTACGGGTGACATTGCCCTCGGCATCGACGGCCCTGATCCTCCGGGTATTCTTTAGATGATCCAGCCGGGTCTGCGCCTTGCGGCAGTTGTCCTCCTTCACCGCCAGGTATTCTGCTCTCTTTTTCCGTTCCGCAGCAGCCTTTTCCCTGGCCTGTTCCAGTTTGTTTGCCCGGATGGTCTCCTGTCTGAGCGCCTTCAGGGCCGATTCGGAATCGACTCTCGACGGCGCCTTAATCACCTCGGCACTCATACCCGTTGGCGGGTGCTCGCTGTAATGCACAATGCCATCGGCATCCGTCCATTTATACATCGCAGCCTGTGCAGCGGCCGTTGCAAAAAACAACAGTAGTGCGATCACACGGGTCCAGGAAGAGACATTGCACGTTTTGTCATTCATAGCATAAAACCCAGTATTCACCTGTCACTCTTTCAAGTATACTTGATTAGACACCATATTTTCCAAATTACTCAACTGCCTAGATGCCTTATCGATTGACACTATTCATTCTGCTCCTCCAGGTCTCATTAACTGCAAACGCGGTAAAGATTTACCAATGCGAGGATGAACAGGGGCAAGTGAGTTTTGAGGCCCATTGTCCACCGGGGACCACCCAGCTTGAGGAAAAGAATTTCAAGACCCGGCCACAGCCAGCGAAAATCGTTCCCACCGTATACTTCACCTCAAATTGCCCTGCCTGTGACGCAGTCAGCAAGCTTTTCCAGGCGCAAGGGATTACCGTTGAAAAGAAGAATATCGAAAATAATGTCGATCTTCAGAATGAACTGAAAGAAAAGACCGGAAATCTGAAGGTGCCGACGGTAATCATTGGCGGGAAAATCATCACCGATTATGACCAGAACAAGCTAACGAAGGCACTCGCTGAGGCCGGTCTTGCCGGAAAAACGAACTGAATCTAACCGGCGGCGGCTTCTTCCCGGGCCAGTTCCCGGGGCAGTGAAAATACCACCTTTTCGCGAATGCCCTCCGCCTCCAACACTACATCCGCACCCCACTCGCGCAATTTCCTGACCACCTCTTCCACCAGAACGTCCGGGGCGGAGGCGCCTGCCGTCAGGCCGATCTTCATCTTACCGTGCAGCCACTCCTGTTGGATTTCCGTGGCATTGTCGATCAGATAGGCCGGCACCCCGACTTTTTGCGAAATCTCCATGAGGCGGGTTGAATTGGAACTGTTCGGGGACCCCACCACCAGCACCAGATCGCAATCCCGGGTCAGTTTTTTTACTGCATCCTGCCGGTTCTGGGTGGCATAACAGATATCTTCCTTTTTCGGGCCGTTGATCTTGGGGAAGCGCTCATGTAAGGCAACGATTATTTCAGCCGTATCATCCATGGACAATGTGGTTTGGGTGACGAAAGCGAGAAAAGCCGGATTCTTGATCTTCAGCCTGGCGACATCTTCCACTGACTCCACCAGATACATACCTCCCTTGCCGTTCTCTGCCCGGTACTGGCCCAAAGTCCCTTCCACCTCAGGGTGACCGGCATGCCCGATGAGGATGCATTCCCGGCCTTCGTCCTGATATTGACCGACTTCCATATGCACCTTGGTGACCAGGGGGCAGATAGCATCGAAAACCCGTAGTTTCCTCCTCGCCGCTTCCTTGCGGACTGCCTTGGAGACGCCATGGGCACTGAAAATAACTGTTGCACCGTCCGGCACCTCATCCAGTTCCTCGACAAAGACCGCGCCCTTTTCATGCAGCATATTGACGACATATTTATTATGGACCACCTCATGGCGGACATAGACCGGCGCGCCAAAAATCTCAAGCGCCCGTTCGACAATCTCGATAGCGCGATCGACACCGGCACAAAATCCCCGTGGATTGGCAAGTCTGATCTGCATGGATAATCTGTCAGTTGTTATTTATTAGTTGTCACGGGACAACAATCAATGAAACCTTGAACCTTGAACCTTGAACCTTGAACCTTGAACCTTGAACCTTGAACCTT
>JBHHYN010000094.1:0-11646 GCA_046757565.1 Gammaproteobacteria bacterium | reverse complement strand
AAAAAAACGTAAACATCGCCTCCCTATGCTAAGATCCGTAATAATGGAAGCTCTAAATTAACTTGAGTTTTCAAAAGATTGAGAGCGATGCAAAGCAATAAACCCTGGGATGCCCGTCTGGCTTTTTGGTTTATCTATCCACTCAGAGATAGCCGCCTTACGCCGAACCACATCACATCACTGCGGTTGTTATCAGGCGTCTGGGCCGGGCTCAGCTTTGCACTGGGGGATAACTTCTGGAGCAATGTTGGCGCTTTCAGCTTTGTCCTCTCCAATTTTCTGGATCATGCCGATGGCGAATTCGCCAGGCTGACGGGTAAAGGCTCCAGGACGGGTCATTATTTTGATCTGCTCTGCGATGCTATTGTGAATATCCTGCTGTTTATAGGCATCGGTATCGGCCTCGCACAAAGCAGTCTCGGTAGCTACGCCCTGCCCATGGGCTGCATTGTCGGTCTGTCGGTAGCAGCAACTTTTCACATGCGGCTGCAAATCGAGGAGGGGCTGGGAAAGGTGCAGTGCAGACAACCCAATCTTGGATGCATGGAAGCAGAAGACGTCCTCTATCTGTTACCCTTGATTACCCTCACCCAGCTACTCGTTCCATTCTTTGTTCTGGCCAGCATCGGCGCCCCCCTGTTTATGCTCTGGGTATTGAAAGACTATCTCGTATTCAAAAACAAGCCGTCGGTATGAAAACACTCATTACCGGCGCCAGCGGGTTTGTCGGCTCCGCGGTCCTGAGACAACTGCTCGATGCCGGCCATGGGGTCCGCGCCCTGGTCCGGGCAGGTAGTGACCGGAGTAACCTTGCCGACCTGCCAGTAGAGTTGGTGGAAGGGGATCTGGGAGATGCGGCGTCACTGCGCCGGGCGGTAATCGGTTGCGACACGTTGTTCCATGTCGCCGCGGATTACCGTCTCTGGATACCCGATCCGGACAGCATGTACCGGATTAATGTCAATGGGACGCAGGACCTGTTGCGCCTTGCGGCTGCAGCGGGTTGCAACAGGATGGTGTATACGAGTAGTGTCGCAGCGCTGGGATTGACCACAGACGGCCGCCCTGCTGATGAGGGGACACCAATCATACCTGACAGGATCATCGGCCACTACAAACGTTCCAAATACCTGGCCGAGCAGGCGGTGCTGCGGCTGGTGACTGAAGAACAACTACCGATCATTATCGTCAACCCGTCCACACCCGTTGGGCCAAGGGACATCAAACCCACCCCCACCGGCCGTATCATCCTCGATACGCTGAACGGGCGTATGCCCGCTTATGTCGATACTGGTCTCAATATCGTCCATGTCGATGATGTGGCGCGGGGCCATCTGCTGGCCTTCGAACGTGGCGAATATGGGGAACGGTACATCCTGGGAGGCGAGAACATGACATTAAAGGCGATCATCGATGAGATCTGTCATCTGGCCGGTCTGAATCCACCAAGGATAAGACTTCCCCACAATGCCCTGTTGCCGGTGGCCTGGTTTGCCGAACGCTGGGCGAAGATCACAGGCAGAGAGCCCATCGCCACACTGGATGGTGTCAGGATGGCAAAGAAGAAGATGTACTTTAGCAGCAATAAGGCCATGGAGAAGCTGGCTTACAAACCCGGACCTGCGCGCCGGGGCCTGGCAGACGCCGTCGCCTGGTTCGCGGAAAATGGCTACTGCGGTGAGATAAGGCAGACAACAGGATGACGGCGAGGATGGGACCAAGGTGCGCCCTCCCTGGCGCTCTCCCTTCCGTGATCCACTATCGTTTTTAGTTATCGAAATCCCTGTTCATTTCCATCCTGGAAAGTCCCTGCAGGTCTTCCCTGACAGACATAACTATACTGCTTTACCCGATAATTAAAATCACCTAAAAAGGGTATATCCCATATACTCTTTTTAGGTGAGTTCATGGAGATAATTGATTACAATACAAAAGGTTACGTTGAGAGAACAGGGGATGATGCCGGTCAACCAAATCGAAAAATAATCTTTAGGTAAACCAGTGCCCATGAAAAACCGCAAAGGCCAGACCCGGATTGCTCATTGCTGTCCTGCCACTGGTTGAGATGACCCGGTTTAATAATCGAAATGGGTGAATTGATCCATTAAACCGCGTTCACACGGAAGGTCTATCGTCGTATCACTAAGCAAAATAGTGATGAAAACCGTCAAAACCCGAGTATGACAGACGGTTTCTTTGATCCAGATCAATAAAATGAACCGGTGCCGGTAATTAGCGCGAACCTGGCCGGGAAATTGCTGGGAATATATATGGTCTGGTAAAACCTTGAATTACTTATAATTGAATGACACTTATTTAAATCCTAAAAGCAAATATTTTCTCTTTTTGTCATCCCCGCGCCTTCGCGGTGGCAGGCTCTGCGCGGGAAAGACGGACTTAAGTAAGCGCAATTCACTTAATAATTAAAAAATTAATTTTTGTAGGGGGAATGATGTATAGCTGTGCTGAACAAAAAATATTCTGTGCTGTCCTGTTGCTGTGTCTTGCCGGTTTTGGCCCGGAGGGATTTTCGGCGCAAACGGAAGTGGATGGGGGCAAGCTTGAGGAAATCACGGTTACTTCAACCCGGGTTGAACAATCGCTGTATACCATCCCCGCTGCAATCGGAATTGTTGACAAACATGATATTCAACTGGGCAGACAACAACTGGGGCTGGATGAATCGTTAAACCGCATACCCGGCCTTTTCTCACAGAACCGCTACAACTTTACCCAGGACCTGCGCATAGCTATTCGGGGTTTTGGCGCCCGTGCCAATTTTGGTATACGCGGCATCAAGATATTCGTCGACGAGATACCTTCAACCCTGGCAGACGGTCAAAGCGGGGTCGATGATATTGATATGGGGTCCGCCCAGCGTATAGAGGTGATCCGCGGACCCTCATCATCCCTCTACGGGGCCGCTTCCGGTGGCGTCATCAGCCTGTATACGGAAGATGGCCCGCATGCCCCCTTCGCCGAGACCAAATTCACCCTGGGTGAATTCGATCAGCAAAAATACCAGTTCAAGACCGGCGGTCAATACAAACAACTGAACTACCTGCTGAACGCCTCCTACCTGACCATGGATGGTTTCCGGGACCATTCTGATGTCAAGCATGCCCTGATCAACACAAAGTTTCGCTACGATATCGATGACTCCTCGAATTTAACCGTTGTGATCAATGCCGTGGATTCCCCCACCGCCGATGACCCCGGGGCCATAACGGCGGCACAGGCAAGCGCCAACCCGGAACAGGCGCAGGCCCGCAATCTGAGTTCCAATGCCGGAGAAGAGCTGGATCAACAAAAGCTGGGCCTTGTCTATCGCAACAGTCTCAATGATCACCATCAGATCACCCTGCGTAATTATTATCTCTGGAAAGACTTCGCCACCTTTTTACCCATCGGCACACACATCCCGTTTGTAGCCGACGACGGGGTGGTGGAGTTCAGCCGCTTTTTTTTCGGTGGCGGTGCACAGGACACCTACAGCAGCACACTGTTCGGACGGCCAAACCGGTTTACCTTTGGTTTTGACATCGACATCCAGAGAGACGATCGGCAACGCTTTCTCAACAACGCCGGCATTAAAGGCAGCCTGAGTTTTGATCAGCTTGAGGAAGCCGAGTCTTACGGATTTTATTTCAGAAATGAAACCGCCATCCTGGACACGCTGCGATTCACCTTCGGCGGGCGCTATGACAAGGTAAACCTCTCCGTCAATGATCGCTTCCTGGCTAATGGCGACCAATCGAGTGATCTTGATTTTGACGAGTTCAACCCCACTATCGGACTGATCTGGGACGTGCTGCCTGAGCTTCACCTGTACGCCAATTATGCGACATCTTTTGAAACACCCACCTTCACCGAGTTGGCCAACCCGGCCCGCAACCTGAATGTCAATCTCGGTGGTTTCAACAACGTCAATGCACAATCGGCGGATAGTGTTGAAGTGGGCATCAAGGGGACCCTGAATGACCGCGTCCATTTCGATATCGCCGCCTTCTCCATGCAGGTGAGCGATGAAATAGTCAGTGTCACCAATGTCGGCAACCGCGCCTTTTTCCAGAATGCCGATACCGACCGTAACGGAGTGGAAGCCATGCTGGTGGCCAAGATTATGAAGGGACTGAAACTGAGCGCCGCCTACACCTATTCGGATTTTGAATTCGATAAATTCCCGGCCAATACGGCAGTGCAGGGGAACGATTTGCCGGGGCTTCCGGATAACCAGTTCTATACCGAACTGGCCTATACCCACGATTCCGGTCTCTATCTCATCTGGGACATCCTCTATGTCGATAAATTCTTCGCCAACAACACCAACAGCGTCAGCAATCACTCCTCTACCGTGGCCAACCTGCGCGCCGGTTTTTCCGGCCGTATCGGGAACTGGGAGATCTCCCCCTACATCGGCCTGAACAATATGTTTGATGAGTCCTACAACAGCAACGTCCGGCTCAACGGCTTCGGCGGGCGTCTGTTTGAACCGGCCCCGGACAGAAATGTCTATGGGGGGCTCACGATCCGATATAACCTGAGAAACCTCTGACCAATCTGTATCCCGTCGCGGGACATTAGCGCAGCGGGCAAAACGGATATCGCCCTTCCCGGTTGGCGCCCCCTGGCAGGAACAACCTTGCCTGATGAGCAGGCACCGGAGCGACAATCACGCCAACGCATGCACTATGCAGTTTCGACGCGCATCTCCTTGATCCAGATCAAGAAATTCATCCACGTAACAGGTATCCTATGGCAATAACAGTCAATAAGTGGATACAGTCCTATGATCACCGCACTAACAAATAACCGACTCATTCCGTGTTGTTGTCTTTGCATCGCCCTGTTTTCAGGGATGGGAACAGCTGCCGCTGCACACGAAGAGAGCATGCCGGGCAATGTGGATTCACTTATCAATGCCCTGACGCGGGGCAAGATCGATTTGTCGCTGCGCTACCGCTATGAACATGTGGATGATAATGCGGCAAAAGATGAGGCCGATGCCTCAACCCTGCGTACCACCCTGGGTTACACCACGGGGAGTTTTTACGATGTGTCCGCGCGCATATTGCTGCAGGATGTCAGGGACGTGGGGCTTGATGATTTCAACGACGCAACCGGCCGTCCGAATGCAAAGACACGCTTTGCCGTGGTGGCCGACCCGTCGGATACGGATTTCATCGAAGGCTATCTCGGTTTTGCCGGAGTAGCGAAGACCACCGTTAAACTCGGGCGTCAGATCATTACCTACCGCAAGGCGCCATTTCACAGATTTATGGGAACAGTGTTATGGCGCCAGAACTGGCAGAACCATGACGCAATCAGCATTGAGAATAAATCCCTGCCGCATACCACGTTTCGCTACGCCTACTCCTGGAATGTAAACCGCATCTTTACCGATGAGGCCATTGGCGCGAAGGCCAATTTCGACAGCAATTCCCATTTTATTAACCTTCAGTATGATGGGTTCAGGTATGGGAAATTCGAGGCCTATGCCTACCTGCTCGATTTCGACAATTCCGTGGCAAACTCTACGGCGACCTACGGCCTGCGCTTTAACGGCGGTTATCCCCTCAGCAAAACATTCAAGGCCATCTATACCGCTGAATACGCCAGCCAGGACGATTACGGGGATAATCCCTTGAATGTAAATGAGGATTATTTCCTGGGGGAGATCGGCGGCAACGTTAAATTGGGGAATGTCATTAACTCTCTGACGCTGAAGTTCAGTTACGAACTGCTGGAAGGTAACGGCGCAAGCAGCTTCCGGACACCCCTCGCTACCGGTCATGCCTACCAGGGATGGGCCGACCGTTTTCTGACGACCCCCAGAGATGGCATTGAAGATTTTATCGTTACCGGTGTAGCCAGGGCTTTCGGCGTAAAATTCATCGCCGCCTACCACGACCTCTCCTCGGATAACGACAGTTACGATTACGGCGCCGAACTTGACCTGCAGGCGACGGTTTCCTTCAAGAAATCCATTACCGTTGGCTTAAAATACTCCGACTATAATGCCGACGCCAACGCCCTTAACGTGGCGCGCAACGGCAATATTGCAACAGACGTCTCCAAGTTATGGGTGTGGACACAATTTAAATACTAGCGTCCTGTCCCGCTAATAACTTTTGAAATATTGAAGCCCATGGGTAACCCGCATGAAGACCGTGTGCCGCAGAGCCTGCCCCGGGCTTGACCCGGGGGATAGCGGCACTCGAGCCTACATGGATGTATTCACGGCGTGTCTTCGAGAGGGTTGCCCATGGGCACGATTTATGAAACATACGCGTGGGACATAACACTAGAAGCTGTCACACCCCGGAGTTTCACACAAAAAAAGCCCCATCCTTCCTGCGCGGCCAGGAGTCTCTTCAGCGCCGCCCAGTAACGCTAGCTATTGGCAAAATAGAGTGCGGCAATGAGCAACAGGATCAAAACACCCTGAGACCCGACCCGGGCGGCCATCAACTGAGTACTGTGTTTTTCATCGAATTCACCACCATGTCCCATGGAGAGAATGCCGGTAAAAAGTGTCGCTATGGTCACTATCAGGGCGAGCGTTATCAAGATCGTCAACGGATTCATAGCAAACCTCCTATTGAATCACCCCCCGTTTCCACATGAGGGTGTAACCATAAAGGTATACCTCGTCCTCCGGCCCAAGCGGCACGAAACCGGACAGGGCCGGACCTGTATAAAAGCTAGTTGACCGCTGCGGATATTGCCTTGATTTAGATCAAACCCCATAGTATTGATGGTAAATTGGCGAATCCAGTCGCCGGCACGGGATAACATAAAATTCCAGATGAATCAGAGCGTTCTGTTTCCATCAGCCTGGGCGGCCGATGGGACAGTATCGCTTCGATGTAGTGATCGGATGTCAATCGCCTTGGGATCAACAATGCAATTCTCGCGGCACAGGCCGCAGCCGATGCATTTGCCGGGATCAATCCGGGGTCTGGCGCCGTCCCAGATCAAGGCTCCCGGCACGGGGCAACTGCCGGCACAGGCGCCGCATTCAGGACCATGATAAGGCAGACAGCTTTGCGTATTGATTGCAGCGCTGGCAAGCTGCGGTAAAGGCCGTAGCGGAGAGGGCGCTGGAAACAGCAGTGCCTTGGGTTCACAGGCCATCACGCAAGGCCACTCCTCGCACAGACGGCAACCTTTATTTAACAGATCCAGGGCCGGTGTACCGGCCACCTGTGCACCGAGCCGGGCAGGCAATGAAAAAATGACCTGATGGGGACAGGCCTCAATACATTTATCGCAGCGCGTACAGGCAAGCAAAAATTCCAGTTCATCCAGGGCATAGGGCGGGCGTATCCAGCGTGTCGCCTGTTCCTTCACCCTGGCATCGATCTCCTTAACCGCAGTTCTGGAAACCTTATCGAGTCCGCTTTTAAAAAACTTGCGCCGATCCATGATTACCTAGTCTTTCCCATATTAAAAAAATTGATCTCCTCTCCAACTCATTAGATTTAATGAATTTAAAATCTCTGTACCCTCTGTGCCAAATAGCACTTACTTAAGCCCTAAAAGCAAAAAATTTTCACCTTTCGTCATCCCCGCACCCATCCGGGTATAAACTCCGGCGGTGATCCAGTGAATAAAATACATTTTGTTTAACTGGGTTCCCGCCTTCGCGGGAACGACGGACTTAAATAAGTGCCATTCTACTCTGTGCCCTCTGTGCCTCTGTGGTAATTCTATATTACATTCTCATGACCATGGGCTGCATTAATAACCACAGATGATACAGCGTGACACCCATGACGAATAACACCATGGGGAACAGGCGCCAGCCTGCATCGATCACCAGACTATTTCCCCGCTGTTGAATCACCTTCAGACTGATCCAGAAGCCAAACATCATCAGACCTGCCTGCAGGGCAAACAGCAGATCCTGAGAGATAAGCAGGTCCATATGGCGGCTATGCTTTTCCAGCAGGCTCAAGGGCCGTGCGCCTGCTCCCAGGGGATCGGCAATGATCGCACCCAGTCCAGCGCTCTCCCTGACCAGATGATTCAGGTTATGCGCCAGATGGTAGGCGAAGGCGAGTGGCAATGCGGCGAAGGCCAGGCCGGAGAAGAGCTTCTTGAATCCGGCCCTGGGAGCTACCAAACTGCTGGTGATGCCTGTTAATAATGTATAGATAACGACTGGAAGTGCCAGACCCAGCAACAACAGGATGGAAAAACTCCAGAGCAACCGGCCCGAATCACCGATAGCATAGGCCAGAGCGCTTACCCACTCCTTGAAAAACGGCATCATGGTCAGACCATGAAACCCGGTCAGTGCCAGTAAACCGAGCATAAACCAGGCCTCGTCCCAATGCGGCCGGGCCGTGTGTACGGCCTCCAGGCTCGGCGGGCGCAAGCGCCAGGCAATGTTATGATGCGGGCAGCTCTGCACACAGTTGCCACAGGAGGTGCAGTAGCTGTTTTGCTGCAACCGTCCCATGACCAGGTGGGTGGGACAGGGTTCGATGGATTCATTACCATGATAGCACTCCAGGGTCGTGCAACGGGCACAGATATCCGTATCGATGGGGCGCAGTTCCACCGGCGCCAGTTGTGAATAGGCGCCAATGGTGCGTCCCACCGGACAAAAATAACGGCAGAATGCCTTCTTCTCGAAAATCGCCAATGACAGCGTCGCCATAACCACTATCGCCAGGGCCAGCAGTGCCGTGCTATAGGGGTTGATAGTGATCCCCAGCCCCAGTTCCAGCCAGGTCAGCACCACCAGCATCAACAACGCCGGCCAGACGTTGCGCAGAAGGCGCGGGACCCGCAGATTCAGGCTGTTATCGGGATGGGCGCGCCGCCGCACCAGCCAGCTTGCCAGGGCGTCCCAGGGACAGATGGCGCACCAGGCGGAGCCAAGAAAAAACACCGATAGGATTAACCCGGTCCACCAGATATTCCAGGTAAGGACGGTGGCCAGATTCCGCCCCGCTACCGGCGTGCCATATAGCCCGGCCGCAATGATCAACAGAAACAGGGCAACCATGACGAGTTTCAGGGCCAGCAACGGCCAGGGCGAGGCGGTGAGAAACCGGAGCAGTGGGCCGAGCAGCGGCAGCCGCACCATCATAAGCCGGAACGTCGCCACCCGGCCCGACCCAGGGACCAGCACCGCCCACATCGTCAGAGACACCATGAACAGGCAAATGGCGGCCACCCATTCGAGCGGCAAGCCGGGATAGGTCAGGGTCATCAGTGGCCACCCTCGTGGGCGCTGCGGATGCGGGCGCTGACCAGGCGCTTCCTTTGTAAAATGTTGACGCCGATCAAGACAAGAATAATGATGCCAATGGCAAGCCCAATCGGCCCGAACGGTGATGGCTTGCCGATACGCAGTGGAAAATCGATCTGATAGGGCACCCCGTCCGATATGAACTCCGCGCGGATGATGTAATCCCCCTTGCGGAGAAACTCAAATCCCTGCCGGTAGACATTATCGTCCGCAGGCTGCACCCCCAGCAACTCCTCGCTATCATGGAAAAAACTGTCATCCCGTACCTTGAACGTCACTTCACCCTGGAAAGGCTTGCCGTTGTCGAGGCGCGAGGCATACAAGTTGACCCTCCCCGGTTGATTGGGGCGTGGAAAGGCGGGGAATACCATGTAAGTTATGGCGTAGTCGCCAATCCGGGTCTCCACCTCCATGCTGGGGGGGGTATTGGAGTCTTCATTCAGGCTATAGGAGGGCCTTCCCAGGACATGGTGTGCGTAAGCGGGGATGGATAAAATCATCCCCAGACAAATCAGGAACACCCTTACGTCGAGTCGCATGATTATACTTTATGACTCGTCACAGTCCCTTCGGAGCGGGAGACAATCCGGATTGGCAGGCTCGGATGCGGACACACTTCAACACAGAGACCGCAACCGACGCAGCCGTCTTTGATGAAGGGGCGATATTGGTTCCACATTTTGAAACCGATGGCCTTATCACCCAACGGGCAAATACTGGCACAGGCCCCGCAGATCCCCCGGTCCACCCATGGGTAACACGCCGTCCGGTCAATCCGGGCGATGCCCATATTGACCTGTTCTCGCGGGGTCTCGGTTAACGCCTCGGTGGGACACGCATCAATACACTTACCACAGAGGATGCAGGCCTTCTGTTCCGGGTTGATGAAAGGTGTATTGACCGCTGCGCCCCCCTCGCGTTTGTTGAATTGTATACAGCGGGGCGGGCAGATCTCCGCACACAGCCCGCAACCGATGCACGCCTCGACGAAGGCCTGGTCATCTTTGAGTGCACCGGGCGGACGCAGATAGGTGCCTGGTGCTCGCTCAGTTTCCGGCGCCAGCAATCGTGCAATAGCATAAGGCAGACTGCCTGCCGCCAGTACCCCGGTACCGTATGTCACTTGTTGTAGAAATCGACGCCTGCGCATTACGCGACTTCTCCCTGTTCTCGATGAAACTCATGCGTACCACGGAACTTGTGTCCTAAATGCCCGGGCCCCTGGTACGGCAGGTCTTTATAATTAACAGTGAAGCTTAGTGCATCGGTGGGACAAATCGCGATACAGGCAGTGCAATTATTACACTCCTGACCAAAACCGTCGCGCATGGGATCCAGTTCGAACTCACAGATGGCGTTACATTTCACGCAGTCGTTACACGTCTGCACGGTACGCTGGATACGCAACAACCGGTAACGGCCCAACAACGAATAGAGCGCCCCACCCGGGCACAGGTAGCGGCAAAAACCGCGGCGCGCTACCAGCAGATCGAACAGCAGGGTCAATACAAAAAATATCGCCCCGGCGCCAAAACCACCCAGTGCAATAGCGTAATAGATCTCTCGGCCGATGATGGCCGGCGGATAGATGGCGGCTACCAGCACCGATCCGAAAACGGCGGACAGGCCCAGACCCATAGCCAATACCAGGTATTTCAGGCGCCGATCAAAATGCCGGTTACCCATGCGAAAACCGGCCCTGTGCAGCCACGCCCCCAGATTAGTGTTTAACTCATAGATAAAGGTTGCCGGGCAGATCCAGCCGCAGAAAAACCGCCCGAACACCACCGTGAATGCAATCGGGATCAGGGCCGTGATCAGAAAAGGGCCATACAACTCCTGGCCCGCCGCGATCTGGCCGGCGACGGCCAGGGGATCGCTCAGTTTCAGCCCAAACAGCGTCCCCGACCAGACACTGCCTTTAATCGCATCCAGGTCTTCGGCGGGATCGCCGGTAAACGGTGACGTCAGCCACTCCATGGCATCGTATAAGTGTTGTTCCGGTGGCGACAACAGATCGTAGGCGTGGGCGGCGACATAGGTTTGATAAACGCTAAGATACGGCAGCAGGATCAGCATGGCAAATACCAGGCTCAGGCTCAGCCAACGCAGCTTGTTAAGGTGACGTATCATAATAAAGGCTTAACTAATTACTAACCACAGAGGCACAGACGCCTACAGGGAAGTAGGCGGTAGAAAACGTATGGAACAAGTTTTCGAGAACACTGAGAATTTAAAACTGTTTAGAAAATTGCACAATCATTTGTCAATATATATGTCTTGATAGTGATAAGAGTTTCTTATATGCCTCTGTGATCGATGCGTTTCTGTGGTTAATTTTCTTATTCTGTGATCTCTGTGTCTCTATCACGGCTGTCCCG
>JBHHYN010000093.1:0-11870 GCA_046757565.1 Gammaproteobacteria bacterium | reverse complement strand
TTTTTATTCAAAAGTCTTTCTTGTTAACCCACAGATTCTGCTGAAGAGCCATAAAAAATAGATCAAAAACAATAAGTTATTTACTAAGGCGGATTGAGGTCAGGCCAAAACATAAGGTCTAGGATGGACCGGGCTCAAGAGGGGCTATAAGTTCTTTTCCATCATGCTTGGGACTGTTTACCCGGTTGCTGACGGGGTACATTTCCATTTCACCCTGGTAAGGCCTGAGCAACTCCCTACCTCCGTGTTGCAGCCAGTGATCATAGTTGTTCCTGTCAACGATCACAGGCATACGGTTATGTATTGGGGCCATCATATCGTTTGCCTCGGTGGTAATGATGGTGCAACTATCCAGCGATTTATCGGGACTGTCCCAGTGATCCCACAGTCCGGCAAAAGCAAACAACTCGGCATCTTTCAGTGTGATGAAATAGGGTTGTTTTTGCCCTGCCGGCCCCTTCCATTCGTAGAAGCCGTTTGCCGGTATCAAGCAGCGCCGTTTTCTGAGGGCATCCCGGAAGAAGGGCTTATCCGGGAGTGATTCAGCACGGGCATTGATGGGTTTGTGTCTCATCCCCCTGGCCCGGTGGGGGATTAAACCCCAGTGGCAATTGATTAATTGCCTGCTATTATTAAGGCGGATTACGGGAATGCTGCCGGTGGGTATCACGTTGTAGCTGTTCTTAAAGTCCGGAGCAACGTTCAGGTTGAAATGAGAGAGGATCGTCTGTTTGTTGCTCCACAGGGAGAATCGGCCGCACATGCCAATATTATATATAAAAATGTCCCCATTCGGCGGCACTGGTTTGATTGAATCCCGCCTGTTTTCCGGCCACGTTCCACTCAAACGATATATTTATGTTCTACACTTTGATAGTGCATCCATTAAACTACAGACAGGAGGGGAGGTTATGAATTTACGGAAACGGGATTATATAGCAAGGACATTAATAGCCCTTTCAGCAGTAGCTTTTCTACTGGCAGTGATTGGGGATTTAGGTACAGGTTCAATAATGGGAGTAGTTCCAGAGGGCTTTTCCAGGGCATGTACTAATCTCGCACTGATAGGTATTGGTTTGTCGATCTGCTTTAAGGTATCAACGACGGAATCGTAAGCAGGACCGGAGTGCGGACACGCTGTCCGCGCCAGCACGATAAAATAACGCCCTCTCAAATGGGCGAACAGTCGCTTGATCGTTTCCAATTCCTGCAGCGTTGGGTGTTATCTGTTTCTTATACCGGATATCTTCAAAACAGAAATCCGGTACGCTTGTCAAGGGCACTTATGCACTATACGGGTTAAGCTGATGTTCACAGTTGCACTGACTCGTTGAGTTCACGAAACCGGATGTGATATAAATGAATATCCGGTCACAAAGACGTACGGTTGTTATGACCAGTGTTTATAAAAGGCAAAGGAGAAAACCATGGCTGAAAGCGTTTATAAAGTAATTGAGTTGGTGGGCACCAGCAGCGAATCATGGGAGAAGGCGGCACAGGCGGCAGTGAGCAGGGCTGCGCAGAGTCTACGCGATCTGCGCATTGCGGAAGTGTCCGATCTGGATCTTCAACTCAGGGACGGCAAGATCGAAGCATACCGGGCAAAGGTGAAGGTCTCGTTCAAGTATGAAGCTGGTGGCTAACAACCACACTGCAACCTTTCCCTGGGCAGGCGTGCTGCTGATGATTGCGGTACTTCTTGATGCCATAATTAACAATCCCTGAAGAAGGAGCAGACAAATTATTGATGCCTATATGTTGTTGACGCACTTCAGGTATTGCTGCCAGTTAAAATGCCTGTCAGCGATGACCAGAAAACCCGGGTTGAGCAAGGATTCCTTTTTATTGTAGCCGAGGGGATTTAGCCCGATATCCGTAACCATACCGCCGGCCTCATCCACGATACAGTGTGCGGCAGCCGTGTCCCATTCCGATGTGGGGCCGAACCTCGGGTAGATATCCACCTTGCCTTCGGCGACCAGGCAGAATTTCATGGAACTGCCGATGGCAATGAGTTCCGTACCCTTCCCCAGGACCTCAATAAACCTTGTCTGCTGTTCGTTCCCGTGGGAGCGGCTGCCGGCCATAACAAATTTTCCGGGTGAGGTGGTTTTGACATGGATTCTCTGCACCCTGTGCGCGGGATCCTGTTTATAAGCCCCCCGGCCTCTGGAGGCAAAGTAGCAGAGTCCGGAAACAGGCACGTAAACGACCCCGAGCACCGGGGTGTGACCCTGAATCAGGGCGATATTGACAGTGAACTCTCCATTTTTTTTGACAAATTCGCGGGTGCCATCCAGCGGATCAACCAGCCAGTATCGTGACCAGCTCTTGCGGGTTGCATAAGGAATGTCGGCGGACTCTTCCGACAGGATGGGCAGGTCCGGCGTTAACCCGGAGAGGCCGTCACAAATGGTATGATGTGCTGCCATATCCGCAGCGGTAAGGGGTGATCGATCGGCTTTTTTCTCCACCGTAAAATCGGTTTCATAGATCTCGAGAATCCGATCGGATGCCTGCCGCGCGATGTCAATAACGGCGGCCGGCAGGTCAGACGTGCTAATATCGGGTATAGCCGGTTTCATTCAAGTCGAGAAAAAGTACTATGGTTGTGTGGGACAATATTGATACGGTCCTGTTGGACATGGATGGTACCTTATTGGATCTCAATTACGATAATTTTTTCTGGCAGGTATATTTACCCGGTAAATGGGGGGCGTTGTACGATCTCGATCCGGTCGTGGCCAGGGACAGACTGATTCCAAAGTTTAACAGCAAAAAAGGGACACTTTCCTGGTATTGCCTCGATTACTGGTCCGAGGAATTAAATATCGACGTGTTCGCGCTCAATACGGATCTCGAGGACTTAATCGAAATACGTCCTTATGCCGAGCAGTTCCTGCTGTTTCTCAACAGCCTGGGGAAACAGGTTGTGTTGGTGACAAATGCCCATCAGAAACTGCTCACACTGAAAATGGAAAGGACCGGGATCGACAGGTATTTTGACCAGATAGTATGTGCCCACGCACTGGGCGCGGCCAAGGAGGAACCGGCTTTCTGGCACAGATTAAATGAAGAGATTGACTTTGTACCGGAGAGGACCATCCTGATTGATGATAATTTAACGGTTTTACGTACCGCCCGCGATTATGGTCTATCGTATTTGTTAACAATCGAACGGCCTGATAGTCAGCGCCCGGCCCGTGACAGCGCTGAATTTACAGCAATAACCTCTTTCGAGGGTCTGTTTAATCCTGATATATCGACAGCATAATCCAGATCCCAGACTTGATGGTCCAGGTCGTGCCCACGTTGTTCGAATTTTGTCATCGGTCGCCACTGTGGTCTTGGTGAATAGTATCCCCGCCCTGCCAGGTTGGTCAGCCCTGGTTCGGCGTCACAGATGTTGAGGATCTGGGCTGCCATGTCCCGCCAGTCGGTGGCGATGAAGATGCGGGCGTGTGTTTTCAGTCTGGTTGCAAGGAGTGTTATGAAGCCGGGTTTGATAAGACGGCGTTTGTGATGCCGTTTTTTAGGCCAGGGATCGGGAAAGAAGATATACACTTCATCCAGGCATCGGACCGTTAACTGGTGCTCCAGGACATCCATCACATCATGACAGATTATACGGATATTCCGGATGTTGGCTGAGTGAGCCTGTCCGATTAAGCGGCCGACTCCTGGCCTGTGTACTTCAACGGCAAGGTAGTCGTTCTCGGGATGCTCCAGTGCCAGTGAGATAGTGACAGCACCCATCCCTGATCCGATATCCAGGATTTTGGGAGCGGATCTGCCATATACCTGATGCAGGTCCAGGGGTACCGGGGAATAATCGATGCCGTATTCAGCCCAGTGCCTGTCCAGGGCCTGGGCCTGGGCAGCTGTCAGGCGTCCTTGTCTCAGGACATAGCTGCGTACAGGACGGTAGCAAGTCTGCTCACCCAAGAGAACCCGCTCAGCTGAAAAAGGTGCCGTCGATTGGCGATGAGGCGCTGGCATAGGCGCGTCTGGGGATGCGCCCGGCCAGATAGGCCTCTCTGCCGGATTCGATGGCCTTTTTCATGGCTGAGGCCATCAATAGGGGGTCTTTTGCCCGGGCAATAGCGGTATTCATGAGTACGCCGTCGCAACCAAGCTCCATGGAGATGGCGGCATCCGATGCGGTGCCCACACCCGCGTCCACCAGCACCGGGACGGACGCATTTTCAACAATTGTCCGTATATTATAGGGGTTGCGAATGCCCAGACCGGAGCCAATAGGGGCCGCCAGGGGCATCACCGCTACGCAGCCCAGTTGTTCAAACCGTTTCGCCATGATCGGATCATCGCTGGTATAGACCATGACCTTGAAACCCTCATCAACCAGTTTTTCCGTTGCCTTTAATGTTTCAGGGATATCGGGAAAGAGGGTCTTTTTGTCACCCATGACTTCCAGTTTTACCAGGGTGTGATTATCGAGTAATTCACGCGCCAGCCGGCAGGTCCTGATGGCGGTTTCCGCGTCATAACAGCCTGCTGTATTGGGCAGGATGGTATATTTTTCCGGGGAGATATAATTCAGCAAATTGGGTTCATCCGTTTTTTGGCCGATATTTGTGCGGCGTATGGAAACTGTTACGATCTCCGCGGCACTGGCCTCTATGGCCCGTTGCGTCTCTTCAAGCGAGCGGTATTTACCGGTGCCAACCAGCAAGCGCGAATGGTAAGGGGTATTATCGATGATCAATACATCATCGATATCCGTATCCGTTTTCTCAACAGCACCATTCATTTACATGCTCCATGAAATAGGTAAGAAAAACAGTAAACAAGCTTTCATCTGTTACCCTCCGCCGATGGCAAACACGATTTCGATCACATCTCCTTCATTTACCGGGTATTTTTCAAATTGACTGCGCGGCACTATCTGTTGGTTAATTTCAACGGCGATCCTGCCGGTCAATTCAAGATAGTTAATCAGACCAGCGACATTCCGAATGCCATTCACTGTCGTTTTATCTCCGTTGATGATGACCTGCATTGATGCGTGAAGATTTGATTGTTTAATAAGAGCAGTAGTATTCAGGAAAGATCGATAATCATCCCTTCACGGGCAACATGGCATTTTAAAGTCGAGTTTCTCTCCTGGATAATCTGTTGCGTGTGCTCATGGATCTTGCCGATAATCACATCGTCATAGTTGGGATCATGATGATAGAGATATAACTCATTCACCCCCGCATCGATTGCCGTGTTGACCGTATCGACATAACAGGAATGGCCCCAGCCGTACTTTTTTTCATAATCCTCAGGGGTATACTGGGCATCATGGATCAATATATCCGCACCTTGAATAAGTTTCAGTTCAGCCCCATACTCTTCCTTCTTAATCTTGTCGTATAGCTCCTTTTCCTCTTCATTCAATTCCTGGTACTTTTGTTTGAGTGATTTATCCAGGTAAAGGCACTCGTTGTCTGAAATATAGAGGATTGTCCTGCCGTTCGCATTTATCCGGTAACCATAGGTCGTACCTGGATGGTGTACGTTCTGGTAGGTGAAGGAAATGGGACCGTGGTTGAATTTATGGTCCTTGGGAGGTTGCAAGTAGTTGATTTTGGCCAGCCATGTCTCCGTTCCCACAGGAAAGTACGGTGCCTTCATCTGCGCAGAGACGTACTCTTCTATATCTTTGTTGCTTTGACCCGGTCCAAAGATACTGATATTCCAGTCGGGGATAAATGCCGGCACGAAGAATGGCAGGCCGCAGATGTGGTCCCAGTGATAATGCGTCAGGATGATGAGCAGATCCCGGATCTCGCTCTGTTTCAACATCTCGTTGCCGAAGGTTATAAGGCCCGTTCCGGCATCGCACAGCAGTATCCGGTTTTCGACACGGATCTCTACGCAGGAGGTATTCCCTCCCACCCCAAGATGGGTATCAAAAGGCGCAGTGTACGACCCACGCACCCCCCAAAAACGGAGATAGGCGTTGCTCATGACGATAGCTGGTTTTGTTGTTAGGGCCGGTCTTTAGTATATTTTAGTACGACATCCGTGATGGTCTGGATCGGCATCGGTTTCGTGATAAATTCTACCGCACCGAGCTGATTTGCAACAGACCGGTCCTGTGCATAGTCCTTGGAGCTTATCATAACAACAGATGTGTCTTTGTGAAGAGGTAATCCCCTTAAATCCTTAAGAAAAATCAGACCATCCTTGCCGGGCATTTTGATATTCAGGAAGATAAGATGGGGTTTATGGGATTCCAGGTAGTCCCAGGAAGCCTCGCTCGAATCAAATATCTTCAATTCAACGTCCAGTTTTTCCGTGCTCCGCTCGAACAATGCCCTGATAGTCGAACTATCATCAACGACGACGATGGTTGGTATAGTGTTACCTGTCATGCTACAGTTTTCCCTCGCAACCCCGGGCTTTTAAAATAGCCGGTTATTATTTCATCTAAATCAATAAGATACAAAAGCTTTTTATTTGATTGCTCAGATCGTAGTAAGCGCTGAGCTGCTTTCCCTCCAATAGGCACATATTACACTAGTTTGATGCTATCACTATATAGTCGGTTATATGAAAGATAACAGGGTATTCCCCGAGGTCTGGTACAGGAGAAATTGACTGCACCCGGTAATACAATAGAATTCCCATTTACGGGCGGAGCCTCACCTTTTGACCGGGGGCAGGCGCAGTGAGTGCGGCCCGGGTTATGCGAGGCGGAGGATAGGGTAGTAGAAGAAGGCAGGCTTGGGTTTTCAGCCCCCGGTTTTCAGTTTTTCGGACTGCCGATGCAGTCATCTGTCTTCTGTCATCAGTCCTCTGAAAGCGGGTGTAGTTCAATGGCAGAACATCAGCTTCCCAAGCTGAGAATGAGGGTTCGATTCCCTTCACCCGCTCCATTCTCTATGCCGTCCATGCCGGACCCTGATATCCGCGATTCCCGTTGCACCATCGAACCCGATTAGCGAATAAGTTCGCACTGGCAATTGCTCCTGCATTGCCAGTATTTCCGCCATCCATGGCGGTCATTCCCTTCACCTGCCCATTACTCGCCGGCGGCTTTTATATCCTCTATCTTGAGTTTGAGCAGCATAAAATCCATGTGGTTGTCCTCCAGCCGGTTACGTGTTTCCCGGAGCAGTTTGGGATCTTTGTAGGGGCCTACCCGCACGCGGTAACGGGCATCCTGTCCGTTAATGACGACACGCTGTATTCCTGCATTAATTCCGGCCAAAGCCAGTGTTGCCTTGACCTGATCGGCCGCCTTATATTGCTTAAACGAACCTACCTGGAATACATACAGACTGGTGTCGTCTCGCGCTGTTTTCTCTCTCTCCTGCCCTTTTGCTATCCATTCTGAAATATTGACCTCTCTGTTTGGCAGGATTTTGTAGAAATCGAATTTAGGTTCAGGTAAAGATTGGGATTTTTGCTGCTGTTGAATATCTTTTGATTTGACCTGTCTTGAGGGTGCTTTTTGAGGTGTTGCCTTTAAGTCAGGCAGTTGGCCGGGCGGGTTGCCATGCAGGTAGACAAGAAACGCTATAAACAGGCCGATGCTGAGTCCGGTTGCAAGCGACAGCAGGTTGCCGGTAATCATTCCAGGCTTGTTACTGTTTTTCCTGATATTTTTGTAATCCTTAGGCATTACATTTTCTCAGGCGCGGAAACCCCCAGGATTTCAAGTCCATTGCGAATAACCTGTTGTATGCCCAAAATCAGACTGATTCTCGCTTGCCGCAATTCAGGGTCTTTAATCAGGAATTGATGGGTGTTGTAATAGGAGTGAAAATCGTTGGCAAGTTCACGTAAATAAAATCCGACCTGATGGGGCTCATATTTATCTGCGGCGTTAGTAATAACCTCCGGGTAGCGTGACAAGGTTGTCAGCAAGGTTTGTTCCTGTGGCTCGGTCAGAAGCTGCAGATTCAGCAGGGCTTGCTCCCGGTCATAAGCCTGCCCTCTTTCATGCATCTGATGTAACACACTGCAAATCCGCGCATGCGCATACTGGATATAGTATACTGGGTTGTCATTCGATTGCGATTTGGCCAATTCGAGATCGAAATCCAGGTGTTGTTCCGATTTCCGGGTGACATAAAAGAAACGGGCGGCATCATTCCCCACTTCATTACGCAGCTCCCGCAGGGTGACATACTCCCCGGATCGTGTAGACATCTGCACCTTTGTCGTGCCCCGATAGAGCGTCACAAACTGCACCAGCAGGACATCCAGCGCATCGGCGTTGGCGCCCAGGGCAGCCAGGGCCCCCTTGACACGGTTGATATAGCCGTGGTGGTCCGCACCCCATATATCGATTATTTTATTATAGCCGCGCTCGAATTTATTCATATGATAAGCAATATCTGAAGCAAAATAGGTCTTCTGGCCATTGTCGCGCTCTACCACCCGATCTTTTTCATCGCCATAGCGGGTGGAACGAAACCACCTTGCCCCGGCATCTTCATACAGATCGCCGGATTCATGCAGTTTTTCCATACAGGCATCGATAAGCCTGTTATCCGCCAGGGATTGTTCCGAAAACCAGTTGTCGAAGGTTACACCAAATTCCTCCAGGTCAGCGCGTATGTCATCCAGAATATGCCGAAGTCCGCATGTGAATATGGTCTGATAATTTTCCCGACCCAGATGCTGTCGGGCAAAGGCAATAAGTTTGTCGAGCTGCAATTCATCATCGCTCCTGTCCCACTCCCCGGTAAATAACCCGGTCATGGGCACATTAAAGGTGTGCCCGTTGTCCTCATAGAGTTTCTCTGCTATCTGATGCACGTAAGCAGCCTGGTAAGCATTTGCCGGGAAGGGGTTGTCCTGCCCACACAGCGCCAGATATCTTAACCAGACGCTGATGGCCAGGATGTCCATTTGCCGGCCGGCATCATTGACGTAATATTCCCTGCTGATTTTGCAGCCGGTTGCCTCAAGCAGATTCGCAACGGAGCTTCCATAGGCTGCTCCACGGCCATGCCCGACATGCAGGGGCCCTGTCGGGTTGGCAGAGACAAATTCCAGGAGGATTGAGTCTCCCCGACCGTCATCACAGCGGCCGTAGTTTTTGCCGGCATTCAGAATATCCGGAATAACCTGCAGATAAGCCTGTTTGTTCAGAAAAAAATTGATGAATCCCGGACCGGCGATCTCCACTTTTTCGATGAAGGCGGAGTCGGGCATAAAACGCACAATTTCCGAAGCCAACCGTCGGGGTTTGAGGCCGGTATGTTTTGCCAGTGTCATGGCGATGTTTGATGCAAATGCACCATGACGTGAGTCACGGGTACGCTCTATCTGGATGGAATACGCTTCCGGAACGGCAAGACTTTTTTTATCTTTTATTTTGCTTATGGAAGTGATTATCAGTTGTTTTAAATGTTGCCTCATTCCCGATTACTTGCCTGAAAAGAGCGCGCATTCTAACCCGGTTGATGACCTGTAGAGAAGCCTGATAATTATCCTGGTATTTTCGTAATCCACCTCGATTCCGGCAGACTCCCGGAATCAAGTATCTTAATGAGGCGTTTTCTGTAGAAGCAATCTGGTTTCCTGATCCTGATTTGCAGTGAATTTTACAAAACATCCAGCGGATCCACATCCAGTGACCAGCGGACCTTCTTTGCACCGGGCAGAGATTCCAGGGCCTTGCTCCACGGACCAAGGGCATGGTTCAACCGAAGCCGATCCTCGGATTGTATCAGGATCTGAAACCGTAAGCGCCCCGCACGTTTTTCCATTGGCGCAGGCAGGGGGCCAAATATTTCGATACCGTGTGATTGTTCTTCTATGAGTGATTTGGCATCCGCCAGGAAATCCTGAACGTTGCCGGCATGGTAATCTTCAGCACGGAGCAAGGCCAGGTAACTGAAAGGCGGCAGCCTGGATTGCTCGCGCTCTTTCAACAGTATCCTGGCAAACTCCGGGTAATCTTGATGCACCAGCGATAGTAACAGTGGATGCCTGGGGAAATGGGTTTGGATCAGGACAGAGCCATGTCTGACAGACCGGCCTGACCGGCCACTGACCTGTACAATTAATTGCGCCATGCGTTCACTTGACCTGAAATCGGTACTGAATAGTCCTGAGTCGGCATCAATGACCCCGACCAGTGTCAGATTTGCGAAATGGTGCCCCTTCGCCAGCATTTGTGTGCCGACAAGAATATCTGCATCACCCGCGTTGATCGCATCAAGCATCTCTTTCATACCGCCTTTACGCCGGGTCGTATCGCGATCGATTCTGACTATTCTGGCGCCCGGAAAGATATGTGTCAGTGTTTCAGTCAGCCTTTCCGTGCCGTGACCGATATTCAGCAGTTCCGGAGCGCCACAACCGGGACAGGTTTTCAGCAAGGGGGTTTGTTTACCGCAGTGATGACAGGAGAGTCTGTGGTAATGTTTATGATAAATCATATGGATATTACAGCGCTCGCATTTTGCGATCCAGCCACAGGTGTGACACATCACCACGGGGGAGAAACCACGTTTGTTCAGAAACAGCAAAATCTGTTGATGTTGTTTTAATTTATCATCTATTGCATCGAGCAGGGTTTTGGAAAATGCACCGGTCATTTGCTGGGCGCGCATATCAATCAAATTAATTTCAGGGGGTCGTGCATTACCTGCCCTGCCGGAGAGTTTGAGCTGTATAAACCTGCCATTACTGATATTCTGAAGTGATTCCAGAGAGGGTGTGGCGGAACCGAGCACGACAGGAATGTTCAACATTTTTGCGCGCATAATGGCTATGTCCCGGGCAGAGTACCGAAAGCTGTCCTGCTGTTTGTAAGACAGGTCATGTTCTTCATCAATGATGAAGACACCTGCTCTTTTCAGTGGCGTCCATATGGCCGACCGGGTCCCCAGCACCACGGAGGCGTGACCATCCCTGGCGTCCAGCCATGCCTGAAGTCGTTCACCATCTGATAACGCCGAATGCAGGACAACGATCCTGGATTGAATCCGATCTTCCATGCGTCTGATAAGTTGCGGGGTGAGGCCGATTTCCGGGACAAGAATCAATGCCTGGCGTCCGGCATGGATGACGTGTTTTATTATATTGATATAAACTTCGGTTTTGCCGCTGCCTGTGACACCATTGAGTAGAAATCGTTGATACTGACCTATATTTGCCTTGACTGAATTAACGGCCGCATTTTGGTCCGGATTCAGGGTGATGTTGGAGTTCGCACTGGATTTGGAGTTATGGGTTACCGCCAAGCCGGTTTTCTCGATGAATCCCTTCTTCTGCAGCGCCTTTAATACAGGTTGCCAGTTTCTGTTGTTAAGCTCTGAATGCGGGAGCCCGTCCGGATATGTACGTAACAGGCGGATAAAGTCCGCCTGTTTTGGCGCCCGTTTCATTCTGGTTTCATCAATTTGTTTTCCAGCGTCTGAAAGTCGCCATATGATACTGGTTTTTCTGATTGGCGGTTTGCCCTGCCGCAACAATGCCGGAATCGTACTGAAAATTACTTCTCCTATCGGGTGATGGTAGTAATCGCTGGCCCATTGCAACAACTCAAGATGGGATATTGGAAACAGGGGTTCGTTATCAATAATGCCGGTAATATCCTTTAATCTGTGGTGTTCAATTTCACTTCGTTCAGCAGTGCCAAGTAATATGGCCGTTTTGACCTTTGATTTTCCAAACGGGACCCGTAACCGTATTCCTGGCAGCAACATCTGACCCGCAGGTATTTCATCGATCAGATAATCGAAATGACGGCGTAACGGCACCGCTATCGCTACCTGTAGGATGATCTGCTGTCTGCCGCGCATGAGAGGACTAATCAGCAAATCCGGGCGATGCCATACGGATTTTCTGCGCTGATTTATGTCTGTTTGCTGTCATTAATCCACGTTCTAAAATAG
>JBHHYN010000092.1:0-11952 GCA_046757565.1 Gammaproteobacteria bacterium | reverse complement strand
GGCCGCAATCCAGTCACATAATGAGCGCCGCAGGCGCACTTTATTTCACTGGATGCCGGAACAAGCTTGCCCCGTACTTGATGCGGGGTCCGGCATGACAACATATTTTCCCTAACTAAGTGCCATTCAATCATAGATCACTCCATACTTTAATATTAGAAATTGTATCATAGTGATCATGCACAATAACTATCTCGTATCCGATAGTAACCAGCCTTATCAACAATGTTGTGGATCTGGTTCTTTATAGTGTAAAGATGGTTAGAATTTCATATGAGATACGTATCCGGGGGATATGCTAGTCTGTGGAGATTGCCCAACAGTATGCGGCGTCACTCTACTCTGAAGACCAAACATTACAGGAGATCACAAGAATGAGCGATTTTGTTCTCTACGAACAACAAGACCGCGTTGTAACCCTTACATTGAACCGTCCTGACGTGCGCAATGCAATAGGTGATCGGGCAGCGTGCGAAGAATTGGTTGACGCCACCCGAAGAGTAAACGCCGATCCGGGCGTCAGCGCGGTCATTTTAACCGGTGCCGGAAAGGCTTTTTGTTCAGGTGGAAACATAAAGACAATACGCGAGCATACTGGCTTCGGTCTTGCTGAGAACCCGGCAACAACACGGACCAACTACATACACGGTATCCAAAGTGTATCTCTCTCTCTTTGGGAGATCGAGGTGCCAACAATTGCAGCTGTGAACGGTCCAGCTATTGGAGCAGGCTGTGATCTTGTTTGTATGTGTGATATCCGTATCGCCTCGGAAGAGGCTAAATTCGCAGAGAGCTTTCTCAAGATAGGCCTGATACCCGGCGATGGTGGTGCCTGGTTATTACCCCGTGTTGTTGGTTTTTCAAAAGCTGCCGAGATGTCATTCACAGGAGATATACTTGATGCCAGGCAAGCATTAGACTGTGGTTTGGTGTCCCAGGTTGTGCCTGCGGATAACTTGCTGGGAGAGGCCTATTCTCTAGCTGCCAGGATTGTTTGTAACCCGCCTCAAGCTTTACGCTTGACTAAACGACTGCTGCGTGAAAGCCAGCACATGCGTTTACCTGATTTACTCGAACTCTCTGCAGCATACCAGGCACTCGTACATGAATCGGAAGATCATCAAGAAGCACTTAATGCCATATCCGAAAAGCGCGAACCAAACTTCAAAGGTAAATGAAGAATGTGTTGTCCCGCTTACACAAGTAAAGAATGTTTTGCCTGCAACTTAGGATCTTTGTTGTGGAGGCTTGAATGTCATTATCCGGCACAGCAGGAGAGTTGTTTCACATCCCTGGTGAAGGTTTGGGCACAGAGCTTGAGTCCTTCTACCATGGTCAGGTAGGGGAATAACTGATTGGCCACCTCGTTTATGGTCATTCGATTGCTTAAGGCCAATGCTGCGCTCTGGATCATTTCACCTGCTTCAGCGGCCAATATCTGTGCGCCAAGCAGCCGGCCGCTGTGCTTTTCCATCACCAGCTTGATGAACCCTCGTGTGTCGAAGTTGGCCAGTGCACGGGACACATTTTCCACAGGCAAAGTGCGTGATTCAGTCTCCATGCCCCGGCCGTTGGCTTGTTGTTCTGTCAGGCCAACGGAGGCGACCTGGGGATCGGTAAAAACCACCGCCGGCATGGCGGAGAGATCCAGGGTGGCTTCGCCGCCGGTCATATTGATGGCCGCACGGGTACCGGCGGCAGCGGCGACATAGACATATTGAGGTTGATTAGTACAGTCGCCGGCCGCATAGATATGGTCTCCGGAGGTGCGCATGTGATCGTCAATGATGATGGTGCCGCTCGGCCCGGTGTCAACACCGGCTTTATCCAAAGCCAATTCACTGGTATTCGGAGCACGTCCTGTGGCGACCAGCAGGGCATCTCCCGTGACCTCTTTATTGCCGGCTTGTATATGAAACTGTTTTCTGTCATGGACCACCTGATCGGGCATCGTATGCAGCATAATTGCAATTCCTTCATCTTCAAACACTTGTTTAAGTCCCTCCCCAATATCCGGATCCTCTTTTGATAACAGGGTACTGCGTGCCAGAATTGTGACGCGGGAACCCAGGCGGCTAAAGGCCTGTGCCAGTTCAACAGCGACCACCGAGCCGCCGATCACTAACAGGTGTTCCGGTAACTGCTCTGCCACCAGGGCCTCTGTGGAGGTCCAGTAGGGTGTGTCCGCCAGACCTGGGATGTCGGGGAGTGCGGGGTGGGCGCCGGTTGCGATGAGTATACGGTCCGCATGGATCGCAATCTCTTCGCCCTCCTTTCGCATAACGCTCAACGTATGGGGATCCTGAAACCGGGCATGACCCCGGACCAGGTTAATAGCCGCATTGGTCTCCAGTATGCTTTCATATTTGGCATGGCGGAGTTCTTCGACACGTGCCTGTTGTTGTCTTACCAGTGCCCTGCGATCAATCCCTGGCGCCGTTAATGATATACCATTAAAGGGGTGGTGGGCTTGCAAGTGGGCGATGTGTGCGCTACGGATCATAATCTTGGAGGGTACACAACCGACGTTGACACAGGTGCCGCCAATCACGTCACCAGCCTCGATCAGGGTTACCTGGGCGCCTTCATCAGCTGCCCGGATGGCCGCTGCAAAGGCGCCGGATCCGCTACCGATGATCGCGACCTTCAGGGCGTTGTCAACCAACCTTGCCTTGGTGTTAGTAATATCTACCAACCTGGTTGCGCCATAGCCTTTTGCATCCAGGTCTTTTAATAATGTACTCATTCCTGCTTCTCTTCAACGTCAGTTGAATCGCAACATTGCTGTGTGCGCTGCCTTCGATACAGGGCATAGACAGCCAATCCGATAAATATCAGTAGAGCGGGCAACAGGATGAAATCCAGGTAACCGGTCAATGCCGACAGGCCGACTGCCCCCAGAAGGATAACCAATACCGGTGTAAAACAGCATAGGGCGGCGATCACCGTACCGATGATTCCAGTGCGTAGCAACAGTCTGGTTCTGTCCACAGCGCTCTACTCTTTTACCGTTGAGGGGTAGCCGGCATTGGTGGTGGTCCGGATTAGTTCAGCAACAGTGACTTTCTGTGGGTCATACGTCACCGTGGCGGTTTTACTCTTGTAGCTTACTTCGGCTTTGTTGACACCATCTAAACGGGTCAAGGATTTGCGCACGGTAACGGGACACATCATACAAGTCATGTTCTCGACCTCCAGGGTAACAACCTGTTGGGATACTGTGGCCGGTTCTGCCGCAGTCGTAATCGCTACGCAGCATACCGTCAGTGCGGTACCCAAAAGAAAGGGTAGAATCCCGGTGTGGGTAAAACCCTGTTGGACTTTGCAATCGGACATCTCTTTTTTTCTCCTATGCAATAATCAATGTAGCGTAATAAGGGAAAGCCAATAGCGTGATGAGTGCCAGTGTCACGATCCAATAAATAATCCGTTGATTGCGCAATACCGCAGGATTGGCGCAGATTTCCTCATCTTTACAATTTGCAGGAACGAGATAGAGCTGACGAAAAATCCAACCGAGGATCACGAGGGTGGCGATAATAAAAACCGGCCGGGCCGGCTCCATTGCTGTCAGGGTACTGACCCAGGTACCGCCAATTCCCAAGGTAAGCAGTAACAGAGGCCCAACACAACAGACAGAGGCGCCAATTGCCGCCAGGCCTGCCAACCAAAGCGGTTTTGTGGAGGGATCGGTTTGCGACATGAGTATCATCCTCTTTTGATTACCAGAATGATCCTACTATAGACGCCGTACCTTGGTACGGAGTCAAGGGTTATTTTTGCGGAGGTTGCAGGGTTTCAATAATGGGGCAGTGGGTGTTATCGGGATTTGTCCGGCATTGCCGCAGCAGTTGTGCCAGCACCCTGTCCAGGCGCTTCAGGTCACCGATCTTGGCCCGCACATGTTCCAGCTTTTGCTGCGCCAGTGCCTCTACATCGTCACAGCCGCCCCCACTCAAGGCAAGCAGGCCCTCGATCTCCTTCAGGGTGAAACCCAATTCCTGCGCACGTTTGACAAACCGGATCCGCTCCAGTGTCTCCGCAGGGTAGATGCGGTAACCCTGCCCGGGTTTTGGCGGTTCGCTAATGAGTCCGATACGTTGGTAGTAACGAATGGTCTCTACATTCACGCCTGCTCGTTTAGCGAGGCGCCCTATAGTCAGTGCCGGATCCATATGATTATTTTACGCTACATTATCTACACTGAGTATTGTAGGGGAGCCCTGTATATTTCCTTACCAAAACAACAGGTTGGCAGCACAATTGTTATTATCACAGGCTTGTGCCCAATAATATGTCCGGCCTGAACCGGTGTCTAGCGGGATAAACCGCCGCTGCGGCGGCCACGCATACTTAAAGCTTGACTCTATAGTATACTATAGGGTGTATACTATCCATAAATTGATTAATCAGGTATGAATTATGGAAACATTATCTATCGGCCAGGTGGCAAAACAGACGGGTGTCAGCGTGGAGACGATTCGCTTTTACGAACACAAGGGATTGATTGAAGAGCCCCGGCGCAAAGAAAGCGGATACCGGCAGTACATGGAAGACGATTTAAAGAAATTCATCTTTATTCAACAAGCCAAGACGCTGGGATTTTCATTAAATGAGATCAAAGAACTTCTGTCTTTACGATCAGATCCCAAAACGACGAGCCGGGAAATCAAGCGGATTGCCGAACTCAAGCTGGAGAATATAGAAGAGAAGCTGAAGATGCTTCGGAAAATGAAACGCACTCTTGAATCGTTGATAGAACAATGCCCCGGAAAAGGACCGTTAAATGATTGTCCTATACTGGAAGCACTTGATTCTGTTAAGAATAATTGATCATAACAATCGTAGAGCTAATGTTACCGGCATAATATTGGTATCAACACTTATCTCTCCTGGATATAAGTATGATAAAAGGGACTGTTGTTACCTGCCGCGGTATCTGCCAATAGATGAAAACCTTGAGGAAGTTATGTATGAAGGCTAATCGCATGTTATCGAATAGATTTAACTTGATCGATGTCATTAATGCCCGGTGACATGATTGTTTGCAATAACACCATTTCTAATAGAGATGATTTTCCTTGTGAGTAGGATAAACGTTAAAAATTATGTTATATAGCCTGCGTTCACATTACCGATATATTGCCGGTGTGCTCTTTGTTACATTCGGCGCGTTGTGGTTGTCATTGGCTGTTGTGCCCAATACTTTTGCAATAAGCCTCGACGACAGCGTACATTCCCACAATCCATGTAATAAATGGAAATCTGACTCCCATGGTTATAGAGATGATCAGAAAAAATGTGGGACCTGTGATGTAAGATGCTCTGTGCTAAAATCCGTTGATAACTTCTATCAGCCAACAAGATCACTTGGCGTGCAGCATCAAGCTGTCATTTTTTCCTGGTGTGCGATACAGTTTGGAGGAACCGGATCTGTGTCGTTTAAGATTATTCCACCCCTCTATCCACCTATCCAATCAACCCTGCAATTCCGTGTTTTATTGATTTGATCAATATCCTGTAGGCGTTCATTCCCTGGTGTGACCAGGATTTTCTTACGAGGAGATTGACCATGTACACAATACCACCGCTCAAGCGGAAAGATTTAATCTATTACATAGTTCTGTTTTTTATATCGAATGCGATATTTGCCACTGATTTTCAGATGCTAAATCAGGCAGGGCAAAAAATAGATACGGATGACGAACAAACGGCGATAGCTGTAAACGCGCCGGATTCAATGGCAGATGAATCGTTGACGGATGACCTGCTTACTTTGGAAGAGGCTATTAATATTGCCATACGGGATAATCCCGGTCTGGCGGAGATGCAGGCACGTGCAGATGCCATGGCAGCTATCCCTTCACAGGTCGGTGCCTTGCCGGATCCGATAATAAGCTTCAATGCACTGAATCTGCCCACGGATACATTCAATCTCCCCCAGGAGGCGATGACACAGATGCAATTCGGGGTCAGCCAGGCGCTACCTTTCCCCGGCAAGCTGGCCCTGCGGGAACGGGCAGCTGAATATGAAGCAAAAGCCGCAGCAAATAATTTCGATGAAACCCGACTGCGTTTACTGCGTGATGTCAAAACGACCTGGTGGCAGTTGTTCAATCTCGATAAGGCACTGGCCATTGTTTTGACCAACCAGGAACTCCTGCGGCAATTTGTGGAAATTGCGCAGACGAAATACAGCGTTGGCCAGGGCCTGCAACAGGACGTTTTGCTGGCGCAACTGGAGCTTTCCAAGCTGCTGGATCTTGAATTAAGTCTGGCGGGGGCTCGTAGCAGCGAAGAGGCACGTCTGAATGCTTTGCTGGATATACCTCCGGACCATCCTGTGCATCTACCGCAGCAGTTTAGCAAGGAGCTGCCGAAATTGGCCAAGGAACCGGTCCTCTACAAGCTTACCGATCAGTCACGACCCCTGCTTGCCGGTCAACAGAATCACATTTCAGCCGCTCGTACTCGTGTCGAACTGGCTAAAAAGGATTTTTATCCTGATTTTAATGTTGGTGCAAAGTACGGTATCCGTAGTGGTAACAATTTCGGGCGTGGCGGTTCGCGGGCCGATTTCGCCACGTTCATGTTAAGTATGAATGTTCCATTGTTTATCGATCGCAAACAGCGAAAGGCAGTTGATCAACGGGGCAGCGAATTGCTTGAAGCGACCTTTAAATTCCAGGATCTGCGCCTGTTCATACAGGCTGAAATTTCTGCCGCTGTATCGGATTACCAGCGATCACGAGACCAGTTTGAACTGTTTGGTACAGGCATCATCCCCCAGGCACAACAGACAGTTTCATCCATGTTGGCAGGCTATCAGGTCAACAAGGTGGATTTTCTCAACCTGGTACGCGCCCAGATCACCCTTTACAACTATGAAATCAAATACTGGCAGGTGTTAAGCGAAGCCAATCAGGCGTTGGCGAATGTCGTTGCAGCTGTCGGAGTGGAGGCAGTTTATGAGTAAGCAAATTGTTATAGCGTTTTGTCTCGCCCTTGTTATTGGCGGGTCCGGTGGCTATTGGTATGCCTCAGGAGAGGCACAAAAAGGACCCGATATGGCAGCGGCGATGTCAAAGCAAGAAAGAAAACCCCTTTTCTATCGTAATGCCATGAATCCAGCTGTTACCTCGCCGGTGCCGGCCAAGGATTCCATGGGCATGGATTATGTACCGGTCTATGCCGAAGAGCTATCCGGCGGCGGCAAACCCGGTACTGTCGTCATTGACCCCAAGGTGATTCAATCCATCGGCGTGCGCACAACAGTCGCCACCCGCAAAAAGCTCTCCCACACTATCCAGACCACGGGCAGGGTAGCTTACGACGAAGACCTTTTATTTCGCCTGCATCCCAAAATCTCTGGCTGGATAGAAAAGCTGTTCGTCAGCGAAACAGGCACGGCTGTCAAACCGGGCACCATGTTACTGTCTATTTATTCGCCACAACTGGTGTCAAGCCAGGAAGAATACTTGCTGGCGATAAAAAATGCCAAAATCCTTGCCAAGAGCCCGTTTGCAGATGTTCGTGAGGGGGCGCAAGATTTGTTACGCTCCTCACGCGAGCGCCTTGAACTACTGGATGTGCCGGCACACCAGATGCGGGATCTGAAAAAAACCCACAAGATCATAAAAGCATTGCATATCCACTCATCGGCAACCGGTATCGTACTTGAGATTGGCGCGCGGGAAGGACAGCACGTCACCCCCCAGACAGAATTATACAAAATCGCCGATCTTTCCAGGATCTGGGCCTATGTGGATGTGTATGAATACGAGTTGCCCTGGGTGCGGCTGCATGACACGGCCGAGATGCGGTTGGAGGCCTATCCTGACCGGGTTTTCAAAGGAAAAGTTACCTATATTTATCCCTATCTGGATCCCAAGACACGCACCAACAAAGTGCGGCTCGAGTTCGAGAATTCAAACCTGGCGCTCAAGCCGGATATGTTTGCCGACGTCACGCTGCATGCGGGCCGCAAGTTGGATGCACTCGTCATCCCGACGGCGGCCATCATCCGCACCGGTAAAATACCCAAGGTGTTTGTTCAGACCGGTCATGGCTCCTTTGAGCCCCGCAGTGTCAGGCTGGGTCCGGAAGCCAATGACGAGACTGAGATTCTGAGCGGAGTGGAAGAAGGCGAACGCGTGGTGACATCCGCACAATTCCTGCTCGATTCAGAATCCTCGCTGACAGAAGCGGCCGCCAAAATGGTAGAACCAGAAAAAAATAGCATGGGAACACAGGAGAGTGCAGACATGAAGGGCATGAAGATGGACCAGGAGGAAAAACAGTGATCGAACGTATCATTGCAGGTTCTCTGAAAAGTCAATTTCTGGTATTCCTGGCGACCGCCCTGCTGCTGGTTGCCGGCGTGCTGGCAATAAAAAATATGCCGCTGGATGCGATTCCGGATCTGTCCGACGTACAGGTCATCATCTTTACCGATTATCCGGGGCAGACGCCGCAGGTAGTCGAAGATCAGGTTACTTATCCGCTCACTACCTCCATGCTGGCTGTACCGCATGCCCAGGTGGTGCGTGGCTATTCCTTTTTTGGTTTCTCCTTCGTCTATATCATCTTTGAAGATGGCACGGATATGTACTGGGCGAGAAGCCGGGTGCTCGAATACTTGAATTACGCCGCTAAATTTCTACCCCAGGGCGTGACACCCTCGCTCGGTCCGGACGCTACCGGCGTCGGCTGGATCTATGAATATGCCCTGGTCGATCATACTGGTAAACATGACCTGTCCGAACTGCGTTCCATCCAGGACTGGTACCTCAGGTACGCCCTGCAAACCGTACCCGGTGTTTCTGAAGTCGCTTCTGTCGGCGGTTTCGTCAAGCAGTACCAGGTGGAGGTGGACCCCAATAAGCTGGCTTTTTACAACATCCCGCTGTCCAAGGTAAAACATGCTATCCGGCGCAGTAACAACGATATCGGCGGCAGGCTTATCGAGATGGCCGAATCCGAATATATGGTGAGCGCTCTGGGCTATATCAAGTCCGTCAGGGATGTCGAAAATATCCCCATAGGGGTCGATAAAAAGGGTACGCCCATTTATGTAAAAGATGTGGCCCATGTCCATCTTGGACCGGAGCTGCGCCGGGGCCTTGCCGAACTGAACGGAGAGGGTGAGGTGGCCGGCGGCGTGGTCGTTATGCGTTATCAGGAAAATGCCCTGAAGACCATCGAAAGGGTACGGGCGAAACTGGATGAATTAAAGACCGGGCTGCCGGAAGGGGTAGAGATCGTGCCCACCTATGACCGCAGCAGCCTGATCATGCGGGCCGTGGCGAATCTGCAAGACAAGCTGATCGAGGAGTTCATCGTTATTTCCCTGGTGTGCATCCTGTTTCTGCTACATGCGCGTTCGGCCCTGGTAGCGATTATCACGCTGCCACTCGGTGTCATTATCGCCTTTATCCTGATGCAATGGCAGGGGCTGGCGGCGAACATCATGAGCCTGGGGGGCATTGCCATCACCCTGGGTGCCATGGTGGACGGCGCTATCGTTATGATCGAAAATGCCCATAAACACCTGGAACATGCGACCGGGGCCAAGGGTGCGCCGCTCGATAGCCGGGAGCGATGGAACGCGATGCGCCTGGCCGCAACAGAAGTTGGCCCGGCCCTGTTCTTTTCGCTGTTGATTATCACGGTTTCCTATGCGGCGGTGTTTACGCTGCAGGCGCAGGAAGGGCGCCTTTTCAAGCCGCTGGCCTTTACCGCGACCTATTCCATGGTGGCCTCAGCAGTCCTGGCCATCACTCTGGTGCCGGTGCTGATGGGCTATTTTATCCGTGGCAAAATTCTACCCGAGTCGAAAAACCCGGTGAACCGGTTATTGACCGCCCTGCACCGTCCTGCGCTTAACTGGACGATCAAGGGTAGATGGATATCACTGGGCCTGGCGATCGCCCTGCTGGCCAGTGCCACCTATCCGCTCTCCCGGATCGGCAGCGAATTCATGCCGCCACTGGACGAAGGCGATATCCTCTATATGCCGACCTCTTTCCCCGGCCTCTCCATCACCAAGGCCAAAGAGCTGTTGCAACAGACCGATAAAATCCTTACAACCTTTCCAGAGGTGAAAACAGTATTCGGCAAGGTGGGCCGTGCGGAGACCTCGACCGATCCCGCACCGCTTTCCATGATAGAGACCATGATCCAGCTCAAGCCGAGGGAAGAGTGGCCCGACCCAACCATGACTACCCGGCAACTCATGAGCAAAATGGATAAGGTGATCCATTTCCCCGGCCTGGCCAATGCCTGGACCTATCCGATCAAAACCCGCAACGACATGCTCTCCACCGGCATCAAGACGCCCATCGGCATCAAGGTATCCGGGCCCGATCTTACTGTCTTGCAACGGTTGACGGAAAAAATCGAGGACGTGCTCAAGGGTTTGCCGGATACCCTGTCCGCGTTCGGTGACCGCGCCGTCGGCGGTCATTATATCTATATTCACATCAAGCGGCAGGAAGCGGCGCGCTACGGTCTGGGAATAAGTGATGTTGAAGATGTGATTCAATCCGCCATCGGCGGCATGAACGTGACACAAACCGTAGAAGGTCTGGAACGCTATCCGGTCAATCTGCGCTATCCACGCGACTACCGGAATAATCTTGAGGCGCTAAAACGCGTCCTGATTTACACGCCCACCGGCACGCAGATCCCATTGGAACAGGTGGCGGAAATCCGTCTGGCCGGAGGCCCGCCTTCGATCAAGAGTGAGGCTGCCCGGCCCAACGCCTGGATCTACGTGGACCTTAAGACCAGCGATATCGGTGGTTATGTCGCCCAAGGCAAACAGGCCATCGCCAAAGCTGTTGAGTTACCGCCAGGCTATACTATCGGCTGGTCGGGCCAGTTCGAGTACATGGAACGCGCGAATGCCCGGCTGAAACTGGTCGTCCCGTTGACGCTGGTCGCCATTTTTCTGTTGCTGTACTTTAATTTCCGCAATCTTGTCACTCCTACGGTGGTGTTACTGTCCGTTCCGTTCGGGTTGGTTGGCGGATTCTGGCTACTGTATCTGCTCGGCTTCAATATGTCGGTTGCCGTTGGTGTCGGTTTTATCGCACTGGCGGGCCTGACAGCGGAAATCGGCGTGCTGGTGCTGACCTTCATTGACCAGGAAATCGCCATGGAACGTAGGAACAAGGATGGACAGCTAACTGCCGGCGAGATCATGGATGCGGTGCGTACCGCTACCGCAAAACGCTTGCGTCCCATCGCCATGACGGCGGCTGCGGTCATAGCCGGTCTGTTGCCCATCATGTGGGGCTCCGGTACCGGCTCGGATGTCATGCAGCGCATTGCCGCCCCCATGCTGGGCGGCATGATCACCACCACGGTACTGAGTCTACTGGTGTTACCGTTGATTTACGGAATGGTCTTACAGGTACAGGAACGCCTCCGAACTCGGCCATGATTAATCCTGTAAGCTTTTCTTTGCATGGTAATGACCTTTATTGAAGGAGACGTGGTATGAATGTACAAAAAACCATAGAGACCGCTTTGCCGTCACGCTGCCACTGCCAGGATAACCAGTGGCATTTTCTCAATCGGGCGTTCGATAGCCTGAAAACAGAAGAGGCGCAGCGTGAATTGTTGCTCTCGTCTTACCGTGAAACCCAGGTCAGTATCCCTCTGGAGTTGCATAAAGACGGCCGGAAAGTATTACAAACCTTTCAGGGCTACAGGATCCAGCATAACCACGCCCGCGGTCCATTCAAGGGAGGATTGCGTTTTCACCCTGAAGTCAATCTCGGGGAAATGCGTGCATTGGCACAATTGATGACCTGGAAGTCCGCGTTGATCGAAATTCCGTTCGGAGGCGCCAAGGGCGGGATCGCCGTTGAGCCGGAAATGCTGGATACCACGGAATTGGAGCAACTATCCAAACGCTTTTGCCAAAAAATGGCGCCCATCATCGGT
>JBHHYN010000091.1:0-12056 GCA_046757565.1 Gammaproteobacteria bacterium | reverse complement strand
TTTATTCAAAAGTCTTTCTTGTTAACCCACAGATTCTGCTGAAGAGCCAAAAGTAGAAGTTTGCTGAAAAGTTCCTCATTGGGGCTTTTCATAAATAATTCCGTCACCTTTTCTATCAATCCCTCCATGCCGCATACGCCGGCTTGCCGATCAGGTGCGCCGGATCCGCGCCCTTCCTGGGACGGAACTTCTGGGAGCGTCCCGCCCAAACCTCGGCAACGTACAGATTGCCCTCTTGATCCACGCTCATCTGATGCACGCCCCAGAGTTGTCCAGGGAAAATCCCAAATCCGCCCCAGTGATAGAGCATGTGTCCGTTGAGATCATACTTGTAGATCTTGTAGTTTTCGTGGCCATCCGACAACCACAGATGCTGGTCGGCCGTGATAAGGATGTCGTAGGTTGCCCCGATATCGCCCAGATACCACTGGTCGATAAACTTGCCGTTCTCGTCGAAGATCTGAATCCGGCGATTGGCGCGGTCCACCACGTACAGGCGCCGCTGGTTGTCAATGGCAATACCATGCACGGTGTTGAAGTAGCCCGGACGTTTCTCCCTGGGGGGGGTGCCTTTCTTACCCCACTCCATCAGGTACTTGCCATTCTTGTCGAACTTCACGACGCGGGTGCCTGTATAGCCATCCGTTACGAAAAACGTGCCATCGGGCAGCCAGGCAATGTCCGTTTCGCGGGAAAAGTGCGTCTCATCAGCACCCCTCTCTCCGGGCGTACCGATCGTCTGTAACAGTTTTTTCCCATCGTTGCTGAAGACAAAGATTGCATCCGCCCCATCATCGATTATCCAGACCCGTTTCTCCGGATCATACGGGCTGATGCGTATTTTGTGCGGCCGCACGAGCAACTTGTCCCACTGCGTCCATGCCTCGACAAGTTTGCCTTCCCTGTTCACTACGAACACGAGATGCTCCCAGCGATAATCCTTGCCCTCCACGCCATAGAAGGGGACATCGGGCTCTCCCGGGCTGGCCAGGGGATCGACCGAGGCGTTTCGCGGCGGCAGACCGCGTACGGGAGCACTCAGGCGGACCTTGCCTTCAAGGCCGTCAACCTCAATGATCTCACTCGGCTCCTCTATTTGCTTCATAATGGGTAACGGCGGTTTCAACGCCCTCAACTCACCGCGTTGAATGATGAAGATCCGGTCCGGGTTCTGGGCGAAGATCCCCTGCGTCGATCCCCATGTCCAGCCTTCATGCCCGGGCCATGTGGACATAGGTTTTGGCCAGTCCGGAACCACCTCATAGGCCCCGGTTACCTGCTGGTCACTCAGGTTCGCCAACTGCCCCCGCGCATGGACATACACCAGCCTGCTCGCTAACAACATCAAGAAGGCAGCCACTGCCACGATCATCACGCCCTGTTTATTCATGGGATACCTCCAAAAATAGCAATCAATAGCAATCAATAGGGTCAGTGTCGATTGAATTAGGTAGTAGAAGTTCGGTAATCAATCGACACTGACCCTATTGATTTTAATCCACTCATTCAAGGCGGCCGCAACTGTTGCCGGTTGTTCCATGGGGGACATATGTCCGGCATCCTCGATTATCACCAGGCGCGAATCCCGGATGTTCCGGGCGATGTACTCATGCTGCTCAAGCGGGCTCCACCCATCCTGCCGGCCGCACAGAACCAGGGCAGGACAGGCTATATCAGCCAGACAGGCCGCCGCGGCCGGTCTGTTCAGCAGTGCCTGCACCTGCCCGGCGAAATCCTCCACACTATTGCGCTCTATCATTTCGGTAATGGACTGAAACAATTGACTGTCATGTTGGCGAAGAGGGTGCAACATCGGCGTGATCCACGCCTCGGCAACGGCCTGCATCCCTTTTGCCCGCGCCAGATCAAGCAGGGTCCGGCGTTTTTCTTCTTCTCCCTGTCTCTTCGGATGAACGCCGGTATCCAGTAACGCCAGTTTTTCAACCCTGGCGCCGGCCAGGCGCATGATCTCCAGGGCCACTCTGCCCCCCATGGAGTGACCCGCCACTAAAAAATGTTCCGGTGCCTTTTCAAGGACCGATTCAGCCATCTTCGTCAAGGAGTCGAATCCACGGAAAACAGGGATCTCAGGCTGAATACGGTCTGATAATTTCTGCAGGACACCTTCCCATATGGCCCGGTCACACATCAGGCCAGGCAACAGAAACAGGGTCATTTTATCCGGCATGAAACGTCATAACCCGGGCAAACAAAAGTCTGGAACGTATCAGTGATGCCGGCAGGATCAATAATCAGCCCCCCGGCCCTGCCGGGGGACGAGGTACAAAATTGTCTCTATTCCGGCTGTGGTACAAAGCGCAAATATGGCTTCGGCGCACGCCACCCATCCGGATACGCCTCTTTGGCGTCGTCATCGGAGACCGATGGGAGGATGATCACGTCTTCGCCCTGTTTCCAGTTGACCGGCGTGGCGACTTTCCGGGTCGCAGTCAACTGTATCGAGTCCAGGACCCGCAACACCTCATCAAAGTTGCGGCCGGTACTCATGGGGTAGGTGATCATCAGTTTGATAAGCTTGTCAGGTCCGATGACGAATACGGAGCGCACCGTAGCATTATCGACCGCCGTCCGCTCCTTCGCATTACCACTGGCGTTCGGGTGGATCATATCGTATAGCTTGGCGACCTTCAGATCGGTATCACCGATAATCGGGTAAGTCACCGCATGGCCCTGGGTCTCTTCAATATCCCTGGCCCATTCGCTGTGGTCCTCGACCGAATCGATACTCAGGCCGATGATCTTGCAATTGCGTTTATCGAACTCCGGCTTCAATCCGGCCATGTAACCCAGCTCTGTCGTGCAAACAGGGGTAAAGTCCTTCGGGTGGGAAAACAGGACGGCCCATCCGTTCCCGATCCATTCATGGAAATCAATTGTTCCCTCTGTCGTCTGCGCCGTAAAATCCGGCGCTTCATCACCGATTCGTAATGGCATAGTACACCTCCTCCTGCAGAGTCCCGTCAATTATCATTAACCCGCATATTGCATGAGTATACTTGCAATCGTGTTGAAACACGTTGTCAGGGAAGGAGGTCACCTCTTCCTAAAAAAGTACAGATTATACCTATATCCCCCCGCTTGACGAGCCCTGACTTGTTCTGATGAGTTTTGAGCGCACATGCTCCCTCCACCAGAGCTATGGCTATGATTGCGGTCGCGAGCACGCTCAAAACCCACCAGACCGGCGTCATCATCTCGCCAACTCATGCAATATGCGGGTTAGAGTGCTGTAAGTCTAGCAAAGGCCGCAGCGTATTTCCTGCCAACTGCAGTCGGTAAAGAAGCCGACAAACCAGTCTGTTTTGCCTGTACAGGCTATGAATGAATGCGGCCGCGCACCAGGGAAAACAGAAAACCCGGCACACACAGGGCGGAGGCAATGGAAAAACAGACAGTGATCGCCTGTGCCAGCTCCCGATAACTGGAGGGCTTGATTTCCACGGCGCCGATGATCAGCGCGAAAACCAGGGTCACGATGGCCATACTGTTCATCTGGCCAAGGTTGCGCATGGTGGCCAGGGACCCGGTAGCGCTGCCATAGTAACGTTTCTCCACGGCGCTCATGATGGCGTTCGCATTCGGTGACGAGAACAGACTCACGCCCAGCCCGGTTATAATCAGCGCAACAACCACGTGGATAATTGAACTGTCCGCACGCAGCAGCGCCAACATCAACAGGCCGATTCCCGTCATCAACATGCCCGCGGAGGCAATCACACGCGGTTCAATGCGGTCGGACAAGCGCCCGGAAAAAGGCGAAAAGGCCGCCATCGTCAGGGGTTGGGCCATCATGATCAATCCAGCGGCGCCGGCCGTCATCCCTTGCAGGTATTGCAGATATAAACTGATTAACACCACGTTGGCATAGGTCGCGGTATAAATAATAAATGCCGCCAGCGAAGAGAGGGTAAAAACACGGTTCCTGGAAAACAACGTGACATCGAAGATGGGATGTAGGATACGCCGCTCCCGCTGGAAGAAGGCCCACATCCCGCCAAAGGCGATGGCAATAGCAGCAAAACTACGGCTATCGGGCAGGGTGGAGACGCCCACACAAAGCGTAACGATAGAAAATCCATAGAGCACTGCACCCTTCACATCGAAAGCGCCCCGTTCTTCGGCCGACCACTCCCCCGGGACCCGCAACCATCCTATGAGCAACACCAGTACGGCAAGCGGGATGTGAAACACAAAACCTGCCCGCCAACCGAACAAATCAATCAGATGGCCGCCGATAACCGGCCCGCAGGTCAACCCCAGGTAGATGGAAGAGACCGTCAGGCCGATGGCGTGGCCCCGCCTGGCCGGAGGGAAGACCGAGGAGATGATGGCGACCTGGGTCGAATACAGCATAGCCGCACTCATCCCCTGCAGAAAGCGCGTCCCGATCAAAAAGGCCCCGCTGCCGGCACTGGCGGCCAGTAGTGAGGTGGCGATCACACTCACTGTCCCGATCATGAACAGGCGCTTACGGCCATACATATCGGCCAGGCGCCCAAACACCAACACAAACATTGCGCTTGCCATGAGATAGGCCATCGGTATCCAGCTCAGCAATACCGCATTCAGTTTCAGATCCGCAGCAATGGCGGGCAAGGCTACATTGGCGGCGGAAAGCATCAACGGTGTGGTGAAACCATTGAGCAACACCATCACCAGAGCGGCGCGCTGCAGGGATTTCTGCTGCGGGTCGTTATTCTGCATGAGCAATCGGGGCGTATTGATTTAAAATAGCCTGTATCATATAGGAAAAACCGGCGAACCAATGTAGAGAATAAAAAACCAAACGGAATAAATGAATTAATCGGGAGGGATGCGTCGCTATGGGTAGATTATTCAGGATCACGGGGTTTCCGCCTTACACCCTCATGATCTTCCTTAACGCCTTTGTCGATCTGGGGCACAAGATCGTCATCCAGAACACCATCTTCAAGATCTATGACGGGCACATCCAGATCATCCTGACCGCCATCGTCAATGCCCTCATCCTCCTGCCCTTCATCCTGTTGTTTACCCCGGCCGGCTACCTCTCGGATAAATACCCGAAAAACCGCGTCATGCGCTTCAGCGCCTGGGCGGCAGTGGGGCTGACGGCCTTCATCACCCTGTTTTACTACCTGGGTCTGTTCTGGCCCGCCTTTGCCATGACCTTTTTGCTGGCCTTACAAAGCGCCTTTTATTCGCCTGCCAAATATGGCTATATCAAGGAGCTGGTGGGCAAAGAGCAGCTGGGATGGGCAAACGGGGTGGTCCAGGCCACTACCACCATCGCTATCCTCGCCGGCACCTTTATCTTCTCTATCCTGTTTGAGGGCTATCTGTCGGGAGTCGATTACCAGGGGACAAATCAGTTACTCCAGGCTATCGCCCCGATTGGCTGGTTTCTTGTGGCTGGGACAGGCGTTGAACTATCCATGGCCTATGCACTGCCACAAAAACAGGCCGTCGAGGAGAGCATGCACTTCGACTGGAATCGATATCGCCGTGGCAACTATCTCCGCAACAACCTGAATATCGTGATGGATCGGGAGGTGATTATCCTCTCCATCATCGGCCTTTCCATCTTCTGGTCTATTGGCCAGGTCCTTCTGGCCGCCTTTCCCGCCTTCGCAAAAGCAAATTTGTCCCTGACCAATACCGCTGTTGTGCAAGGCATGATGGCCTGTGCCGGGATCGGCATCATGCTGGGATCGCTCATAGCGGGGCGCGTGTCCGGGGATCATATTGAAACCGGACTGATACCGATAGGCTCTTTCGGGGTTGCTGTCTGTCTGCTGTTATTGCCGGGACTGGGCACGCCTGCCACACAGGCCCTGAATTTCATGCTGCTGGGGATGTTTGGCGGACTATTCATTATCCCTCTTAACGCACTCATCCAGTTTCATGCCGGCGAACATGAACTTGGCCGGATACTGGCCGGGAATAACTTCATCCAGAACATTACCATGCTGGGTTTCCTCGGCCTGACCGCCCTGTTCGCGATTATTGGCCTGGGCAGCAAGGGCCTGTTTACCCTGTTGCTGATCGTGGCGGTGGGGGGGGCCCTCTACACCCTGTACAAATTGCCTCAATCACTGGTGCGGTTCCTGGCCGGTTTCGTCATCGGGCAGCGCTACAGTCTGGAGGTCATCGGCATGAAAAATATACCGGAGCGTGGCGGTGTGTTGATGCTGGGCAACCACATCAGCTGGATCGACTGGGCCATCGTACAGATGGCCTCTCCCCGTCCCATACGTTTCGTCATGGATAAAACCATTTACCAACACTGGTATCTGAAGTGGTTCCTGGATTTTTTTGGTGTCGTACCGATCGGCAGTGGCGCCAGCAAAGGCGCAATTAAAGCCATTACGGAACTGCTTAACCGGGGCGATGTGGTTTGTCTATTCCCCGAAGGAACAATCAGCCGTTCGGGACAACTTGCCGAATTCAAACGTGGCTATGAGAAGTCGGCCGCCGGGGCTGATGGAGTCATATTGCCTTTTTATCTCAGGGGCCTCTGGGGCACCTGGTTCTCGCGCTCCAGCGAAAAACTTAAATCCATCCGGGGCAAGGGAATTAAACGGGACATCATCGTTGCCTTCGGCAATCCCATGCCTATGGATAGCAGCGCTGAAGAGTTAAAAAAGCGGGTGTTTGATCTATCGATTACAGCATGGCAACGCCATACGGATTCACTACTGCCCCTGGCCCCAGCCTGGCTTACCACGGTTAAACGTCTTGGCGCGGAGACCGCTATTGCCGATACCAGCGGCGAACCCCTCTCCTTCTACAGGCTGGCCACAGCCGGCATCTGTTTTTCCCGGCTCATAGGACAAAACAGCCCGGAACAGAATATCGGGTTGTTACTCCCGGCAGGCAGTGCCGGCGCGTTTGCCAATATGGCAGTACTCCTTCGCGGCAAGACAGTTGTCAACCTGAATTACACGGCAAACAGGGAGGCCCTGCTCACAGCAATCCGTGAGGCCGACATAAGAAGCATCTATACCTCAAAGGAATTTGTACAGAGGCTGAAAAAGAAGGGGGTCACGCTCACTCCCCTGTTTCAGGAATTAAACGTCTATTACATGGAGGAGTTGAGCGATCGGACAGGCCATTTCACCAGAGCCGCCACCATGGCAATGCTGCGGCTGTTCCCGGCCTGGCTGTTGCGGCCACTGTTCTGCAAAAAAACAGGTCTGGACGACCCTGCCGCCATCCTCTTTTCCAGCGGCAGTGAAGGCCGGCCGAAAGGCGTCATGCTGAGTCATCGCAATATCATGGCCAATCTGAAACAGGTCTCGGATGTGTTGAATACACAAGACACGGATGTGGTGATGGCCGGCCTGCCACTGTTCCATGCCTTTGGTCTGACGGTGACCCTGTTCATGCCCCTGATCGAAGGAATCGCCGTGGTGAGTCATCCCGATCCCACTGATAGCGTGAATGTTGCCAGGGCCATTGCCCGCTACCGTGCCACGATTTTTTGCAGCACCTCCACCTTTCTGCGCCTCTACACCCGGAACCCGCATGTACACCCCCTGATGCTGGAGCCGCTACGCATCGTTGTGGCAGGTGCGGAAAAATTGAGTCCCGCCGTGCGGGATGCCTTTAAACTGAAATTCAATAAAGAGATCTACGAGGGTTACGGGGCAACGGAGACCACACCGGTTGCCAGCGTCAATATCCCCGATCACCTGGACACCCGGTTCTGGAAAGTGCAGATCGGGGCTAAAACCGGTACGGTAGGCATGCCCTTACCCGGCACCGGCTTCCGCATTGTCGATCCGGACAGTTTACAGGAACTGCCGACAGGGAATGATGGCTTAATCCTGATCGGCGGCGCCCAGGTCATGCTCGGCTATCTGCATGATCCCGACAGGACGCGGGAGGTCATCATCGACAGCGGCGGCCAACGCTGGTACAAGACCGGCGACAAGGGCCACGTCGACAAGGATGGTTTCCTGACTATCGTCGATCGCTACTCCCGCTTCGCCAAACTGGGTGGTGAGATGGTCAGTCTCAGCGCCGTCGAGGAGCAGGTCCGCCACATTCTGGATGACCTGGAGCTGGAACTGGTGGCCGTCAATCTTCCCGATGAGCAGAAAGGGGAGAAGATCGTGTTGCTGGTTGACAAAGAGATCGATAGCGGGGCCCTGAAACAGGCCTTGCTCAACGCAGACTGCAATCCGCTCATGGTACCGGCAGAAATTTTCACCGTCCAGGCAATCCCGAAACTGGGAAGTGGCAAAACTGATGTCAACGCGGTCAGGGCCAGGCTGCTGGAACTCGTTGCCTCGACGTAGCCGCTGCGAGCCTCTTCAGGAGGATGACAAGTTCAAACATGGGCTGGACAAAATCCCGGCGTGCTCCACCAGAAAATCGATAAATACCCGGACACTGCTGGACAAATAACGGCCCTGCGGATAGACGGCGGAAATGGTCGCGTTTTTATTGACCCCATCGGGCAAAACCAGGATCAGTCTTCCCGCACGCAGGTCTTCGGCGACAAAAAAATCCGGCAAAATCGAAATGCCGACACCCGCTATCACCATGTCCCTGACAAGTTCGCCACTGTTGATGCTCAGATTACTTTCAACCCGGACGTTGACCGGCCCGTTGTGATCGATCAATGGCCAGCGTTCATGATAATCGGCGACACTGTCGACCACACAGTTAAAGTTCTGTAGCGCATTGAGCGACTCCGGAACCCCATACTTCTCGATAAAGGAGGGAGCAGCGACCATCACCATCCGCATGGCGCCAAGTCTCCGCGAAACCAGGTTTGAATCGGCCAGTTTGGCAATGCGCAGCGCCACATCAAATCCCTCATCCACCAGGTTGACATAACGGTCTACCAGATGCAGGTTCACCGCTATGCCCGGATAGCGTTGCAGGAACTCGGGCAGGATCGGGCTCAAAAACTGCCGGCCCATGAAAACGGGGGCCGTCACCTTGATGCGGCCCTGTGGATTTTGATGTAAATCCCTGGATATGTTTTCCAGGTTATCCACATCGTTTACGATATGAGTACACCTCTCCAGGTAGGCCCTGCCCGCCTCGGTCAGGCTCAGGTGGCGGGTCGTTCGATTAAACAACTGCACCCCTAACCAGTCCTCCAGTTCCATGACGTTGCGGCTGACTGCGGTGGTTGACAGATGCAGTTGCCGTGCGGCGGCTGCAAACCCTTCCCGCCTGGATACCTCGATGAATACCTGCATGGCCCGGATACGATCCATCGTTTTATTGTCCCATAATACGGGATAAAGAATCAATTAAAGCGATTATTATCAATTAAATAAGGAAGGTATAAGATCAACTATCCCTGTTGGTGGCCTGATTAAGTGACCGGCAACGGGTAAATTTATGGAACTTCTGGGTTCACATCAGAGATTCCAGGTAGTATTGAGTTCGATATTCTAACGAGAGGAGATGACATGTCCGATTCCGAAAACCCCACACGAGCAGGTGACGCACCCCTGGCAGTCAATCTGGAAGCCGGCCAAGAGTATTACTGGTGTGCCTGCGGTAGATCCAGCGGTCAGCCCTATTGCGATGGCTCCCATAAAGAGACGTCGTTCACACCCATGAGTTTTACACCTTCAGAGAGTGGCGAAGCACATTTGTGCATGTGTAAACAGACCAAGAATCCTCCCTATTGCGATGGCTCCCACGCAGGATAGATGAGAGCGCTTACCCCTGATCAACTACAGCAGGTATAGAGAGGATCCGTAAGCAAAACGCGTCACCATCATTGATGGTGACGCGCTTACCCTTATGAGGTCACGGATAAACAGATACCAGGGATCATCCGACTGTGCCGGAGCAGATGCAGGAAGATGATCCGTGGCTTTGTCTGCTGCCGTACTGGCAGCCGGTAAAGTCACCGGAGCCGTTACACCGGACAGCAACCACTTGCCGGTTTCAATCATGCCGGATACTTTATGCGTGATGACTGAACACACCGAATGACGAACACATCGATACCCACCCAGTCGCGCTTTCGCGCTGTCGCCAGGACGGCAACAGGCATGCCCCATTCCGACGGCGCCGGCGTCAGGATGAACCGAGTCATTGCCTCACGTGAGCTGGACATGGTCGATCCCTTTCTGCTGCTGGATGAGTTCCGCAGCGATGACCCCAGGGACTACCTGGCCGGTTTTCCCGATCATCCTCACCGCGGCTTCGATACCGTGACCTATATGCTTGCCGGGCGCATGCGCCATAAAGACAACCATGGCCATGATGGGGTTATTGAGAGTGGCGGCGTACAATGGATGCGGGCGGGCCGGGGTATCGTCCACTCGGAGATGCCGGAACAGGAATCGGGACTGATGTGGGGTTTTCAGCTCTGGGTCAACCTGCCCAAGGAGCAAAAAATGGCGCCGCCTGCCTATCAGGAATTCGACAGGAGCGGGATCCCCGAAGAGACCCATGAGGACGGCGTCAGTATTCGGGTTATCGCCGGGACCACAGCGAGGGGGACAACGGGACCGGTGCAGGAGATACCGACCGCCCCCGTCTATTTCGATATCTCCTTACCTGGCGGCACGGAGATACGGGAACCTGTCTCCATAGATGCCAGCGTCTTCGTCTATGTCTACGAAGGCGAAGCGGCCATTATTTCCGCCGGCGAATCCACTGCGCCACTGCGGCGTGGAACCATAGCAATACTGGCTCCAGGCGACGGCGTGCATATCCAGGCGATGGCGGCCGATACAAAGGTTTTATTACTGGCAGCGCAACCGTTGTATGAACCGGTTGCCCGGGGTGGACCATTTGTCATGAATACGCGCGCAGAAGTCATGCAGGCCTTCGACGATTTTAATAATGGTCTTTTTTAAGGATAGAATTAAGGGATCTCTGACTTAATCAGGGTTTCCTTAAGGCTTAGCGTAATCCATAACCCGGGACAATCACGAAAAATGGCAACAGACATCATGGTCGAAGGCCAATGGCACAGCGAGTGGTACGATACCGAGTCTACCGGTGGCCGCTTTGTCAGGCAGGAGTCGCAATTTCGCAACTGGATCACTGCGGACGGTTCGCCCGGCCCTTCAGGTAGCGGCGGGTTCAAGGCCGAAGCGGACAGATATCATCTGTATGTCTCCCTTGCCTGTCCCTGGGCCCACCGTACCCTGATATTGCGCAAACTGAAAGGCCTGGAAGCGTTTATTTCCCTGTCTGTCGTAAACGCTTTCATGGGATCGCAAGGATGGACCTTTGAACCGGGGCACGGTGTAATCCCGGATTGTGTCAATCATGTCGCCTACCTGCATCAGATTTACACCATGGCCGATGCGAACTATTCCGGGCGTGTCACCGTTCCAACTTTATGGGACAAGCAGAAACAGACCATCGTCTCCAATGAGTCATCGGAAATCATCCGCATGTTTAACAGCGCCTTCAACCACCTTGGTGTGCCGGATACCGATTTTTACCCGCCAGAGTTACGGGCAGAGATAGACGAACTCAATGCGTTTATCTACCCGAACATCAATAACGGTGTCTACCGTGCCGGTTTTGCCACCACCCAGGAGGCCTATGAAGAGGCATTTTGGGATCTCTTTAATGCGCTCGATACACTGGAAGAGCGTCTGGCATCACGCCGTTATTTAACCGGGGATCAAATTACCGAGGCCGACTGGCGCCTGTTTCCGACGCTGGTCCGTTTCGATCCCGTTTACGTCGGTCATTTCAAATGCAACAAGAAACGGATAGTGGATTATCCGAACCTGTGGGGATATGTCCGCGATCTGTATCAGGTACCGGGTATCGCCGGAACCGTCGATATCGCCTATAACAAGCAGCATTATTATGGCAGTCATGAAACCGTGAATCCTACTCGTATTGTACCGGTCGGTCCGGACATCGATTTCACGACCCCCCATGGCAGGGAAAAACTCAGTAATATCAACTGAAACGTGGGTGGCGTTCCAGAGAACTGGACAGCTCGCCGGACTGAAGCGGATGTGTCTTTCAGACGTCAGGGTGTTTATAATTCCGGCTCTTCAGCAGAATCTGTGGGTTAACAAGAAAGACTTTTGAATAAAAACTGA
>JBHHYN010000090.1:0-12149 GCA_046757565.1 Gammaproteobacteria bacterium | reverse complement strand
ATTGGGCTACAGAGCAAATACTCGTCGCTTCGACTTTATGAGCAGACTCTAATTACAGTTTAATTTATGGACAAAACCTTTCATTTCGTTATCTCCGGCAGGGTACAAGGCGTGTTTTTTCGGCTGAAGACACGGCAGCAGGCGGACATGCTGGGAGTGACCGGCTGGGTCATGAATCGGCCGGACGGCCGGGTGGAAGGAGTGGCAAGCGGTGATGAAGAGGCACTGGAGGAATTTAAACGCTGGTTGTCGCAGGGGCCTGAATTGGCACGGGTGCTGAGAGTGGAATGTGCGGAGTGGCCTGTACAGGAATATAACGGTTTTCAAATCCGCTAAGGCATCATCATTTAAGGATGCCCTGACTTAAATCAGGGGTTCCTTAGCTTTTTTGCTATAAACTCTATGGCCTTATCCAGGGGGACTTCCGTGCTTTCCTTATCACGCCTCCCTTTATATTCTATCAAGCCGGCATCCAGTCCCTTCTCGCCGAATACAAAACGATGTGGAATACCGATGAGATCCATATCAGCAAACATCACGCCGGGGCGTTCACGCCGGTCATCCAGGATCACCTCGACTCCGGCATGTTGCAATGCCTCATAGAGCGTTACCACGGCTTCACGCAGACGTTGCGATTTGTACATATGAATGGGGACCAGCGCCAGTTCAAAGGGGGCGATGGCATTCGGCCAGATAATACCCTGATTGTCATGGTTTTGCTCGATAGCCGCCGCGACAACACGGGAGACTCCGATGCCATAGCAACCCATACTCAGGGTGACTGCCCGCCCGGTTTCATCCAGGACATTGGCATGCATCGCTTCACTGTATTTCTTGCCAAGTTGAAATATATGGCCGACCTCGATTCCACGCGCGATACGTAATACCCCGGCGCCATCCGGTGCCGCATCGCCGTCTACCACATGGCGCAGATCGGCGGACCCCGGTTCGTCCAGGTCCCGCCCCCAGTTCACACCCGTCAAATGAAAACCGTCCTGGTTGGCGCCGCAGATAAAATCACCAAGGATTACAGCGCTGTGATCCGCGATTACAGTGACTGGCAGGTGCACGGGACCGATCGAACCGATATCGCAGCCGATGTGTTCCCGGATCTGCGACGTATTGGCAAAGGTAAGTGGTGCCGCAACCTGCTCCAGCTTCTCCGCCTTGATCCGGTTCAGTTCATGATCGCCTCGCAGTACCAGCGCGATGAGATCATCATTCTTGCCGAGTACGATGAGTGTTTTCAGACACTGCTTCGGGGAGGCCCCCAGGAATTGACTGACCTCATCAATAGTATGCTGGCCCGTTGTGGCAATTTTTTCCATCGTTTGTGTGGGATCAGGGCGGCTTGACACAGGTTTTGGCGCCTCTGTTAACTCGATATTGGCGGCATAATCACCGCTTTCAGTGAAAGCGATGCGGTCTTCACCGGAATCGGCAAGGACGTGAAATTCATGCGAGGTATTGCCACCGATATTACCGGAGTCCGCAAGCACGGCCCTGAATTTTAATCCAAGACGGTCAAAGATCCGGGTATAGGTCTGATACATGAGTTCATAGGTCTGCTGCAAAGATTCTTCGCCGAGATGGAAAGAGTAGGCGTCTTTCATCAGGAACTCCCGTGCACGCATGATTCCAAACCGTGGCCGGATCTCATCGCGGAACTTGGTCTGGATCTGGTAATAATTTGCAGGCAGTTGTTTATAGCTGCGGATCTCACGGCGCACCAGGTCTGTAATGATCTCCTCGTGAGTCGGGCCAAGACAGAAATCCCGTTCATGTCTGTCTTTCAGCCGGAGTAATTCAGGACCATATTCGTCCCAGCGGCCGGATTCCCGCCACAGTTCAGCCGGCTGTACACTGGACATCAGGATCTCCTGTGCCCCGGCGAGGTCCATTTCTTCCCGGACAATACGCTCTACCTTGCGGAGTACTCGCAGCCCCAATGGCAGCCAGGTATAGATCCCGGCCGCCAGTTGCCGGATCATCCCGGCGCGCAGCATCAGTTGATGGCTGATGATTTCCGCATCGGCAGGGGCCTGCCGTTGTGTTGCAATCAGTGTCTGTGTCGTGCGCATACTGCCGTAATGGTTGAAAATTAAAACTCGAGACCGCGTATGTTACCGCATTCATCTCTCAAAGCAGAATCGCCCCGGCACACAATACACGGTAATAGGAGACATGTTATATGCAAAGCATAGCTTGACCTGTGTTCAGATTATCAGTAACTTTCTGTAGTTTATACTTTAGTTCAACGGTTATAGTCATTGGGGTTGTCTCTGTGAGTCGATCAAAAGAAATTTTACGGGGTGCGGAAATCTTTGTCAGGGCACTGAAAGATGAGGGCGTCGAATACGTTTTCGGTTACCCTGGTGGCGCTGTATTGCATATCTATGACGCATTGTTCAAACAGGATGATGTAAAACATATCCTGGTCCGTCATGAGCAGGGCGCCACTCATGCCGCCGATGGCTATGCCCGTGCGACAGGTAAACCTGGCGTTGTGCTGGTGACATCCGGACCAGGCGCCACCAATGCGGTCACAGGTATTGCCACGGCCTATATGGATTCCATTCCGCTGGTTGTTTTTACCGGACAAGTGCCGACCCAGTTGATTGGTAACGACGCCTTTCAGGAGGTCGATGCTATTGGCATTACCCGGCCCTGTGTCAAGCATAATTTTCTGGTCAAGGATGTCCGCGATCTGGCCATTACTATAAAAAAGGCATTTTATATAGCAGCGAGTGGCAGGCCCGGCCCGGTGGTGGTCGATGTTCCCAAGGACGTTACTGCGGATGCGTGCACGTACCATTATCCTGCGGAAATTGATATTCGTTCCTATCGCCCCGTTGTCAGGGGGCATCCCGGACAGATTAAAAAAGCGGTGAAATTATTGATCTCCGCAACCAAACCGATGATCTATAGCGGTGGGGGTGTAGTCCTTTCTGATGCCCACGAGGAGTTGATAGAGTTTACCCATTTGCTGGGTTATCCCATCACCAATACGCTCATGGGACTGGGGGCCTATCCGGGAACGGACAAGCAGTTTGTGGGCATGCTCGGTATGCATGGTACCTATGAGGCGAATATGGCCATGCATCAATGTGATGTGCTCATCGCTATCGGAGCCCGGTTTGATGATCGGGTCACGGGTGATCTGGAGAAATTCTGCCCTGTTGCGAAGATTATTCACATTGATGTCGATCCATCGTCGATTGCCAAAAACGTGCCTGTGGATATTCCTATTGTTGGCGACGTGAGGAACGTCCTGGCCGACATGATTGATGTCCTGAAGCAGAGTAAGCAAGAACCGGATGCCAAGGCGTTGAAGTCGTGGTGGCAGCAGATAAAGGCATGGCAAAGTACCGATTGCCTTCGCTATGACAAAAAAAGCAAACTCATCAAGCCGCAATATGTAATGGAAAAGGTATGCGAATTGACAAAGGGCAATGCCTATGTGACCTCGGATGTGGGCCAGCATCAAATGTGGGCGGCACAATTCTACAAGTTCGACAAACCCAGGCGCTGGATCAATTCCGGTGGTCTGGGAACCATGGGGTTTGGCCTGCCTGCGGCGATTGGCGTGCAATTAGGATTTCCGAAAGAGAGGGTCGTGTGCGTTACCGGTGAAGCCAGCCTGATCATGTGCATTCAGGAGCTATCTACCTGTTTGCAATACGGTTTGCCTATCAAGATCGTAAGTTTAAATAATCGTTATATGGGGATGGTCAGGCAATGGCAGGAATTCTTCTATGACAAGCGTTATTCCCATTCCTATATGCAGGCATTGCCTGATTTCGTCAAGCTGGCAGAGAGCTTCGGCCACACCGGTATACTTGTGGAGAAGAGCAGTGATGTCGAGAGTGCCTTAAAAAAGGCATTTGCCATGAAAGACAAGCTGGTGTTGCTGGATTTTGTTACCGATCAGACAGAAAATGTCTATCCGATGATCGCTGCGGGTAAAGGGCAACATGAAATGCATCTCTCTCCGGACCGGGAACTCGCCTGAGCCATGCGCCATATCCTGTCATTGCTGATGGAGAACGAAGCTGGCGCCCTGTCGCGGGTCTCAGGGTTGTTTTCTGCACGGGCGTTTAATATCGAATCGCTTACTGTCGCTCCAACGGAAGACCCGACTGTTTCCAGGATGACGCTGGTAACGCGTGGATCCGATGAGATTATTGAACAGATAACGAAGCATCTGAACAAGCTTGTCGACGTCATCAAGGTGGTTGATCTGAATGATAGCGATCATATCGAACGGGAGCTTATGCTGATGAAAATCACCGCTAAAAACGATGATCGGGAAGAGATCAAACGTATGGTCGATATTTTCAGGGGGAGGGTCATCGATGTGACTGAAAACACCTATACGATCGAAATGACCGGGGCGGATGATAAACTGGATGCCTTTATCGGAGCACTGGATGAAAAACTGATCCTGGAGGTGGTCCGCTCCGGTATATCCGGCATTTCCCGTGGTGATAAAGCGATTAGGGTTTAAGGTACATGGTACATGGTTCATGGTTCAGAACCAAAAACCTTAAACCTTGAACTTTGAACTTTGAACCATGAACCCGAAAATTAGAAGATGTTGACAACTAAAACGGAAGGTTACACTTATTTTGATCAATGATAGAGAACGTAAAATATGAACATTTATTATGATAAAGATGCCGATTTGTCCCTGATACAGGCAAAAAAGGTTGCGATAATCGGTTATGGATCGCAGGGCCATGCCCATGCCAATAACCTGAATGATTCCGGGGTAGAGGTGTGTGTCGGGTTACGTGAAGGCTCGAGTTCCACCGCCAAGGCGGAAGCGGCCGGTATCAGCGTAAAGCCGGTTGAAGACGCCGTTGCCTGGGCCGATGTGGTCATGGTGCTGGCGCCGGATGAGCATCAGGCGGCGTTATACCGAAGCAAGATTGCAGACAATATCAAGCAAGGCGCTGCACTGGCTTTTGCCCATGGTTTTAATATCCACTTCCGTCAGATCGAACCCCGATCCGATGTTGATGTTTTTATGGTTGCGCCAAAGGGGCCGGGACATCTGGTGCGTTCCACTTATACCCAGGGTGGCGGTGTGCCCTCGTTGATCGCCATTCACCAGAATGCATCGGGACAGGCCAAGGAACTGGCGCTGTCCTATGCCTCGGCAAATGGCGCCGGTCGCGCCGGGGTGATAGAGACCACGTTTAAGGAAGAGACAGAGACCGATCTGTTTGGTGAGCAGACTGTATTATGCGGTGGAATCACGGCCTTGATACAGGCCGGTTTTGAGACCCTGGTGGAAGCGGGATATGCACCGGAAATGGCCTATTTCGAGTGTCTGCATGAGACTAAACTCATCGTCGATCTGATCTACGAAGGCGGTATCGCCAATATGCGCTATTCCATCTCCAACACGGCTGAGTATGGTGATTTTACCCGCGGTTCGCGCATCATTAATAATGAATCGCGCCGGGCCATGAAGGAGATCCTGAAAGAGATCCAGACCGGCCGGTTTGCCCGGGAATTCATTCTGGAAAACCAGAGTGGCACGCCGGTCATGAAGGCGGAACGGCGCCGCAGTCAGGAACACCAAATCGAGCAGGTTGGCGCCAGATTGCGGGCCATGATGCCGTGGATCACCGAGCATAAACTGGTGGATCAGGACAAGAACTGATCCGGTTCGGTCAACCGTTCCACGCAAACAACGCCCGTTGCAATAAGCCGGCTCTGTTCACAGGCGCTGTCATGCAGGGAAACAGGCATCATCTCATCGCGCGGGAGGGCTGGCCGATACTGGCCTTTATCGTTCTGTTGGCCTTCGTTAGTCATGTCTATATCGGCCCGATTCCCTTTATTATCTTCCTGTTGTTGCTGGGCCCCGCCTTAGTTATATTCCGCAACCCGGCAGCAACCATTCCCTCGGCGCCACTTGCGGTGGTGAGTCCGGCGAGTGGTAAACTCCTGGCGATAGACACGGTTGAGGATACCTGGCTGGAGCGAAAAGCAATCCGATTTCGGCTAAGACTCTCCCTCTGGGATGTGCATGCCCTGCGCAGTCCCGTTGAAGGCAAGGTCATGGATGAGTGGTCAGCAGTGACCAATGGTTCCGGACAGAGTAGACGCTACACCTACTGGATTAGAACGGACGAGGGTGATGATGTTGTCTTTTCCCTGTTATTGAACAGGTGGTCACCTTTTGTCCGGATATTCATGCGTTCTGGTGAACGCATTGGGCAGGGACAACCCTGTGGTTATCTTTATTATTCGGGCATGATCGAGGTATTCATGCCGGAAAATGCCGGAATAGAGTCACAGGCCGGCGCGCAACTTGAATCAGGGTCCGATATACTGGGTCAATTCGTTCATAACAATGGCGAGAGTGCGATCGGGAAGTAGTTTTCAGGTATTCAGGTGCTGGGGACCCCAAATATTTTACGGAAACTCTGATTGATTCAGAATTTTCTTGGAAATTCCAACCCGTTGCAGGGCACGAATTCCGGTGTTGGAATTGACCTTAGGCCATCAGAAAGTGACCAATAACCGCGCCTGCGGTATGCTTATCCGTTTTGACACTATGCGAGCCGACTCATGACAAAACGCCGCCGCGGAATTTACCTGCTCCCGAATCTGTTAACTACCTCTGCACTGTTTGCAGGGTTTTATTCGGTCGTCGCAGCGATTGATTCACACTACGAAGCGGCTGCCATGGCTATCTTTATTGCCATGGTATTCGATGGCATGGATGGCCGGATTGCGCGGATGACCAATACCCAGACTGAATTTGGCATGCAGTTTGACAGTCTTTCCGATATGGCGTCATTCGGGCTTGCCCCCGCTCTTGTCATTTATCATTGGTCGTTATTCGGGTTTGGAAAACTTGGCTGGCTTGCTTCCTTTATCTACGCGGCAGCAACAGCCTTGCGTCTGGCGCGGTTTAATACCCAGGCCCCCAGTGCGGACAAGGGGTTCTTCCAGGGATTGCCATGTCCGGCCGCCGCCGCCCTCGTCGCTGGATTGATATGGCTGGGTGATTCCTACGGAATGCATGATGGAACCAATATCATATTTCTTTCCTTCCCCATCACCGTTGTGGCCGGTATCCTGATGGTGAGCAATATTCGCTACCACAGTTTCAAGCGGATAGATTTCAAGGGCAGGGTACCGTTTGTTTCCATCCTGGCAGTCGTCCTGGTTTTCGTTTTCATTGCCAGCGAGCCGCCACTGGTATTGTTCGTGATGGCAGTGCTATATGCCTTGTCGGGTCCTGTCATGACACTCATGGCCCTGCGCAGGCACCGCGCCAGCAGAAGGCAGCAAGAAGATAAAAATTAAGTAACTTCTGACGATTAACTTGCAAATCCCGTTATTCAGGCTATAGTTTCCCGCATGGAACAATCAGTACATTCAATTTCATCGGACTCCCGTCATATGGTGGCGGCTGCATCGCTACGCCTGCTTCTGCTGCCCTGCTAGGGCAGACATAATTTTACACATCACCGATCTTTTTTTACCTACGCAATCCGTTTTTTTAACGGCATTGTTACTTCAAATTCAGTAAAATAGGCGGCACAGCCATGAAAGATAAATTGATCATATTCGATACCACCCTGCGCGACGGTGAGCAGAGTCCCGGCGCATCCATGACCCGTGATGAAAAGTTGAAGGTGGCGCAAGCACTGGAGAAGATGCGGGTAGATGTTATCGAAGCCGGTTTTCCCATCGCCAGCCCTGGTGATTTTGAGGCGGTACAGGCCGTGGCCAGGGCGGTGAAGGAGAGCACGGTCTGCGCTCTGGCGCGCACCAATATAGAGGATATTGATGCGGCGGCGCAGGCGTTGCAGCCGGCGGCCTCCATGCGTATCCATACCTTTATTGCTACCTCACCCATCCACATGCAGAAAAAGCTGCGGATGCAGGAGGATGAAGTGGTTGAGCAGGCGGTCAATGCGGTGAAACGGGCCAGAAAACACACGGACGATGTGGAATTTTCTCCGGAAGATGCCGGCCGTTCCGAACTCGATTTTCTCTGCCGCATTATAGAGGCCGTCATCGCTGCCGGGGCAACCACGGTGAATATCCCTGATACGGTAGGCTATAGCGTGCCCCAGCAGTTCGGGGAGAGCATCAGGCAGATGATTGAACGGGTGCCAAACTCGGACAAGGCCGTCTTTTCCGTGCATTGCCATAATGACCTTGGCCTCGCCGTGGCCAACTCCCTTTCTGCCGTACTGAACGGCGCCCGTCAGGTTGAGTGCACCATTAACGGTCTTGGTGAGAGGGCCGGCAACGCCGCGCTTGAGGAGGTCGTGATGGCGCTGCGCACACGACGGGATATCTTTCCCTGCGAAACCCGTCTGGATACCACCGAGATCGTCAGCTGTTCGCGGCTGGTGTCAAACATCACCGGGTTTGCGGTGCAACCGAACAAGGCGGTTGTGGGGGCCAATGCCTTTGCTCATGAAGCCGGTATCCACCAGGATGGCGTTATCAAGAGCCGGGAGACCTATGAGATTATGCGCGCTCAGGACGTCGGCTGGAAGACCAACCGGCTGGTACTCGGCAAGCATTCAGGCCGGAATGCCTTTCGTACCCGGCTCAAGGAAATAGGCCTGGAATTTGACAGCGAAAAGTCATTGAACGAGGCCTTCAAACGGTTCAAGGAGTTGGCTGACAAGAAACACGAGATCTATGACGAGGACCTGCAGTCGCTGGTGGCAGATAGCCTGCACGATACCGAGAAGGAGCGTGTCAAGTTGATTGCCATGAAGGTGGTCACCGAGACCGGCGAGACCCCGGTAGCCGAGGTGACATTATCGATAGACGGAAATGAAAAACCTGGTCATGCCAATGGTGATGGTCCGGTTGATGCGATCTTCAAGGCAATAGAATCCATAGTACGTAGTGGTAGCCGGTTACAGCTGTTCTCCGTCACCAGCATTACCGGCGGCACTGATTCACAAGGTGAAGTGACCGTGAGGATCGATAAGGAGGGACGTGTCGTCAATGGCCGCGGGGCGGACACGGACATTGTTACGGCTTCAGCGAAGGCGTATATCAATGCCATTAACAAGGCGATGTCCCCGGTCGAACGGGCCCATCCGCAGGTATGAATGTCAGTCACCTGAGCCCGCAACAAGAGCGTTATCTGCAGTTAATGGGAATCGATGTCTGGGTCGAGAGGAAAAGTGGTCCGCCTGCAACGCAAGATTCCGTCCTGCCGGGCCACGCCGGGCCGGATAAATCCATGGCTGATGTGCCTGATAACCCGGTTTGGGAATCCCTGCGCCAACAGGTATCCCTGTGTACCCGTTGCGGCCTGCATTCGGGCCGGACCCAGACGGTGTTCGGGGTTGGTGATGTCCATGCTGACTGGCTGTTGATCGGTGAGGCCCCCGGCGCTGAAGAGGACCGGCTGGGAGAACCCTTCGTCGGCCGTGCCGGGAAACTGCTGAACAGCATGCTTGAAGCGATTGGCCTGAACAGGCAACAGGTATTTATCGCCAATATATTGAAATGCCGGCCTCCAAAAAACCGGGACCCCAGGCCGGAGGAAGTCAGCGCTTGTGAATCCTATCTAAGACAGCAGATAACACTCATCAGCCCAAAAATTATCCTGGCCCTGGGTCGAATTGCCGCGCAAAATCTGTTAAAAACAGATACCCCTATTGGACGCATGAGGGGGCGCCATTATGAGTTTCCGGATCCCCGGGTACCGGTCGTGGTGACTTACCATCCGGCCTACCTGTTGCGATCACCGCGGGAAAAACGGAAATCCTGGCAAGACTTACAACTGGCAATGCGGATCTATAAAGAGGCCCTATGAGCGCCGTCATTAAACAACCTGTCCTGAATTTCCGGCCCATGGACGAGGATGATTTACCGGCGATAATGGCGATTGAACAATCGGCCTATACCTTTCCCTGGACCAATACTATCTTTCACGACTGTCTGCGCGTCGGTTATTGCAGTTGGGTGCTGGAACGTGATGGCTTTATTACCGCCTATGGCATCATGTCTGTCGCCGTGGGTGAATGTCATCTGCTGAACCTGTGTGTGCAACCCGAATACCAGGGCATGGGTCTTGGACGCACCGTGCTGGATTTTCTGCTGGATATTGCACGGAAACACAAGGCCGAAATGGCCTTTCTTGAAGTACGCCCCTCCAACGAAATCGCCAAACAACTCTATTTTGGAGCCGGGTTCGATGAAGTCGGTATACGCCGTAACTATTATCCGGCGGACATCGGCCGTGAAGATGCCTTAATTATGGCGCGTAGTCTGGTATGATGGCTGTTCCATGAATACTTTTCCTTTGCCGGATTTCGATCCCTCCCCACTGGATCGGTCTGAATTACCGACCATAGAATCCTGTGTGGGGAATACACCCCAGGTCGTGCTGCAGCGCCTGCCGGGAGAGACCGGTAATATTGTGTTTGCAAAGCTGGAAGGGAATAATCCGGCGGGTTCCGTCAAGGACCGGCCGGCTGTCAGCATGATCAAACATGCCGAGGAGCGGGGGAAGATTAAACCCGGGGATACCCTCATCGAGGCAACCAGCGGTAATACCGGTATTGCGCTGGCCATGGCGTCGGCGATCCGGGGTTATAAAATGGTACTCATCATGCCGGAACATATGAGTGAGGAGCGCCGCGCATCCATGAAGGCATACGGGGCGGAGATCGTCCTGGTAAGCCGTGAACTGGGTATAGAAGGTGCCCGTGATCTGGCCGATGAAATGCAACGCGAAGGCAAGGGCAGGGTACTGGATCAGTTCGCCAATCCCGACAATCCCCGCGCCCATTATGAAGGGACAGGTCCGGAGCTGTGGCGTGATACCAGAGGACAGATTACGCACTTTGTCAGCGCCATGGGCACCACCGGCACCATTATGGGTGTGTCGGCCTTTTTAAAGGAAAAGAACCCGGCGATACAGATCGTCGGCGTACAGCCTGCGGGAGATGAAAGCATTCCCGGCATTCGCCGCTGGCCACCGGAATATCTGCCCAAAATATTCCAGCGCGACAGGGTCGATCGGATTATTGATATCACGCCTGCACAAGCCGAGGAAACCACACGGCGGCTGGCGGCCGAAGAGGGGATTTTTGCCGGCGTCTCTTCCGGGGGGGCAATATTTGCTGCACTCAAGTTATCAAAAGAGGTTGAAAATGCCGTGATCGTGACGATTATCTGCGACCGGGGAGACCGTTATCTCTCCACCAACGTCTATTCTGCCTAACCCTTGTCAGTTGTGTGTCGTCCGTTGTTCGTCGTTAAAAAAACAGACGACAGACGACGGACTGCTGAAAGAAAACAATGAACATTCTGGTTTTTGATATTGAAACAATCCCTGATATCGAGACCGGCAGACGCCTGTATCACCTTGAAGGCCTGGCGGAGAAGGAGGCCGCGGAGGTGATGTTCAGCAAACGGCGGCAGGACACCGGCGGCGCCAGTGACTTCCTGCGTCCTCATCTGCATAGAGTGATCGCCATATCGGTACTGCTCTCTACCTCTGATCAAATAAATGTCTGGTCATTGGGACACGGGGATTCATCGGAAGCAGAATTAATCCAGCGCTTCTATGAGGGCATAGAGAAATACACACCGGTACTCGTCTCCTGGAATGGCCGCGGCTTTGATCTGCCGGTGTTACATTACCGGGCCCTGTTGCATGGTGTGCAGGCGCCGCGCTATTGGGAAGATGGTTCGGATGATCAGAGTTTCCGCTGGAACAACTATCTCGGCCGATTCCATAAACGACATACGGACCTCATGGATATTCTCGCCGGTTATGAATACCGTGCCATTGCGCCGTTGACGGAAATCGCCACGATGCTTGGTTTTCCTGGGAAAATGGGCATGCATGGCAGCAGGGTGTGGGATACCTATCTTGAAGGCGATATTGAAGCAATTCGAAATTATTGTGAAACCGATGTCCTCAATACATACTTGATCTATCTGCGCTATGAACTGATGCGAGGACACTTGACCGGGACCTCCTATGAATGGGAGTGTAATCGGCTCCGGGTGATGCTAAAAGAGGAAGGCAGGCCACATCTACTGGAATTTTTGCAAGCCTGGAAAGAATAGTCAATTGTCATTAGTCACTGGTCATTAGACTAAAGAACAACTGACAAAGAACAACTGACAAA
>JBHHYN010000089.1:0-12161 GCA_046757565.1 Gammaproteobacteria bacterium | reverse complement strand
CAGTTTTTATTCAAAAGTCTTTCTTGTTAACCCACAGATTCTGCTGAAGAGCCTTGTTTTATTGTTAGATGTACCCTGAATTCTTTATTTATTTTATGGACTTAGCCTACATCATTCGATAGTAAAAATCTATTATTGCGCCAGACAGCCCTGCGATTTTGGTTTATGCTCTGCGGCCATGCCGGAAAAATCTCAACAGGTCGACGCCCAGGAACTCAACAAATTCGAATCGCTGGCGCGGCAGTGGTGGGACCCGCATGGCAAGTTGAGAACGCTGCACCATATTAATCCCGTGCGCCTGCACTATATCGATAAGGTGGCGGGACTTGAAGGCAAATCGGTCCTGGACCTGGGCTGTGGCGGCGGGCTGCTGACGGAATCCATGGCGGCAAAGGGTGCGCAGGTTACCGGACTGGACGCCAGCGATGCGGTCATCGATATTGCCAAAGCACACCGGCAACAAAGCGGCAGGCAAATAGAATATATCACCGGAACGGTTGAGCAATTCGCACAGGATCATCGGGACAGCTTTGATGTCATTACCTGTATGGAACTCCTGGAACACGTCCCCGATGCGCAATCGCTGCTCGCATCGTGCGAAACAATCCTGAAACCCGGCGGGGATCTCATCCTGGCGACCATTAACCGGACAGTAACCGCCTATGTGACGGCAATCCTGGGTGCCGAGTACCTCCTCGGACTGCTGCCAAGGCGCACGCACGATTATGCAAAATTCGTGAAGCCGTCTGAACTCTGCACCTGGCTCAGACACTGCGGATTCCGCATCGAAGAAGTTACCGGCATGACTTACCTGCCCGGCGTGAATACCGCTACCCTCACCGGGAACCCGTCGGTCAACTACCTCGTCCACGCACGGCTTAAGGAATAGATCTTTGTCCGCAAGGATAGACTGCGTACTGTTCGATCTGGATGGCACCCTGGCGGACACCGCGCCGGACCTGGTGAAGGCGCTGAATCAACTGTTGCGGGAGAACGGGAGAACGGCCCTGCCCCTGACCGAGCTCCGTCCAAGCGTGTCACACGGCGGCATTATTATGATTCGCCGGGCCTTTGGCATCGACGAGACGGATCAGGCGTTTCCCGGGCTGCGGCAACGCTTCCTTAGCATCTACCGTTCCTGCCTTGCGGACCATACAATACTGTTTCCCGGCATGGCGCAGGTGCTGGACCGGCTGGAAGCGGACGGCATTATCTGGGGCGTCGTCACCAATAAATCCGCCTGGCTGACCGGGCCACTCATGCAGGCCCTGGGACTGGACCACAGGGCGGGTTGTGTGGTCTGCGGCGACACGGTTGCACAGAGTAAACCCCATCCAGCGCCTCTGTTGCACGCCTGTCAACGGGTTGATCGACTGCCCACACGGACACTTTACATCGGCGATGCCAGGAGAGATATCCTCGCAGGACACAGTGCCGGCATGTACACCCTCATCGCCGGCTATGGCTATATTGACGAAGGGGAGGATACGTCGGCATGGGCGGCGGACGGCCTCGTCAACACACCCCTGGAAATCCTCGACTACATCGCTGCCCTCAACGAAACAACAAAATAGCAGGCAGAAATCAATGCACCGGCCAATCCGGAAAATTACCGCAGTTTCAGAGAACTTTTCAAAAGCTTCCCGGTCTGATTAGCAATTCTGTTCAGGAACTCCGATGTTCCGGTCCATAAAAACCGGCTCGGAGGGTGTTTCCGGACGGATTGTTTGGTTACATTCGATAACAAATAATTGAGGAGGAGACAATGAATCACTCAGTTGAAAAACTTGTCCTGGGCCTGATCGCAGGCCTGTTTCTCATGGCCGGATCTGGGACCGCTTTTAGTTCAGAAATGAAGATCAGCGCCACTACGGCCACCCAGATCGGTAAACATGACTCCAAGGACCGGTTCTGTTACGACGGCAGTTGCGTCATTCATGGCAGTGGGAACATCAACATCGATGTTGACCCGGAAACCAATAGCGGACAAATCATGGCGACCTTCTCCGGCTCCGACGGGGATTGGAAAGTCGTCGCCAACAAGTTCAAGATGGTCAGGACCGATGTCAACTTGCATGGTGCAACCGGTGGCGATATTGACCCCAAGATGAGTCCACCGCTACTGCCACAGGTGTGGACCTATCTTGCTACCTGGGGACCCGGTAAAGTGTTCCATAACGGCAAAGTTGCCTGGATGGGGCCGACCCATTTGATGTTTACCGAGCAGGTCCGCAACACCAAAACCGGCAAGGTTGATTTCAAGGGACCCATGATGGCGAAGCAGTATGGCGGATCGATCTATAACAAGCATGCGGTGCAAGTCCACATCGTCTCCCATCCGATGGGCGACCCGGTCAAGGGTTATCTACCACCGTATCCCAAGTTCGTTCACCTGATGTACGACGACGTTACCTGGCATTAATCCACTCATTCATAATCTGAATTGCTGATGCAGGGGCCGGGACAGTGTCCCGGCCCCTAATCTCAAGGCAATGAATAGAGGGAAACTTTAATGATGAACGCGCGCCTGTTCCTGCTCGGTATGCTTACGCTGTCACTCGTTGCAACATCCGGTTTTGGCAGTGATGGGCAGTCTGAACAGGAAAGTCCGGAACACCAGGCCGTTACCGTCGAGATCAAGAACCTCCAGTTCGTGCCCAATGAAGTGGTCGTCCCTGCAGGAACAACGATTAACTGGGTCAATCTCGACCCGGTCGATCACGATGTCACCAGTGGGGTATCCATCATCGGGCGTAAGACCCGGGACTTGAAGCAGACCAAGTTTCCCGACGGCAAGTTCGGTTCCGGTCTGTTCGGAAAAGACAAGACCTTCTCCGTTACTCTTGGTGAAAAAGGCGAATACAAATACTACTGCAACATCCATCCGTTTATGATCGCGAAAATCGTCGTGAAGTAAACGGCTAAACCTGGGTCACCTCCTTTCTGAACCGCAATCGTACCCGCAAGCGCCGTAACCTGTCGGGGTCCACATTCTCTGTTGTCAAGGCAAAGACATAGCGCCGTTTAGCGTCCGTGTGGAATCTGATGACAATGAGATACGGATGAACAAACGCACCGGGGAGCAGCTTGAGCGTCTCACCCTTGCCATCCGGTTTTATCAGGCGCCATTCATCTTCAGCAGTCAGCATCAATTGCAGCGGATGTGGTGCGTTATTTGCCTCGTGGTATGATCGGAAATATCCGCTATAAGCAGTAATCATCCCGACTGCAGTCAGGCATTTCAGCCAGAATGGGACAGCCGCACCCAAAAGGCATATAATAGCGCCAATATGGATGATAGTGAGACCGGCAAACAGCCTGCGCGACGGCCGGTAATCGATAAAAATGGGTAAACCGAGTGTGCTCTCCCTGCTGGACATTGTCCTCTCTCTATCGTTTGTAATCCACCTGAGATGAAACAGGCCCGTTGCCCTTACAGGGTGATGTCAGCAAAAGTCAATACCGGGACTGAATCAACGAAGGCGGGAAACCCGCTGACCACGTGCATGCTGATAAAGTTGGATTAATATTATGGCATTGGAAGAAAAAAACAATCCTCCCACGGAGGAAACAAAGAATGATCATCAGGAAGAGGTGAATTCGGGGCATGACTGCGTAAAGGAAATTGGCGGACCAAAGGGTCCCGAACCGACCCGTTATGGCGACTGGGAGCGCAAAGGCCGCTGTATTGATTTCTAGGGGCCGTAACAACGGTTTGCTTTCCGTAACGCTCCCCGTCCGGTTTAACCGATCAATAAAACGATAGATGAGGTAATATTTTTATGGCAACGGTAGAACGCCCACTCTCGCCGCATCTGCAGATATATAAACCACAACTTACGTCTATGTTATCGATTCTGCACAGGGCGACGGGCATCCTCCTGAGCCTGGGGGCCCTGTTGCTGAGTTTCTGGTTACTGGCGCTTGCCAGTGGACCGGCGACCTATGCGGAGGTTTTCAGGCATGTGCATACCTGGTACGGCGGGCTGCTGCTCATCCTCTTTACCTTTTCACTTTATTACCACCTGTGTAACGGCATACGCCATCTTTTCTGGGATATGGGTGCGGGACTGGAGCTGCAATCCGTCTATTTATCGGGATACCTGGTTGTCCTTGCTGCCTTCGTCCTCACAGTCATTACCTGGATGCTGGGAACGGGGACAACGGGAGGTGCGGCATGAGCCTGGAAACGCCTCTGGCGAAGGTAAGAGGACTGGGATCCGCCAAACAAGGCACCCATCACTGGTGGTATCAGCGCCTGACCGCACTCGTCCTGATTCCTTTATCGCTATGGTTTATCGGTTCACTGGTAACGATGGTCCCGGGGGATTATGCTGCGGCCATTCAATGGATACGTTCCCCTTTCAATGCCGTGCTATTGATCCTGTTCCTTATCTCCCTGTTCTATCATGCCCAACTTGGCATACAAGTGGTGATTGAGGATTACATCGATCCTGAATGGCAGAAAATTACCGATATTATCCTTGTTAAATTTCTCGCCCTGTTTGCCGGTCTGACCTCGGTGATGGCAGTGCTCAAGATATTCCTGGGGTTATAATAAATGACTGAAGCCTATCCAATCATCGAACACAAATATGATGTTGTCGTGGTCGGCGCCGGCGGCGCCGGCCTGCGCGCCACCTTCGGCATGGCGGCCAAGGGACTGAGGACAGCCTGCATCAGCAAGGTCTTTCCCACCCGTAGCCACACCGTGGCGGCGCAGGGCGGGGTAGCGGCCTCATTCGGCAATCTGGATGAGGACAACTGGCGCTGGCATATGTACGACACCGTCAAGGGCTCGGACTGGCTGGGTGATCAGGATGCGATTGAGTACATGTGCCGGGAGGCCGTGCCGGCAGTCATCGAACTGGAGCATTATGGCGTACCGTTCTCACGCACCGAGAGCGGCCAGATTTATCAACGCCCGTTCGGCGGTCATATGAAAAACTTTGGCGAAACACCGGTGCCACGGGCCTGTGCCGCCGCCGATCGCACCGGTCACGCCATCCTGCACACCTTGTACCAGCAATCGCTGAAACATGAAGCGGAATTTTTTGTTGAATATTTTACCCTGGATTTGATCATGGACGATGATGGCGCCTGCCGCGGGGTCATTGCCTGGAACCTGGATGACGGCAGTATTCACTGCTTTCGCGCGCACACGGTGGTGCTGGCCACCGGTGGTTACGGCCGCATTTACTTTTCCTGCACCGGCGCCCATACCCAGACCGGCGATGGCGGGGCGATGATATTACGCGCCGGCCTGCCCATGCAGGACCTGGAATTCATCCAGTTCCACCCGACCGGGATCTACGGCGCCGGTTGCCTGATCACCGAGGGGGTACGGGGGGAAGGAGGATTTCTCACCAATGCCGACGGGGAGCGTTTTATGGAACGTTACGCCCCCTCTGCCAAGGACCTGGCCTCACGCGATGTCGTCAGCCGCGCCATGACCATTGAAATCCGTGAAGGCCGCGGCGTGGGCGAACACAAGGATTATATCCATCTGCATCTGGCGCACCTGGGTGCTGATGTGATCAATGAGCGTTTACCGGGAATTGCGGAATCCTCCCGGATCTTCGCCGGCGTGGATGTTACCCGTGAACCGATCCCGGTGCTGCCGACAGCCCATTACAACATGGGTGGTATCCCCACGAACTACAAGGGCCAGATGGTGATGCCGCAGAATGGCGATCCGGATACCGTGGTCCCCGGCCTCATGGCCATTGGCGAGGCCGCCTGTGTCTCGGTGCATGGCGCCAACCGGCTCGGTTGTAATTCACTGCTGGATCTCATCGTGTTCGGCCGTTCCGCCGCCCAATATTGTGCGGAGAACATTCGCCCCGGAACAACCCATAAACCCCTGCCAGAGAGCTGCGTCGAACCGGCCATTGCAAGGCTGGATAAGTTGCGCCATGCGAAGGGCTCACAGTCCACCGCCCGGATCAGGGAAGCTATGCAACGGGCCATGCAGGAACACGCCGCCGTGTTCCGTACCGGCGAGGTACTGGCCGAAGGCATTGATAAATTGAAACAGATATACAGCTCCTTTTCCGATGTAAAGGTGTCCGATCGATCACTTATCTGGAACACCGATCTGGTGGAAACCCTGGAGCTTGAAAACCTGCTGGCAATGGCAACAGTCTCGATCAACGGGGCCCTTAACCGTACAGAGAGCCGCGGCGCCCATGCCCGCGAGGATTATTCCGAGCGTGACGACAAGGAGTGGCTCAAGCACACGCTTGGTTGGATGAACGACAAGGGCGAGGTCCGGCTTGATTACCGGCCGGTGCATATGTTCACGTTGACCGACGAGATAGACGTATTCCCGCCCAAGAAACGGGTCTATTGAAAATGGTTTATGGTTCATGGTCTTTAACGTTGAACCATGAACCTTGAAACGTTGAACTTTATAAACGGGTTTTAATTATGGCACAATTTACATTACCTAAAAATTCAAAAATAAAAACAGGCAAAACTGTTTCTGCCGCAAACGGCGCCAACAACAGAAGGACCATCCGTGTCTACCGTTGGGACCCGGACAGTGGTGAAACTCCCCGTATCGATAGTTTCGAGATCGATCTGGACCAATGTGGCACTATGGTGCTGGACGCCATTATCTATATCAAGAACGAACTGGACCCGACACTTACTTTCCGCCGCTCCTGCCGTGAAGGGGTGTGCGGCTCCTGCGCCATGAATATCAACGGCACCAATACCCTGGCATGCACCAAGGAGATCGCTGATTTTCAGGGCGATATCGCCATCTATCCATTGCCGCATATGAAGATCAGGAAAGATCTGGTCGCGGACCTCAGCCATTTCTATGCACAGTATGCATCCATCAAACCCTGGATGCAGACTTACACGCCGCAACCGGACGCCGAACGGCTGCAATCGAGAGAAAACCGCGCGCAACTTGACGGTCTGTATGAATGTGTCCTGTGTGCATGCTGCTCAACCGCCTGTCCCAGCTACTGGTGGAACTCGGAGCGCTATCTGGGGCCTGCCGCCCTGTTGCAGGCCTATCGCTGGATCATAGACAGCAGGGATGAGAATGCCGGTGAACGTCTGGACGAACTGGAAGATCCGTTCCGGCTCTACCGCTGTCATACCATAATGAATTGCACCAATACCTGCCCGAAGAGCCTGAATCCCGCCAAGGCCATCGCCAAGATCAAGAAACTGCTCGTCTCCCGGACAATGTAAACACTATTCACCACAGAGACACGGAGTACACAGAGAACTTTAAATTGATTTTTTGCAAGGATTACTTTTTTATTTTCTCGGTAAGTTTCGCCTTTTCTAATGGTTTCGTGAATACTATAAAACACTATAGAAACCTCAGAGCGGTGGAGTTACAACCAATTAATTTCTATAAAATTATAATTTTTTTTATAGGAAAAAAGTTTTAATTCCTCTGTGTACTCCGTGTCTCTGTGGTGAGTTATTAAGGGTTTTGGCGATGAGGGTTAATAGAGATGGGTGATCGATCCGGCCTGCTGTGGCGCTGTCGGCGTGGCGTTCTGGAAATGGATATTCTGTGCCAACGCTTTATCGAACAGTGTTATCCGGGCCTTACCGATAGAGAAAAAAAACTGTTTGAACGCTTTCTGGAGGAAGCAGACCTGGATATCCTTGCCTGGATCATGGACAAGTCTGAACCGGAAAACCCTGACTATATACCTATCATTCACTATTTCCGGAATCTCACTCCCTCCCCCATCTGATATACTGAAGCATCTATGGCATCAGGCTGGCAGGCATTTCTGACGGGTAACGGCGCACGTATTGAGGGCAATTCAGTGCAGGATTTCGGCCGGCCGAAGGACGAGACCCGGGCGGCGGTGTTGCGGAATTTTATCACTGATTTATCCTCCCTGGCGATCGTAGTAATCAGTGGCGCCAATGCGGAAGTGTTTCTTCAAGGCCAGTTCACCAGTGACATCAGGAAACTCCACGATGCCTGTTTTCAGTTCAGTGCCTGGTGTAATCCCAAAGGCAGGGTTATTGCCAACTTCATCATTTTCAGACTGAACAACAGATATTTTCTGCTTCTGCCTGATGAACTGAAACAATCCTTCATAAAAAAGCTGCAAATGTATGTCCTGCGTGCCGATGTCTCCATTGATGATCGTGGCAATGAATTAATACGCATGGGTATCCTCGCCAGAGACAGACAACGCCTGCAGGTGGCCGGCCTGGGCGATGTCATACGAAAACATTCAATGAAAATAATCAGGCATCATGAGTTGAATGTGATCCCGCTTCATGGTGAAGGAATCCGGATGATCGTCGTTGGTCCGGAACAACCGATGCGGCAACTGTGGCAAACACTGACGCAGGATTTTGTTCCCGTGGGCAGCCGCTACTGGCAACTTCAGGATGTATTGTCCGGTTTCGCCTGGATCAACAAACATTCCAGCGAAAGCCTGTTGCCTCAATCCCTGAACCTGGATTGTCTGGATGGCGTCAGTTTTGATAAGGGCTGCTATACGGGACAGGAGATTGTCGGACGCCTGCATTATCGCGGCCGCTTAAAACAACGCCTGTTTCTCGCATCGCTGCCCCCGGATACACCTGCCGATACCGGGACCCGACTCTATATGCAGAAGTTCGATCATCCCATAGGAACGATTGTCAATGCTGCCATCCATCCGGAAAAAGGGTTACAGGTGCTCGCCGTTGTGGATATCGACAAGGCCGGCAGTAACCGGGCCCACCTGGGTAACGTGGACGGGCCGGTGCTTGATTTCGAGCCCCTGCCTTATCCCGTCGAAAAAGGTTAAGGAAACGACCCGTAGAGATTATCAAGTCCCCTCACTGATTAATCAGCGGTTGCTTGACATCATGCAGGTAAGCGCAACACATCGATACAAGCCTGTTTTTCAATATCAACGCAGGCCAGATGGTCACTGACCGAACAGGCAATCCAGGCCAGTTGCCTGCCACGGGTAAAGCAGGTATGCGAAGAACCCGCCCCAACCCTGATGCGGGCCAGTTGCTTGTGTTGGCCGGCTGAATAGAGACGCACGCAGTCCGAAGAAAAACCGGTGGCAATAACGTGACGGCCATCGGGTGTAATATCAAGGCCGTGAGGATAGGGATCGGTATCCAGTGTAGCGATCCTGTCCAAGGTCCCGGCATCGAATAGCGTCAGGGTATCGTCATGGAAATTCGCGACATAGAGCCATCTGCCATCGGGCGTTATTGCGGGGACGTGGGCCCAGCGACCACTGTACGCCTGCCCAAGCAGGTCCCCTTCGATACTGAGACAGGTCAAGGTACCGGCAAAGGTATTGGCCACATACAGCCTTGAACCATCGGGATGGATGGCCAGGTGAGTGGGGCCGTCACCCACAGGAAACCTGCCCGTGATGCGCCCATCGTGTAAGCGAACTCTCACGACGCTACCTTCACCTGCACAGGGGACAAATAAAAATTTTCCATCTTGAGTAGCGATGGGATCGTGTGGTGCTATACCGACGTTCAGGATCTGCGCCTGAAACCGGCCGTGCGCCCGCCGCCTGAGCAGGGTCAGCGTACCACTGCCCCCACCAGTCACACAGACGATGCCATCGCGTGTTATGAGAGGCAATTGCGGCCGGCCGGGCGCGCTATGACTGGAGTGTAGCTTACCGTTGCCGGCATCAATCACGAGCAGGGCATCAGCTGCGGAGTCAGCGACGAACAGAGAGCGTGCATCGGCATCAATGACAAGATGCGAGGCCTTTTTGGCCACTTCTGCACACCAGAGGATGCGCCTTGATGCACACTCGATGGCGGCGACACGTTGCGCCCGTTCACAGGTCCAGATGATGCCCGAGCAACCGCCCGTCAGGTGATGCAGACCCGGGACTGTTCCCTGCCCCGGCGACCTGCCACGTACAATCTCGATATGCCACGCTCCGGAAGCGCTCTGTACCGCCTGATAGCGGACCCCGGCCTCTATCAGCCACATACGCAGCCCTGTGTCGAAGCTGTCACACTGTACTTGCAGGTGAGTACCGGCGCTCGCGGCATTGTAGGCGGCAAGCAGGGCGTTGCCGGTTTCGGCCATGGTTTTTCCCCTACAATGCAAAGATTGAATTTTCATTTAACCCATTTGTAACTAAGTTCTATAGTGCCCCGACCCTGGCCAGCAGTGGTATTGGCTTCCACAATCCGTGCCGGGCATTATAGGACGGTTGCTGATAAACACCCATCAGATATGACGAAAGAGAACAGATTCAAACCGGCCTGGTGGTTACCCGGGCCCCATGCACAGACCCTGTGGCCGCACCTGTTTCGCCGGCTGCCCCGTCTGAAGCTGATTCCGGAACGGCTGGAACTGCCTGATGGGGATTTTGTTGACCTGTGCTGGACGGAAAGGCGGCCGGGGCCCATCGTCGCCGTTTTTCACGGTCTGGAGGGTTGCATCCGATCACCCTATGCGACGGGGATCATGGCCGCAATACACAGTAAAGGATGGCGCGGTGTATTTATGCACTGCAGGGGCTGCAGTGGTGAACCCAACCGGCTCAACCGCAGTTATCATTCCGGTGACACAGGCGATATCGGCTATCTCCTGCAAACACTAAGGCAGCGCCATCCCGGCACCCCGCTGGCCGCAGTTGGCTATTCATTGGGAGGAAATGCACTGCTCAAGTATCTGGGCGAGGATGAAAACGAAAAATATCTGGCCGTCGCGGCAGCAGTGTCCGTCCCGTTCATTTTAAGCGATAGCGCAGACCGGCTGGAAAGAGGCGTGTCCCGCTTCTACCAGTACTATCTGTTGCACCGCCTGCACAAAAAAACAGCCTCCAAGTTCGCCGGAAAACAGTCACCGATAGCGTTAAGTAATCTATTCAATTTGAATACCTTCAGGTCATTCGACAATGAGATTACTGCCCCTTTACATGGATTCAGGAACGTCGACGATTACTACAACCGCTGTAGTTCACGGCAGTTCCTGAAAAACATCCACACACCGGTATTAATCATCAATGCCATGGATGATCCCTTTATGACACCCGCCGTAATTCCGAAACCTGACGAATTATCCGAACAGGTGCGCCTGGAATTATCAGAAACAGGTGGTCACGTTGGATTTATCAGCGGCAACGTTCCCTGGCATGCGCGTTATTGGCTGGAAGAACGCATTCCCGAGTACCTGCAAAAATTCATCGGTAATTAGTGTCCATCCATATAACGTCAACAGTTTTCTCGCGAAGGCGCAAAGACGTCAGGAAAGCATTTTTGCATGACTTAAATAACAATCCCTTATCGCTTTGCGATCTTTGCGTCTTGGCGAGAATTACTCTTTCCGGATTGCTTTCCAGTAAAACACTTTCATCTTTGCACTTTGCACTTTACACTCTAGATCCTGAAACCTGAACCCTGAACCTTGAACTGAATTTATGAAGTCCCCTAGACCCTATTACCTGTTATTATTCGCCGTCTGCGTATCCCTGCTCGGCTTCGGATACTATCTGCAATTCGTTGACGGTCTTGAACCCTGCCCCCTGTGTATCTTCCAGAGGCTGGCCTATATTGCGGTTGCTATTACCGCCCTGTTTGGATTTATCCATGCACCGCAAAACTACTGGATTCGACTATACAGCGGTTTGATCTCAGTGACGGCCATTGGCGGCGCCGGGATCGCTGGCCGCCAGGTTTGGTTGCAACATCTGCCGGCGGATAAAGTCCCTGAATGCGGGCCGGGACTCGATTACATGCTGCAAGTGTTGCCGTTAACGGACACCCTGAAAAGGGTCTTTACCGGTTCCGGCGAATGTGCACAGATTGACTGGACCTTCCTCTCCCTGAGCATTGCAGAGTGGAGTCTGCTCTGTTTTGTGGGGCTCGCCGCCGCAAGCATAATTCATTTCATGACAGGGCGTCTGGCCGGAGGGACATAGAACCTGTCTCAACGTCCCTCCCGATCACGGCGGAGGCATTTTTTTCTTTACCCCGCTGACTGTTGCAAACGATTGCATTTAACGCTAGGCTAGCCCGCATATTGCATGAGTACGCTGGAAATCGGATTGAAACCATTGTTTGTCAAGGATTCCACCGTTTCCTATGAAAATACATTTACACCAACTTCAACGCTTGGCGAGCCCTTACTTGTTCTGATGCGTTTTGAGCGGCAGATAATTGCTCCTGCATATTCTGCACTC
>JBHHYN010000088.1:0-12228 GCA_046757565.1 Gammaproteobacteria bacterium | reverse complement strand
GGACAACGGACAACGGACAACGGACAACGGACAACGGACAACGGACAACGGACAACGGACAAAACAAAAAGAGGACCATCACATGGTAACCAGGAAATCGGGTGTAAAGAAAGTGGCCGCAAAAAAGTCGACACGCCGTAAAAAAACCGCGACCCGGGCCGGGACCGCTACACGGAACCCGGCCCGGGCAAGGAAAAGGAAGGCGCCGGAACAGACCGGCGAGGCAGTTACGGCTGTCAGCTTCAGTCCTGGTTTAACTATCAGGAATGTCACTGCGAAACGGTCAGAGTTGTCGCAGGCCCTCGAGAACAAAAGCGGGGTGCAGATGGATCTCTCTGCAGTCGAGGTGGTTGACACAGCCGCCATGCAGTTGCTGTTGGCGTTCAACCTTGAAGCGAAAAGACGTGGTGTTCCCCTGCATTGGCAACACCCTTCGGAGGCCGTATGCGCGGCAGGGGAGTTACTGGGACTCACGAACGAACTGGAACTATCAAAATAAGTTTATGGTTCAGCGTTGAAGGTTAGTCCTTGGTTCGGATGCAATATATAAAGGACTTGATTGATCATTAAAATCGCCAAAAGCTTTTTTTGACAACGGACAACGATCTAATGACACCCTCTCAACGACAACAGACAGAGATAGCACAAGAGTTCGAGTTTACTGATCACCATTTCAATATCCTCAGGACACTGGTCAATAAACATTCAGGAATTAATCTCTCCGATGCGAAAAAGCAGCTGGTCTATGGCCGGATTGCCCGGCGCCTGAGAAAGCTTGACCTGTCCGGTTTCGATGCCTATTGCCGCCTGTTGAAGACAGAGCCCGACAGGGAACTGCCCGATTTTGTGAATGCCATTACTACCAATAAAACCGGATTTTTCCGTGAACCACACCATTTTGAATTTCTGGCCAGGACTGCCATTCCCGGGTTATTGAAAGCAAACGCCGATACTCGGCGCATCCGGATCTGGTCCGCAGGGTGTTCAACCGGCCAGGAGCCCTACAGTATCGCCATAGTGTTGTTGGAGACCATTCCTCATCTCAGTCAGTGGGACGTCAAAGTCCTGGCTACCGATATCGATTCCAATGTCCTGGCCAAAGGCGAACGGGGAGTCTATACGGAAGAGCAGATCAGCGATATCTCCGCATCCAGGCTCAAGCGCTGGTTCCGTAAGGGTAAGGGGGCCAATGCCGGGCAGTACCGTGTTTCACCGGCGTTACAGTCACTGATCCGCTTCAAGAAGTTGAACCTGATGCATGACTGGCCCATGCGCGGACCATTTGATCTGCTGTTCTGCCGCAACGTCGTCATCTATTTCGACAAACCGACCCAGCGGAAATTATTTGAGCGCTATGCAGACATTCTCGTTGACGGCGGGCATTTAATCATCGGCCATTCCGAATCGCTGTTTAGTGTCAGTGAGCGTTATCAGCACCTGGGCCAGACGATTCATCAGAAAGTCGGGAGTCGTGAGTCATGAGTCAAGGCCTAGGGCCAGGAAGAAGAACTCAAGACTCCCGACTCCCGACTTAAGACTGACAAAATGTTATGCCCTTGAAACTTAACCACAGAGATATCGACCTTGCGAATGTGCTGGAAGGCTTCGAGCATATCAACCGCTATTGGGACAAACGCCACAATATGGTCGCGGCAAAGATAACCCCCGGTCAGTATTACGTCACCGGGAGCGAAGAGACCATCGTTACTGTGCTGGGCTCCTGTATCTCCGCCTGCATTCGCGACCCGATTGCCGGGGTCGGGGGAATGAACCATTTCATGCTGCCTGTTTCCAACGGAGGTAATGGCGATGACACGAACGCGGCAATTCCCGGCAATGCCGCACGCTATGGAAATTATGCCATGGAGCACATGATCAACGATATTCTCAAACATGGCGGTCAACGCCGCCACCTTGAGGTAAAGATCTGTGGTGGGGGCAGGGTGTTGAAAAATATGAAGATGATAGACATTGGCCGGAAAAATATCGATTTCGTCAGGGATTACCTGAAAACCGAGGGCCTGACGCTGCTGGCCGAAGATGTGGGCGATATCTATCCCAGAAAAGTCCAGTACACACCGGCCACGGGAACAATGAAGATTAAGCGGCTGCGTTCCATGCACAACGATACCATTGTTCAGCGCGAAATAACTTACCGGCATGAAATTGAACGGCAACCGGTTGGCGGAGAGGTGGAACTCTTTTAGTCGGGAGTCAGGAGTCGGGAGTCGAGAGTCTAAGGCCCAGGGCCGGGAAAAAGGACTCCCGACCTCCGACTTCCGACTTCCGACTTCCGACTCATGACTTATGACTCATAAAATCAAAGTCCTTATCATCGACGATTCCGCCCTGATTCGGCAGATGCTGACGGAGATCCTGAATGCTGAACCCTCTATCGAGGTGGTCGGTACGGCCGCTGATCCCATTATCGCCAGGGACAAGATCAAGCAACTGCATCCGGATGTCCTGACCCTGGATGTGGAGATGCCGCGTATGGACGGCATCACTTTCCTCTCCAACCTCATGCGCCTGCACCCGATGCCGGTGTTGATGGTGTCATCACTGACCGGGCAGGGCGCCGATGTCACCCTGGATGCTCTGGAACTGGGGGCGGTGGATTATGTTACCAAACCCAAGGTTGATTTGGCCGCGACCTTCAATGACTACGCCGAGGAGTTGATTGAAAAGGTGAAGATGGCTGCCGCGGCGAATATCCGCCCGGGTCAGCAACGCCCGCACGGCCCAAGGAAGATCGATCCGAAGCTCTCCGCGGATGCGGTCCTCAAGAAGAGCACCCGGAAGACACCCTTCAAGACGACCGATACCATTATTGCGATTGGTGCCTCCACCGGCGGCACCGAGGCAATCCGGGAGGTGCTCGAGCAGATGCCCGCCGATGCACCGGGCACGGTCATTTCCCAGCACATCCCGGAAGGATTCAGTGCCAGCTTTGCCGAGCGCATGAACAACCTGTCCGAGATGAATGTCTACGAGGCCCGGGACGGCCAGCAGATCGTGCCCGGAGATGTCTGTATCGCACCGGGCAACCGCCATTTGCTGGTCGAGCGCAGCGGCGCCCGCTATATCTGCCGCCTCAACGACGGTCAACCGGTGAACCGGCATAAGCCCTCCGTGGATGTCATGTTCCGCTCGGTGGCACAAAACGTCGGCAAGAATGCCATTGGTGTGATCCTGACGGGCATGGGGGCAGATGGTGCCATGGGTTTGGCGGAGATGCACGATGCCGGCGCCCCGACTATTGCCCAGGATGAGAATACCAGTGTGGTATGGGGCATGCCCGGTGAGGCGGTCAGGATGGGGGGGACGGATGCAGTTCTGCCGCTGCTGGATATTCCCGTAAAGCTGCAGGAAATTTATCTGCGATCGTCCGGTGAACCATTAAAGAAACGGGCCAATGTGCCGATCTAATAGCAGGGAAGTGTGGTTGATTGAGAGGCGCTACAGTCGCGTTCGCATCGAACATCTCTGCATCATGTCTATGAACAGCTAACCTGTTAACAGAGGAATATCATGCAGCTGGAAATCTGGAAGACACATAGCATCGCTATTTTCATCAGTGTTTCAGCACTTGCCCTGGACTGGACGGAGAGCGGGCGGGGATCCGGACACCTGTTGCTGTTGTTCGTGGTGTTGTCATGGCTTGTGTCGGTTGCCGTCAACACCCATACGGCAACATCGGGTGGTCCCAGGAGTGCCGGGGAGGATAAAAACCGGGACGGGTTTGATCAATCCCTGCTTAAATTGATCACCTCTTTTAACGATTCCGTCAGGGCTGCCGTCGCCTCGTTGAAAGACGAATCCGGACAGGTGCGCTCATTAACCGCAGATTCCGTGGAAAACCTGAATCATAGTTTTCAGGAGATAAACAACGATACCAGGGCGCAGCATGAACTGATGGTGAACATGGTCAGCAGGATACAGGAAGTCAAGGATGAAGACGTTGAAGAGCAAAGCGGGGCTGATGAGGGATGGGAAACGAATGCCGATGAGAAAAAAGGCAAAATCATCTCGATAGAACAATTTGTCAACAAGACGTCGCAAGTCCTCAAACATTTCGTCGGACTTTTGGTGGAGAACAGTAAAAACAGTATGGATATTGTCACCAAAACCGATCAGTTATCGGCACAGATGGAAAAGATATTCGGTATGCTTTCGGAAGTACATTCCATTGCCGAGCAAACCAATCTCCTGGCACTGAACGCCGCCATCGAAGCCGCCCGGGCCGGGGAGGCAGGTCGCGGTTTCTCCGTCGTCGCGGACGAGGTGAGAAAATTATCGCTGACTTCAAATAACTTTAATGAAGAGATAAGAGGAATGATAAATTCAGCGCAGGCGACGATTAATGAATCCAGGAACCTGGTGGAAAAAACCGCCTCGAAAGACATGAATGTATTCCTCTCCGGCAAGGCCCGGGTTGACTCCATGATGGTTTCCATGCAGCAACTCGATCAATTTCTGAAAGAATCGCTCTCTGAAATCGCAGTAATTAATGAGAGCCTGGCGCAGAAAACGGCCATCGCCATCCGTAACCTTCAGTTTGAAGATATCGTCCGGCAGGTAGTGGAACATGCCGATGATAAAATCCATGGTATCGAGGAACTGATTCATTCCGTCACCTCGGAGATCCATGCATTTGGCAGGGAAATGAGTGAACAGGAGTATGCAGATAAAATGCAGGGTCTGGAACGGAAGATTGAGGAGATAACAGTACGGGCAAAGATGGAGCCGGTTCACAAACATACCGAGCAGGAATCGATGCAGGAAGGGGAAATCCAGTTGTTCTAATGAAACAATTTATTTATTCACCGGTGCTTAACATAACTGGAACCTGTTTCAAAATTAGAAATTTTGTGTTTAGGCGAGAACAAAGCATAAGCGCAAAAGAGTAATTTTGAGATAGGTTCTAATAACTGAGTGGTAACAAGCAGGTCACAGGAGAAGCAACATGGCATTACAGGTCAATATCTCAGAAGACGGGCTGACGATGAGGATAGAGATGCCTGAGCGCTTTGCCTTCGATGTACATTCCGAATTAAGGAAGGCCTATGCGGATAATACCTCTGTAGAAAATTTTATCGTCGATTTAAGTCAGACTACCTATCTCGATAGCTCCGCACTGGGCATGTTATTACAGCTCAGGGAACATGCCGGAGACAGGTATGACTCCGTGCGGATCATCAATGCTAAAGCCAATGTGAAGGAGATTTTGAACGTTGCCAATTTCGGACAGATGGTGACCATAAATTAATGGGTTCACGCACGGGCGATGACGGCCGTTTTGCCAAAAATACCTGAAGCGTATGTCCAGCCAGGTTCCTGTCTGGACCATGCTCATCGTGCAAGGGTATTGGTTACGAACGATTCGGCTTTTGAACGCCTCTGTCTGGCAGCGATGTTATCAAGGCATGGTTATGAAGTAATTGAAGCGGAAGACGGGCCTGAAGCGATCGCACTGTTCGCACAGGTGCTGCCGGATATCGTGCTCCTGGATCTCTTCATGCCCGGCATGGACGGTTGCGAGGCGGCCAGGAGGATCAAGGATCTATCCCAATCAAGAGAGATTTATATCCCCATCATTTTCCTGACGGCAAGCACTGATGAAAAGTTGCTGGCGGCATGTCTTGCCGCAGGCGGCGATGACTTTCTCGGCAAGCCATACAGTATGGTGATTTTAAGGGCGAGGATAGAAGCCATGCTGAGGAACAAGGCAATGCACGATCTGGTAAGCAGGCAGAAACGGGAACTGGAAGAAAATCAACAGGCAAACAGGTTGGAGATGGAGATTGCGGAAAAGATCATTACCAATATCTCCCGCTCCGCTGAACTGGATTTCGGAAATATCCGCTATTCAATATTACCGGTTGATCTGCTCAGCGGCGATCTGATAATCGGTGTGCAAACCCCCGCAAAAGGCCAGATGTTTCTGATCGCGGACTTTACCGGACATGGGCTCGGCGCGGCAATCGGGGCAATGGTCGTCGCCGATGTCTTTTATGCCATGGTAGCGAAAGGGGCCCCCATGAAAACAATCATCGCCGAGATCAATCATAAATTAAACCGGATACTGCCTGTCGGCCGCTTCATGGCGGCATGCGTGCTTGAAATCCATCCGGGTTACCGGGATGTTTCCCTGTTTAACGCCGGTCTGCCCGATGTGCTGGTTCGCTCCAACCCGGTAGATATCCATTTCAGACTGGCTTCCGCGCATCTTCCCCTGGGGATCCTCCCGAACGCCAAACTGGACATTAAGATTGAGCATTTTCAGGTAACAACGGGCGATCGTATTTATGTCTATTCGGACGGGCTGATTGAAGTGAATAACGAATACGGAGAGATGTTTGGTAACTCGCGGCTGCATGAGTGTTTATGCAGTGTTGCGGACCCGGATGTGGTGTATCGAACCATCCTGGATGCCGTTGACCGGTTCCGGGGGGAGGCCGGGCAGAACGATGATATTTGCCTGCTTGAGATCGCTTGCGATGAATCGCTGGCGACAAGTCATAGCTACACTAAGGTGAGACGCGATCAGCGCTTGCCTGACAGTACGCAGGCTGAGGCCGAATACAGTAGAGTAGGTGAAGGTTGCCTGTTTCCGTGATGCCTGAACGCTGAAGTGAATCCGTTATGCCTCCTGTCCTGCACAGAGCTGAATCCCCGGAACCCGGGCTAGCTGAACGCGGTCCGGCGCTGGTGGAACTTGCACAGGTTAAACGTTTGAATGCGCAGATCCTGGAAGCGGCCGGCGAAGGGATCTATGGCGTAGATCTGCAAGGACGGGTGACTTTCATTAACCCGTCGGCGGCGCGCATGATTGGCTGGGAAGCCGATGAACTGCTCGGCCGGATGCACCATGCGGTCCTGCATCACACCAGAGCGGACGGCACGCCTTACCCGAGACAGGAGTGTCCCATTTATGCGGCCTTCATGGATGGCAAGGTCCATCATGTCAGTGACGAGGTGTTCTGGAGAAGAGACGGAAGCAGCTTCCCGGTTGACTATGTGAGTACGCCGATTCGGGAGCAGGGCAAGCTGGAGGGCGCTGTGGTGGTATTCAGAGATATTTCCAACCGGAAAATTTCGGAACAGGCCCTGAAGAAGAGCGAGGAACTGTTGCGCCGGTACTTCGATGCAGGTTTGCTTGGCATGGCAATTACATCTCCGGATAAGGGGTGGTTACAGATCAACGATACCTTGTGTGAAATGCTCGGATATTCACGCGATGAACTGTTTACAATGACATTCCAGGATGTCACTCACCCGGACGATGCTGAGCATGAACTCAAGCTGTTTATGCAGATACTGGCGTGTGAAATTAACAGCTATTCACTGGAAAAGCGTTGCATCCACAAGGATGGCCATATACTTCACGTCAATGTCTCCATTGAAAGTGTTTTTAATGAAGAGGGTGGTGTGGATCATGTTGTCGCGTTTGTGCAGGACATCAGCGAGCGCAGACTGGCAGAGCAGGCCCTGCAGGCCCGGGTGCGGCAACAGGCCACGGTAGCGAAGCTGGGGCTCCGGGCCCTTGAGGGCGGACCCATTTACGGATTGTTGAATGAAGTCGTCAAGGGTGTCGCCGGGACACTGACTGTCGACGTCTGCTCGGTACTGGAATTACTGCCGGGCGGTGACACCCTCCTGTTACGGGCCGGGATCGGCTGGACCGATGACCAGGTAGGCAGGGCTACGGTGCCCATCAGCGAAGCATCACAGGCCGGCCATACCCTGCACAGCAAGGAGCCGGTGATTGTCGAAGAGTGGCAGACCGAGACCCGTTTTAGCGAGCCGCGGTTGCTTCGAGATCATAATATAATCAGTGGCCTGAGTGTGATTATTCAGGGCAAGGAGGCCCCGTGGGGGGTATTGGGCGCCCATAGTCGTCACAGGCGCTCTTTTAACCAGGACGATATCCACTTCCTGCAGTCAGTGGCCAATATTCTGGCGGAGGCGATTGAAAACCATCTGGCGGAGGAGCAACTGGTGCAGAGCGAGGAGAAGTTCCGTGGCCTGCTGGAGTCCTCCATCAATGGTACGGTCATCGTCAATGCCCGGGGCGACATCGAGCTGGTCAATGAGCAGCTGGAGAGGATGACCGGCTACTCTCGCGAAGAACTCATCGGCCGGCCGGTGGAGGTACTGGTGCCGGAACGATTCAGCAAGGAGCATGAGTCTCGAAGGGCAGGCTATGTTGCCAGGCCCTACACGCGTCAAATGGGGGATGGCGGGGAATTATATGTCAGCCGCAAGGACGGCAGTGAGTTCCCGGCGGAGATCAGTTTGAACACGCTGGTGGCCGAAGAGGGGATCCTCATCACCTCGATAATCCAGGATATAAGCGAACGCAAGCGCACGGAACAGGAACTCAGGCAGCATCGGGAACACCTGCAAACCCTGGTGGATCAGCAGACCGCGGACCTGGTGCTGGCCAAGTACGAGGCGGAACGGGCCAACCAGGCCAAATCGGAATTTCTGACCAATATGTCCCATGAACTGCGTACCCCCATGCACGCCATCCTGCATCTGACCGATACCATTATGAAAAGAATAGACGTGAATCCCCGGGAAAAGACCCTGAAGGCGCTGGGCCGGATTGAACAGAGCGGCCGGCGCCTGCTGGCGCTCATCAATGACCTGCTTGACCTGTCCAAGCTGGAAGCAAACCAAGTGGATTATCTGTTTGAGGAAAACGATCTCATGGATATTCTTAAACCGGTTGTCGCTGAACTGGCTGCATTAATCAAGCAAAAGCAACTCGCCCTGGAGATTCAACCGAATGGCATTGCCACAAACGTTGTCTGTGACAGGCATGCTATTTCTCAGGTACTGGTCAATCTGTTGTCGAATGCGATCAAATTTACCCGGGCGGGTCTGCCGCTGTCGGTTGAGTTCTCTGACGCAGAATTACCCTCATGGAATAAGCGGGACAATACAGGCAAAGTAGCCGCCGTGACACTCTCTATTCTTGACCGTGGAATAGGGATCCCGGAAGATGAACTGGGGAGTGTGTTTGACAAGTTCCTGCAAAGTTCCAGAACAAAGACAGGGGCGGGGGGGACCGGACTGGGTCTGGCGATATGCAAAGAGGTCATCACGCGCCATCACGGGGAGATATGGGCGGAAAACAACCCGGCCGGCGGCGCCATATTTAATTTCAGTTTGCCGGCTGCTCGTCAAGTTTAGAGACGGGAGGATCGGGTGATGGGAAACGCAAGGATCAAGATACTGGCGGTAGATGACGAAGAGATAAATCTTGAAATACTGCAGGATGATCTCTCCATAGCCGGTTATGAGGTGTTGTGTGCGGACAATGGAAAAACGGCACTGGATATCCTGCAGGGCCACCCGGACATCAAGGTCATTTTACTGGACCGGATGATGCCGATGATGGACGGTATGGAACTGATAACCGAGTTGAAAAACAGTGAACGCTACAACCACATACCGGTCATAATGCAAACCGGCGCCGCGCTCACCAATCAGGTCAGGGAGGGCATCGAGGCAGGCGTCTACTATTATCTGACAAAACCCTACGACGAAAAGATACTGCTGGCGATTGTTGCTGCCGCGTTGGAAGACACCCAAAAATTCGATACGCTGCAGCAGGAGTTGCAAAGCTTACAGGGAAATATCAACGACGTGAATGCCGGACTTCAGTATTTGAAGTCCTGCGTGTTTGAATACAGCACGCTGAAAGAGGTCAAAAGTATTGCCTTTATTATGGCTAACAGTTGCCCTGATCCAAAGAGAGTCGTACTGGGGCTGTCCGAGATCATGCAGAATGCCATCGAACACGGGAACCTTGGATTGACTCTGAGGGAGAAGTCGGAATTGTTGGTGAATGGTTTATATCAGCAGGAGATCGATCACAGGCTTGGCCTTGCCGGAAACCGGGACAAGCGGGCAACCGTCGAAATGCAGCGGACCGAAAAGAAAGTGCAATTTATCGTCACCGATGAGGGCCCGGGATTTGCGTGGCGGGATTACCTGCAACTGATCCCCGGGCGGGCAACACTGCCTAACGGACGCGGCATCGCCATGGCCGCAATGTTCAGCTTTGATAATCTGGAGTTTATGGGTTGTGGCAATAAGGCGATCTGCGCCGTCAATATTGATTGAGTTTTAAGTAATTCATCCATGACAAGCCTCATGGCCGCTTCCTGTTCATCCCTCTGGCAAGAATAATGTTGCCGATGTGGTTAATCTCCATCCAGAAAGAATAATTCCCGCCAGGAAGCAAAGATCGCAAAGTGACAAGTGATTATTATTAAAGTCCTGCAAAGATGTTTTCCTGGCGTCTTTGCGCCTTTGAGAGAAAACTATTGACGTTTATGGATGGATACTCGTTAATTAACCAGTATTGGCATGTATTATGCCACTCATTTGATGTGATATATAATTACGCAACATCTTAAATTAACAATCATCATCCATTTTATATAGGGCAAGTTCCATGTTGGCTTATTACAGGATTACAGTTATCGCCCTGCTTTGTCTTGCGCCGGGCATCGCATCAGCGGCGGATGCCGTTCAGCTTCGGGATTTTACCACGCATTGGGGCGGGATAGCCTGCGTCATCATCTTTTGTCTTGCCTACAGTCTGGTCGTTGTTGAAGAAAAGATCCATATGCGTAAATCGAAACCCGTTATTGTTGCCGCGGGCATCATCTGGATTATCGTGGCCTTTGTCTACGCCCAGCATGGCGATACGCACACGGCAGAGGCGGCAGTGCGGCACAATCTGCTCGAATTCGCGGAGCTTTTTTTATTCCTGCTGGCGGCCATGACCTATATCAATACCATGGAAGACCGGGGAATCTTCGATGCATTGCGGGCCTGGCTAATCAACCAGGGATTTTCGCTGCGAGTGATTTTCTGGCTGACGGGGGGGATCGCATTTATCCTGTCACCGCTGGCTGACAACCTGACTACCGCCCTGCTCATGTCAGCGGTGGTGATGGCGATTGGAAAGTCAAATGTGAAATTTATTACACTCGCTTGCGTTAATATTGTCGTGGCGGCGAATGCCGGCGGCGCCTTCAGTCCTTTTGGAGACATTACCACCCTGATGGTATGGCAGAAGGGAAACCTGGTGGAGTTCCAGCAGTTTTTTTATCTGTTTATTCCTTCAGTCGTGAACTGGCTGGTGCCCGCCGCGATACTGTATTTCTATATTCCTGCGGGAGTCCCGAAGGCGGTGAAAGAAGAGGCGCAGATTAAAACCGGCGCCTTCGTTGTCACCGGTCTGTTTATTGTGACCATCACCCTGGCGGTGTGCCTGCACATGTTCCTCTATCTGCCACCGGTGATTGGGATGATGACCGGACTGGGTTTGCTCAAGCTCTTTGGGTATTACCTGAAGATGAAGTACCGCAAGCAGAACGCCCTGGGGACCGGGGCCCTGGGTACGGAAAGGCTGGATGACGACAATGGTCATGAGAGACCTCAGCCGGAGCAGTTTAATATATTCAGAAAACTGGCCCGGGTGGAATGGGATACCCTGATGTTTTTTTATGGCGTAATTCTTTGTGTAGGCGGGCTTGGGACACTGGGCTACCTTGATCTGATTTCCGGTTTCATGTATCAGGACCTTGGCCCCACTAAAGCCAATATTCTGGTCGGGTTTCTGTCCGCCATTATCGACAATATCCCGGTGATGTTCGCGGTGTTGTCCATGCTTCCCTATATGGATCTCGGTCAATGGCTGCTGGTGACGCTGACGGCCGGTGTCGGGGGGTCACTCTTCTCCATTGGTTCGGCGGCCGGGGTCGCGGTAATGGGGCAGGCCAGAGGGGTGTATACGTTTATGTCGCATCTGAAATGGAGTTGGGCAATCCTGCTGGGTTATGGCGCATCGATCTGGAGCCACTTTCTGATTAACAGCCGGCTGTTTAACTAACCCATGACATTGAACTCCATGTATGGAATTCTTTCATAATATTCGGATATTTTTTTGGCTCTTCAGCAGAATCTGTGGGTTAACAAGAAAGACTTTTGAATAAAAACTGATTAAATAGAGAGGCGGATTCAAGTCATAAATACCGTCATTCCCGTGAAAACGGGAATCCAGTAGATAAGGCTACTCAATAATGGTTTAAATAGATGAAATAACCTCCAGGTTTGAATAGATTATTGTCAAGATAATGTAGAAAATCTAGGCTCTTCAGCAGAATCTGTGGGTTAACAAGAAAGACTTTTGAATAAAAACTG
>JBHHYN010000087.1:0-12236 GCA_046757565.1 Gammaproteobacteria bacterium | reverse complement strand
AGTTTTTATTCAAAAGTCTTTCTTGTTAACCCACAGATTCTGCTGAAGAGCCAACATTAAGAATGGTGTCAGACAGGGGTTCCCGTAATCTGTTTTCTATTTCTGTTGTCGTGCCGACATCAACACCATTAGATTGGTCAACAGCTGCGTGACAGAGCGGTGGGTGATTCGGCGAATATATCTCGTGCGGAACCCCGGTGGAAAATCGCGCTTTTCAAGTTCCACATTCAAGTTCTCCAGGATCCGGGCACATTGCTTCATGGCGGCGTCCGCCACGTGCCTTGGATCACTGTTATCATCGATAATTGACAGGGCCTTGTCTTGTAAACAGCGTTTGTATCCGTCTGATGAGGAGGCCATGATTTCATACTCCTCACCGGTTATATCACCGGGTTGTTTCGTGTCCGCCCGAGTGGAAATCGGCGTGTGAAAAATTACCAGGGCAAAACATATTATTAATATAAGTCGTAGACGTGCGGGCATAATTCGGGTTGTTATTGAGAATGGATTGCTCTGGGTTGGTCCCCCTGATTGCCGGTTAGTCCTGAAATAATGTTTCGTACGCTCCGTTTTACTGCGTTGGCAGCGGCCAGGATATCCTGGATGACCAGGCGGCCGGTGCGTGTATTCGGACTGTCATCGAGTGTGGCCGGACAAAATAAGAGCGGCCCGGTAGTGCTCAATCAAGGGGGGAGGAGGGATGAGCATTTCCCGGGCCATTTACAAGCATCAGGGAGGTTAATGATGTCTTGATAGCTTAAGTTTAGTCTATCTTTTGTTATTCGCTGTGATTGATTTCACACTTTTTAACAAACGCCATCTTTATACACAAACCTGTGCATGAGTTCACGTCTTTTTTGGGGTTTGACGCATTAATAATACTGTGTTGGGAATAAACTACGGGGCTGTTGTGAAAAGCCGTCAGATGTGACCCGGTGGTACAGGGTCTATGACGCGTCATGCGGCTTCCAGCTGCATGTCCTCAGGCAGAATAAGGCTCAGTACCGTCCAACCAGCTTCGGCTGCCGGGGTGTTGTCCACTGTAAATAGGTGCAAATGTTTTTTTGCATCGATGGCAAACAATGGAATGCAACGGCCTGCATAATTGGCCCGGTATTGTTCAAAATCAAACTCGTCACTGAGTTGAGTACTGCGGATTTCCGCTCCGTTTCTCAGCCATCCGGCCAGTTTTCCGTGGCTGATCTCTTCACCAAATAACCGGTTGCCCCGATGACGGGTGGAAATCCTGTGTTTGTCCGGGATGATTTGCTCGCGACTGGTAAGCAGTTCGTAAATGTTCCGGGTACCAAATTCCGATTTAAAACGCAGGTAAGCCAGTGCATCGAGATTCCCCCGCCCCGACAGGGCCAGCATGCGACCGATTCCCGTCAGATCCAGATTGCGGTCCGCATGCTCGGATATGGGATTACCGTAGTAAGTGTCCAGACCTTGCATTCGGGCAATCCTGGTATTCTCCCAGTTGCTGTCCGTCATTACGATCCTGAAACCGTGCTCCTGTAGTTCCTTGCCTATTGAGCGGGCGACATTTCCGGCGCCGATGAGCAGGAGTCCTGTGGGTGGCGGTTCCCTGACCCCTAACCAGTGTGCAAAATGTTTCGCTGTTGCGCTTTGTATCAGCACCGTACCGATGATGATCAAAAACACGAGTGGCACAAACAGATTGACGCCGGGATAGTTGCCGTCTTCAAGACGCAGCGCGAACAGGACGGCCATTGCGGCCGCTACTATCCCGCGCGGTCCAATCCATGCAATCAAAAGACGCTCATTAAGTGTCAGATCGGATCCTATGGTAGAGATGAACACGGCCCCCGGACGGGCGACCAGCATGACGACAGCAAGCACAACCAGCGCAGGCCAGCCGATGGTAATCAGTTGCTGGAATTCAATTCGCGCTGCCAGCACGATAAACAGGCCGGAAATCAGCAGTACACTCAGACTCTCCTTGAAGTCCAGGATATCGTCAATATCCGTATCCTTCATATTGGTCAGCGTGATACCCATTATGGTAACGGCCAGCAAACCGGATTCGTGGTGAGTGAAATCAGCCAGGGCATAAACTGTAATGACCAGTGTCAGAGCAAGCACGTTACGAAGATACTCCGGAACATAATGACGCCGCAATACGATGCCAAGGGCTGTCGCGGCAATGGCGCCGATGGTGGAACCGATGATCACCATATTGCCAAAAGCGATAAGCATGCTGCCCAGGGCATTTGCTGACTGGCTGGAAATAATGAAATCAAAAACAAGGACGGCAAGTAAGGCTCCCAGTGGATCAATGACAATCCCTTCCCAACGCAGGATACTGGCGATATCGGCATTCGGACGCACGGTCCTCAGTATGGGCAGGATAACGGTTGGTCCCGTCACAACCACAACAGCGCCAAACAGGAATGCGAGTTCATAAGTAAATCCTAATAGATGATGGGTGGCGATGGCCGTAATCAACCAGGTGATGAGCATGCCGATGCTGATCAGGTTGCGCACGACGGTGCGTAACTCTTTTATCTCTTCGATTTTCAGGGTGAGGCTGCCTTCGAACAGGATGACTGCGACGGACAGTGAAACGATAGGAAACAGTAAATTACCAAACAGTTGATCCGGGTCAAGCAGCCCGGTCATGGGCCCCACGATAATACCGCAACACAACAGGAACAGGATTGCAGGCAGACGCGCCCACCAGGCGATCCATTGGCAGGCGATACAGAGTAAACCTATCCCCGCAAGTGAAAAAAGAACGTTACCCTGCATGGTGTGTCCTGCTTGCGTGTTCAGATGATTATTATCGGAGTGTCCGGTCCTGACTTGAATGTTGTCCGCAATGACGCTGTGTTGCCGGCTAAAGAATTGGGAAACCAGCCGGATAAGAACAAAACCCGTCAGTGACCATTATGCCAACCACGATCTTTGAGAGCGGCCTGCCGCAGTGTCAATCCGCCTTGTGAAAGACCAGGGTGCCATTGGTGCCTCCGAAGCCGAAGCTGTTGGACATGACTGTCTTCAGGCCGGCATTATCAATACGTTTTCGCACAATTGCCATATCCGCTGCTCTCTGATCCAGCACCGATATATTTGCCGATTCACAGATAAAGTCTTCCTGCATCATGAGTAATGAATAGATTGCCTCGCTGGCGCCCGCCGCACCGAGTCCATGACCGGTCAATGCCTTGGTAGCGCTTATCTTCGGTATGCGATCGTTGAACACCTCTTTAATGGCATCAAGTTCACCAATATCCCCGGCAGGTGTGCTGGTCGCATGGGCATTAATATAATCAATCGGGGTATCTACACTGGCAAGCGCCAGACGCATACAACGAATTGCCCCTTCCCCGCTGGGTTTGACCATGTCGGCGCCATCGGATGTGGCGCCGTAACCGACAATCTCGGCATAAATACGGGCATCCCTGGCAAGGGCGTGCTCCAGCTCTTCAACGACCACAATGCCCCCGCCTCCCGAGATGACAAATCCGTCGCGATCGGCATCAAAAGGGCGTGATGCCGAAGTGGGATCTTTATTATATTTGGATGACAGCGCCCCCATACTGTCGAACAGTAAGGTATCGGTCCAATGGACCTCATCGCCACCGCCCGCAAAGATAATGTCCTGTTTGCCCCGCTGGATCAGCTCATAGGCATTACCAATACAGTGGGTGCTGGTGGCACAGGCTGAGCTGATAGAGTAATTAACCCCCTTGATCTTGTAGGCGACAGAGAGACAGGCGCTGATGGTGCTGGACATCACGCGCGGCACCATCACAGGGCCGACCTTTTTTGCCCCTTTTTTGCGTAAGGTATCGGTGGCCAGCAGCATATTTTCCGTAGAGGAACCACCGGAGCCGGCGATCAACCCTGTTCCGGGATTGGAGATTTGGGAATCATCCAGTCCGGCATCGGCGATTGCATCCTGCATGGCCAGATAAGTGTATGCGGCGCCGTCACCCATGAAACGTTTCAACTTGCGATCGATGAGTTCATCCAGGTTGAGGCGGATCGGTCCATGCAGATGTGAACGGAATCCGAGTTCCTCATACTCGGCACAGTACTCAATGCCGGATCGGGCCTCCCGTAATGATTCGCTCACTTCCTGTTTACTGTTGCCAATGCTGGACTTGATCCCAATCCCCGTTATTACCACGCGTTTCAATTTCATATTACTAGAATTCGTTTGTTGATTTAAACAGACCGACCCTGAGGTCCTTGACCGTATATATTTCTCTCCCGTCAACTTCCATATGACCGTCTGCAACGCCCATGACCAGTTTTCTCAGCATCACGCGTTTCATGTCTATATGATAGGTTACAATCTTGTCTTTTGGAGTAACTTGTCCGGTAAATTTTACCTGTCCTGAACCGAGCGCCCGGCCCCGCCCGGGGGCACCGGACCAGCCAAGATAGAAGCCGACCAGTTGCCACATGGCATCCAGACCAAGGCAACCCGGCATGACCGGGTCTCCTACGAAATGACAGGTAAAGAACCACAGATCCTCGGTGATGTCGAGTTCGGCTATAATATGGCCCTTGCCGGCAGTGCCGCCGTTATCGCTGATTTCAGTGATGCGGTCGAACATGAGCAGATTCGGCAGCGGTAATTGCGCATTACCCTCACCAAACATCTCTCCGCGCCCGCAGGCGAGTAACTCTTCCCTCGAGTAGCTGTTTTTTTTCTTATACATAGACAATATAGTATCTCATGCCGTTTTGTTTTTTTCCCGATAAATTAATTCGCTATGTGCCCTTAAGTCCGACAAACTTCCGGGACTGAAATTCAGATGAACGATATTCTGGTGTTGTAGTCTATGTAATGAGGCGCACACATTCATCCAACTGCAATGATCAAAATCCGGTTGATAAGCAATACATGGCGGTTGTGGTTTTTACTGGGATGTTTGACCGTTGCCACACTCTACTGGTTTCTTGTCAGGTCACCGGTACTGGCAGAGACGCCCCTCAGGGCGAAGCTGGAGTGGCCGAATACTGATTTTTCAAAGGCTTCCGTTGATCTGAGGGAAATTGAATCCGGCGGCCCACCGAAGGACGGTATCCCGGCGATAGATAACCCCCGGTTTGTGGGCATCGGCGAGGCCGATAGCTGGCTTGATCCCAGGGAACCGGTCATTGTGCTGGATATTCAGTCACAGGTCCGCGCCTACCCGTTACAAATCATGATTTACCACGAGATTGTTAACGATGTGCTTGCCGGCGTTCCGGTTGCAATCACCTTTTGTCCCTTGTGTAATGCCACGATTGTTTTTGACAGGCGGGTAAATGGCCGGGTGCTGGACTTCGGTACAACCGGGAAGTTGCGTAAGAGCGACCTTGTCATGTATGACCGGCAGACGGAAAGCTGGTGGCAACAGTTCACAGGTACCGGTATTGTCGGTGAGTATACCGGTACTGCATTAAAACAGCTGCCTGCCTCGATCATTGCCTATGAGGATCTGCGCAAGGCATACCCGGATGCACAGATACTCTCTATCACCACCGGCTATCTGCGTCCCTATGGCAGAAATCCCTACCGGGGTTATGATCACATCGGTGATATCCCTTTTCTGATGTCCGATCCTGTCGATAAACGACTCCCCCCCATGGAACGGGTCATCTTTGTCCGTCAGGGTTCGCTGCAGCGCCTTTATCCATTCGCTGTCTTCAGGAAGAAACCGGTCATTAATGATAAACTCGGTGACCTGGCACTGGTGATCTTCAGTAAAAAGGGAACGCTGTCGGCGCTTGATGCAAGCGAGATTGCCGAGTCGCGGCTGATACCCTCCGCCACGGCCTGGTCCAGACGGGTGGATAACCGCATCCTGAATTTCGGATTTAAACAGGGCGGGATAATCGATACGGATACCGGTTCCCGTTGGAACCTGCTTGGCCGTGCCGTGGAAGGGCCCATGGCCGGCCGTCAACTCGCCAAGGTAGACAGTGGTGTCCACTTTGCCTTTGCCTGGCTCGCATTTAATCCCGATTCAGATATTTATTCTCCATAATTATTGACGAATCCGATGCCCGCCGGCAGCCGGAATGTAACAGCTGATAGTTCGGCATAAACAGATCGGGGAGGGTGTTTTTACGGCTTCGGTCGCCTCTTCGACTTGACACCCCAGGCGGGCCCGTTAGACTCATTGCACTCTTAATTTAACAGAAAAAATAACTCTTATGTCGGGTCAATCCGGGCCATTGCCAAAGCGGGAAAGTATTGGTGTTTCTGTCGGAGCTGTTACCATCGGTGGCCGGGCGCCGGTCGTGGTGCAATCCATGACCAATACAGATACGGCCGATGCAGACGGGACAGTGAAGCAGATCCAGCAGCTGGCTGCCGCCGGATCCGAACTGGTGCGTGTCACGGTTAATACGGAAGAAGCCGCCAGTCAGGTGGCCACTATCAGGGACAAGTTGGATGCCATGGGCTGTAGTGTCCCCATCATCGGTGACTTCCATTACAACGGTCACACACTTCTGAGCAAATATCCGGACTGTGCCGAAGCCCTGGACAAGTATCGCATCAACCCCGGCAATGTCGGCTTTGGCCGGAAAAGGGACAGCCAGTTCTCGACCATGATTGAGAAGGCGCTGGAATACGACAAACCGGTCCGCATCGGCGTCAACTGGGGCAGTCTCGATCAGGAGTTGTTGACACAGATGATGGATGACAATTCCAGACTTGCCGAACCGCTCGACACGGATGATGTGATGCGGGAGGCCCTGATCGTCTCGGCACTCAGCAGCGCAGAACGGGCCGAGGAACTGGGTTTGCCCCGGGACCACATCGTCTTGTCTTGTAAAGTGAGTGGCGTACAACAATTGATTTCCGTTTACCGGGAGCTGGCCGGCAGGTGCGAGCATGCACTGCATCTGGGATTAACTGAGGCCGGTATGGGTTCCAAGGCCATTGTCGCGTCAACCGCCGCCCTGGGGGTGTTATTACAAGAGGGGATTGGTGATACCATCCGTATCTCCCTCACCCCCGAGCCCGGTGGCGACCGCAGCAGGGAGGTCATTGTCGCCCAGGAAATTCTGCAGACCATGGGCCTGCGTTCCTTTACCCCCCTGGTCACGGCCTGTCCCGGTTGTGGCCGCACCACCAGCACCGTCTTTCAGGAACTGGCTGATAATATCCAGGCCTATGTCCGCAGTCAGATGCCCGTCTGGCGGGAACAATACACTGGCGTGGAAGAGATGAACCTCGCGGTGATGGGCTGTGTCGTGAACGGTCCGGGTGAAAGCAAGCATGCCGATATCGGTATCAGCCTGCCGGGTACCGGCGAGTCGCCCTCGGCCCCTGTATTTATCGACGGCAAGAAGGTGACGACACTACGGGGTGATAATATAGCGCAGGAATTCCGTGAAATGGTGGATGATTACGTCGCGCAACGCTATGCAGAAAAGTCTTCTTAACCCGCCTCATGAATCGAATACTATCTTTTCCACCTGGCGATAATTCCTGACAAAGTGAACGGTTATATGCTCGCATAGATAGTCAGGCAGCTCCTCGTAATCACGCCGGTTCGCCTCGGGCAGGATCAGCTCCGTAATACCGGTGCGCCGGACGGCAACCGTCTTTTCACGAATCCCGCCCACCGGCAGCACCTTGCCTGTGAGGGTCAGTTCTCCGGTCATGGCCAGTGGTCTCGGGACCTTTTTATTGAGCGCCAGGGAGAGCAGGGCGGTTGCCATGGTAATGCCTGCGCTGGGGCCATCTTTTGGTGTCGCTCCTTCGGGGATATGCAGGTGGACCACAATGTTGTCGAAGAAACCGGGTTTGGCATGGAGCTGCTTCAGATTGGCGGTGATATAACTGTAGGCGATCTCCGCTGATTCCTTCATCACTTCGCCCAGTTTACCGGTGAGCTTGAAGCCACGGTTGTTGGCATGGACCCGGGTTGCCTCGACGGAGAGGGTCGCCCCGCCCATGATCGTCCAGGCAAGCCCCGTGACCACACCGACGCCTGTCATGGGTTTTTCCTTTCTGAAGAGAGGCAGGCCCAGATAGTCACTGATATCAGCAACACCAATCCTGATTGACTTCTGTTTGCCACCGAGAAGTTTCACGATGGCCTTGCGGATGATCCGGCCCAGTTGTTTCTCCAGATTGCGCACGCCCGCTTCCCGGGCATAGCCTTCGATCACGCGTTTGATGGCGGCGTTGCTCATTTTGATCTGTGCGGACCTCACTCCGGCTTTCTCCAGCTGTTTTGGCCATAGATGACGGCGGGCAATGACGAGTTTCTCCGCGCTGATATAGCCGGGAAGACGGATTGTTTCCATACGATCCAGAAGCGGTGCGGGTATGCTGTCGAGCTGATTGGCAGTACAGATAAACAGGACCTTGGATAGATCAAAGCGTACATCCAGGTAGTGATCCTGAAACCCGGTATTCTGTTCAGGATCGAGCACCTCAAGTAGCGCCGATGCCGGATCGCCCTGATAGGAGGCGCCGATCTTGTCGATTTCATCCAGCATGATCACCGGGTTAGCAGTACCGGCATCGCGGATGGCCTGGATGAATTTACCCGGTAAGGCGCCAATATAGGTACGCCGATGGCCTTTAATCTCGGCCTCATCGCGCATGCCCCCGAGGCTGAATCGATAGAATTCCCTCCCCAGGGTTTCTGCGATTGAGTGACCGATGGAGGTCTTGCCGACGCCGGGCGGTCCTATCAGCAGGAGGATTGCGCCGGCAATTTCACCCTTCTGAACCCCGACGGCCAGGAATTCGATAATGCGCTGTTTGACGTCATCCAGACTATCATGGTCCCGATCCAGAATTTTCCTCGCCCGTTGCAGATCCAGGATGTCCTCGGAATACTTGCCCCATGGCAGGGCCGTGATTGCATCAAGGTAGTTACGCGTGACGGCATATTCAGGAGATCCCAGTTCCAGGAAAGAAAACTTCTGTAACTCTTCATCGATACGTTTTTGCACCGCCTCCGGTATGTCCAGATCCCGCATTCGCTCCTGAAATCGTTCCTGTTCAACGGTCTTGTCATCTTTAGAAATGCCCAGCTCCTTCTGAATCGCCTTGAGTTGCTGGCGCAGAAAAAACTCTTTCTGCTGATTGCCCATCTGTTCATCGACTTTTTGCCGTATCTGTTCCTGCAAGCCTGCCAATTCGACCTCTTTGCGGAGTAACACCAACACCTTTTCCATACGGCCCGGCAATGGCACGGTCTCCAGTATTTCCTGGAGCTGGCTGCCGTCGGCACTGGTCAATACAGCGGCAAAATCGGTCAGGGGAGAGGCGTCATCCGGGTTGAACCGATCCAGAAAGACGCGAAGTTGTTCTTTAAAAAGAGGATTGAGCGGCAGCAGTTCCTTGATCGTGTTGATAATCGCATGGGTATAAGCCTTGATTTTGTCCGAAGCCTGCATCGATGGTTCAGGGTATTCAACCTGGACGAGATAGGGCGCCTTGTTCGATATCCAGCGCATGACACGAAAACGCCGTATTCCCTCTGCAATAAACTGCACCTTTTCAGCGACGCGCTGCGCATGATGGATGCGGGAGACTGTTCCGACAATACAGAAATCTTCCGGTTCAGGAATGCTGCCGGGTTCTTGTGTTGCCCGGCAAATACCTACCAGCTTATGGGGGGTTTGACCGACTCGCTCAATCGTCTCCAGCCAGAATTTTTCATTGGTGACAATGGGTAAGGTTTGTGCCGGAAAAAACGGCCGGTCCAATACAGGTAACAGGTAGATCTTGTCCGGCAACACCTCCTGTTGGCGGGCCGGGACACCGGCCGGGTTACCCTGTCCATTCTCCGTATCAGGGACTGTTTCCGGTTCTGTTTGTTCGTCTTTCATGAAAAGGCGTGACTCATAAGCTTGTTACTTATTATGGGATATCGTCGCAGGTTGCAAGTCATAGCAAGGTAATTTCTACAGAAATATTTCTGTCTTGTTATCATGACACTTATTCCATTTTTTGATCCGGGTTCGGCAAAATGTAAAATTGCCGGATTTACAGGTGCAATCTGCCGAAAACATCCAATTTGAGGAGGCCACCATGTCCGAGGTTAAGACCTATCCTGTGACGGAATCTACCCGATCTTATGCTCATCTGACCAATGGTCAATATCTCGAAATGTATCGGAGATCGGTGGAGGATCCGGATAGTTTCTGGGCGGAGCAGGCGGAAAAGTTCGTTACCTGGTATAAGAAATGGGACAGGGTGCTGGATTGGGATTTCAAGGAGGCCACCATCAAGTGGTTTGATGGGGCAAAGCTGAACGTCTCTTATAATTGTCTGGACAGGCATCTGGAGAGCCGTGGCGATGAGCCGGCGATAATCTGGGAAGGCGATGATCCGGATGTGGATAAAATAATCACCTACCGGGAATTGCATGACCAGGTCTGCCGCTTTGGAAATGTTTTAAAACAGCGGGGCGTGCAAAAGGGGGATCGGGTCTCCATCTACCTGCCGATGGTCCCCGAGGTGGCGGTAGCGATGCTGGCCTGTGCGCGTATCGGGGCGGTCCACTCCGTTGTCTTTGGCGGCTTCTCGGCTGAATCGCTGAAAGATCGTATTCTGGATTCGGACTGCCAGGTGTTGATCACCGCGGACGAAGGTCTGCGCGGAGGCCGCACCGTTCCGCTGAAAAGTAATGCCGATGAGGCGTTACGGGAATGTGGCCATGTGCATACGGTGGTTGTTGTTAAAGTGACCGGTGCTGATATCGGCTGGCAGGCGGACAGGGATATCTGGTACCAGCAAGTAGTTGAATCGGCTTCACCTGATTGTCCGCCTGAAGAGATGGATGCGGAAGATCCCCTGTTTATTCTCTATACATCCGGATCAACGGGCAAACCCAAGGGTGTACTGCACACCACGGGCGGTTATCTGCTCTATGTAGCAATATCGCATGAATATATCTTCGATTATCACGACGGTGATATTTACTGGTGTACGGCGGATGTAGGCTGGGTGACGGGGCACTCCTATATTGTCTATGGCCCACTCTGTAACGGCGCCGTGACACTGATGTTCGAAGGGGTGCCGACCTATCCCGATGCCGGGCGTTTCTGGCAGGTTGTGGATAAGCATCAAGTGAACATCTTCTATACGGCGCCAACGGCACTACGCGCTTTAATGGGACAGGGCGATGATTTTGTAACACAACACTCCCGTCGGAGTTTGAGGATTTTGGGGACGGTCGGTGAGCCCATCAATCCCGAAGCCTGGGAGTGGTATTATCATGTGGTTGGTGATGGACGCTGCCCGATTGTGGATACCTGGTGGCAGACGGAAACCGGTGGTATCCTGATCTCGCCACTGCCTGGCGCCACGGCATTGAAACCCGGCTCTGCGACACACCCGTTTTTCGGTGTTGTGCCCGCCTTGGTTGATGATCAGGGTAATGAGCTGGAAGGCGCCTGTACCGGCAACCTGACGATCAAACGTCCATGGCCGGCTATAATGCGTACGGTGTTTGGCGATCATCAACGCTTTATCGATACCTATTTTAAAACCTATCCGGGCATGTATTTCAGTGGCGATGGTGCGCGCCGGGATGAAGACGGTTGCTACTGGATCACGGGCCGGGTCGACGACGTGATTAATGTTTCCGGCCATCGAATCGGTACCGCTGAGGTGGAGAGCGCCCTGGTATTGCACGACACCGTGGCGGAAGCAGCAGTGGTCGGTTACCCCCATGCGATCAAGGGACAGGGGATCTATGCCTACGTGACCTTGATGTGCGGCGTGGACTATTCGGAGGTCCTGCGTAAGGAACTTATCCAGCATGTGCGCAGAGAGATCGGGGCCATTGCCAGTCCCGATATCATCCAATGGGCGCCAAGCCTGCCGAAGACGCGTTCCGGCAAGATTATGCGCCGTATTCTGCGCAGGGTGGCGGCGAATGAACTGAATAATCTCGGTGACACCAGCACCCTGGCCGACCCTTCCGTGGTAGAGGAGTTGATAGAAAACAGGGAAAATAGATAGCGGTAAATTGTAGCGCTAAGCGTGGAGTGAATCAGGATTCGGGAGTTTCATTTTTTTAAATATTTGATTAACCACAGACGCCCCCATGGAAGGAGGAGGTAGAACCGCGTCAGGAACAGCGGTCGAGAGCCGAGTCTGGAACAGAGGCCGAGGCACAGATATTACACATGGATGTGTGCTTATGTAGTTATGGACCAGCACACAGAGATAATAAAAGTTGGCTCTTCAGCAGAATCTGTGGGTTAACAAGAAAGACTTTTGAATAAAAACT
>JBHHYN010000086.1:0-12251 GCA_046757565.1 Gammaproteobacteria bacterium | reverse complement strand
GACGGGCTACTGTTTATATATCAACCCACAGATTCTGCTGAAGACCCAAAAATATATATCGCTGCAAAACTGAGCGGGTTGAAGACATAAATGAAATGATATTATCGTAAAATGAATTTTCTGGATTTCGAACAACCTATTGCCGAACTGGAGGCCAAGATTGAGGAATTGCGGTATGTCGGTGATGATACGGAGATCAATATCAACGAAGAGATTAGCCGTCTGCAGAAACACAGTAATGAACTTACAGCATCTATATTTTCAGAACTGACTGCATGGCAGATAGCCCAGGTAGCCAGGCACTCACAGCGTCCCTACACACTCGATTATATCGAAAGAGTCTTTACCGGTTTCACTGAGTTGCACGGGGACCGCAGTTTTGCGGATGATCCGGCAATCGTAACAGGACTGGCAAGACTGGACTCGATCCCCGTTGCTGTAATCGGTCACCAGAAAGGCAGGGATATCAAGGAAAGGATTTACAGAAATTACGGTATGCCTAAACCCGAAGGTTACCGGAAGGCCATGCGTATCATGCTGCTGGCGGAACGCTTCGAATTGCCGGTATTGACATTTATCGATACCCCGGGAGCTTATCCCGGTATTGGTGCGGAGGAACGCTGTCAGAGCGAGGCAATAGCGAGAAATTTACTCGTCATGTCGGAGCTCAAAACACCGGTTATTGCAGTGGTCATTGGGGAAGGTGGATCCGGCGGCGCACTGGCTATCGGCGTGGCAGACAGGGTGTTCATGTTGGAATACAGTACCTATGCCGTCATTTCACCGGAGGGATGCGCGTCCATACTCTGGAAGAGCGCGGACAAGGCGGAGGAGGCAGCCGTGGCCATGGGAATCACATCTCAGCGTCTGAAAGAGATTGGGGTCGTGGATGCAATCATTCAGGAACCTCTGGGTGGTGCGCATCGGGATTATGATGCTGTGGCACAGAGCGTCAAGACTGTTGTTAAGGAAGAACTTTTAGCGTTGCAGCAGCTCAGTCCGGAAGAATTACTGGAACGGCGGCAAAAAAAATTAAGAGCCTGTGGTTTTATTAAATAAATTTTTTCCCCGTGGTTTTGCCACGGGGGCATTAGCGATGGGGTTTCCAAAGGGGAGAAGCGCAGATCTCCCCTTTGGCCGCCTGCGGGGTGCCAGCCCCGTTGGCGAAATATATTTGATTATACTGTCTCCCTGCTATTGTTATTGATATAACATTCTGACTGCATTGACCGCCTCATCAATTGTCGTAACCAATCTGCTTGTTTCACTTAAAGCACTGCCTGCAACCGGGTGTTACCGCATAGCCTATAGCGGCGGGCTGGATTCACACGTGCTCCTGGACGCTCTTTGTGTGCTGAGGGATGAAATAATGGGAACACTCGCCGCCATACATGTCGATCACGGTATCAGCGGCTATTCCTCGGAATGGTCAGGGCATTGCAGCAGAATATGCGATGATCTTGGCGTGGAGTTAACCATAGTAAGAATCGATGCCTCATGCCCTCAAGGGGAAAGTCCGGAAGCATGGGCCAGGCAACTGCGCTACCAGGAGTTCGAACGGAACCTGGAACGTGATGAGATATTATTGACTGCGCATCATAAAGACGATCAGGCGGAGACGTTATTACTGCAACTATTGCGGGGCGCCGGCGCAAAGGGTTTGTCGGCAATGCCCGGTTTGCGCCGCTTCGGCGCAGGCTGGCATGCAAGGCCGTTGTTGCAATCAAGCAGACAACAGCTTGAAGTCTATGCAAGTGAGAGAGGTCTGGCCTGGGTGGAAGACGATAGTAACCGGCATACCGGTTATGATCGCAATTATCTCAGGCACCGTGTCGTGCCGGTACTCGTTGAACGATGGCCTGCGCTGACCAATGCATTAACCCGCGCCGCATCCCATCAGGCTGAATCTGTTGAATTACAAAATGAACTCGCCAAACTGGATTTAAAGGATCTCTTCGAGCCGGAATTCAGGACTCTGAATATCCCCGACCTCAGGAAACTTTCCCAAGGTAGACAAAAAAACGTTATTCGTTACTGGCTGAACAGTTTGCACTATCCGGCGCCGGATGCCGGGGTACTCCGGCATATTCTACACGACGTTATCCAATCAAAACACGATGCCGTCCCCTGTGTATCGTGGCCGGGCGTGGAAGTCAGGCGTTACCGGGATTCCCTGTTTGTTTTAAAACCACTTGCAAAACACGATAGCAGTCAAGTAATACCATGGCGACTGGATCAACCCTGTCCAGTCACCCACGGAGTATTAATGGCGGCGGCCGGCATAGGGAATGGGATAAGGGCCGTTGCCTGTGCAGGTAATGGTATAGAGGTCCGGTATCGTTGCGGCGGGGAAAGCATCAAACCCGTGGGCCGGAACCACCATCAGGAGTTAAAAAAGCTGTTTCAGGAATGCGGCGTACCCCCCTGGTATCGCAATCGCATACCACTATTATTCATCGAAGCACGGCTGGCAGCGGTACCTGGTTTCTGGATCGATGAGGAATTCTCCGCCAGGAGAGATGAACGCTCCTGGCAAATTACATGGAACGGCTTCAAGGATATTACCGTAGTCGGTCGAAAGTAGATCGTCTCCTTCGGCAACGTGCGGGCTAGGCACCGACCGCAGGTGCCTTGGTATGTTGCGCAATGGTGTCTTCATCCAACTGGAAGTCCGATGCGTAGAGGGTAAATCGCAAATAGATATCACCAATTTCGATGATATCACCTTCCTGAAGCCGTTTCTTTTTGATTTTTTCCTCATTCACATACACTCCATTGAGCGAATCTACATCGAATATAATAAATTTGCCGTTACTGTAGCGTTGGATCTCTGCGTGCCTTCTGGAAACAGAACTGTCTTGCAGGGTTAATTCATTATCTCTGGTGCGGCCAATACGCCATGTCGTGCTTGTTATCGGGTAGCGTGTCCTTTTTTCATCCTGGACCACGAGGTAGGCGAACGGCCTGAATTCCGTAGGACTGGACGCCTTTAACAGGCCTTTAATTCCCTTTTGCTGGACGATGACAATGATGGTTATCACCACCAGGACTGTCAGGATAGCCAGTAAAATGGGTATCCCATACCATACCCACAGATCAACATTCTGTGGTTCAGGGGGGGGGGTAATAACTTTTATAGCGGGTGTTTGTGGAGGTGCGGGAGTTAATGCTGCCACCGGTGCTGGAGGTAGTCCAGTTTCAACGCTGACGGGCAATGGTACCGGTATCCGTATATCGCCGCTATCCGAGGCAAAGGTCAATTCGATGCGGGGATTGGCGCCGCTCCTCCTCGCCGGCAGTGTTGCCAGATCAATGGCAAAACGTCCGCCACTGTCGATATTATCAAAAGGTGATTCCAGAAAGGCGTCAGGTAAATCGAAACGGTTATCGGCTTCAACATACAGGCCGCCTGTTTCTTCACTGAGTCTGCGCAGGGTCTGTAACGCCACTGACAGGGATACCGATCGGGGATAGCCGAGTCCATTTATAATAACACCGGCCTCTCTGGCGGCTTTGATGACATCCTGATGGAAATAGGCCTTGTCCTCTGCCTGCCCGTCAGAGAACAGGAATATCGCTTTCCGGTCCGCTTCGATTCCAGCCATCATTGCGATGGCCCTAATCACATTGCGGTAAAGTTCAGTTGTTTTACCCACAGCGCGCAGTGATTTTGCCATCGTGCCTATATCTGTTAATGGCGTACCAACAGGCGCCTCAACCTGTAAATCCTTGTCAAAACTGGCAAGACCCATCCTGTGGTGCGGTCTGGCCGCCCGTAAAAACACTGCAATCTGCTCTATGTTCCTGTCGATGACATTCTGTCTGGCTGGATCACTGGTATCGACCAGAAACAGAATCGCAGTCAAGCCATCGCTCCAGGGATAGGATTCGTTTTCAACAATACTGAGGTTGGCGCCCGGAAGACTGGCATGGATGTCGGAAATGGGCCCGTGCTGGAGCAGCCTGTAACCGCAGTCAAGCCTTGCTCCGGTCGCCGGCGTACACGTGAGGTCGAGCATGTCTGTCAATATACTCCGGGCAGCCAGATCCGGGGTAATCAGGAATACCAGGATGACGAGGTACAGCGATCGTTCAGGATATCGTGGCGTCATGTTACTTATCAGGATACAGGGGATCGGGCAAGTCATAAAAGTGGATATCAAGCGATTTCTGTCCAATCTGTGACGGGTCTGTTATCACGGCTACGTTGGGATTATCAGGCTTTCTAAATTCGCCCATTTGCGGCATTCCCTTGTTCAGTTTGGCATTGGCATTGATTATTGTTTCATGCAGGGCGGCCGAATAGGGTAGTTTATAGGCCCGCGGCGGGTCAGCTGATTCCAGGTCCTCGATTCGCGTCAGCCAGATATAGATTGCACCCTTATCTCCCGTTAATTTGTCAGGTTGCTGGACATGGGTGGCAATGAGACGGAATTTCCCGGGGGGATAGTCCCTGGTCGGCCAGCCCAGCAGAGGTGGTATGGAAATGTAGCTGACTATATAGAATGCTGTGGTGACGACAATAGTGCCGGCCTTAACCTGCCATGGCCAGTTTGAGTACAGATTAATGCTGAGCAGCAAAACAGCAACAAGAACGTATGCTGCGATGAGTCCGGACATTCCAAGTGTGAACAATTGCTGGCCCCTTATGAATTGATGTGATTGCCTAGCCGATAGACACAAGTTTTTTCGGCAGGAAATTAATTCCGGATACTTTGCCATTACTCCCAATCCGGAAACGTAACACGGTTTTCTCAACACCCGCCTTCTCCAATGTAACACTCCCGTAATAGATAACTTTCAATGCAGGATTTACCTTGACGAGCTTGACATTCACATCAACGGGTTTATGGGTTACAGATGCGTAGTAGTGAAGATTTACTACGTATTCGCCATGTACCACACCGCGTATCGTTACCACCTCCTGGTTCAGGGGATTCCTTATCTCCTCCCCGTTCACCGTTATGGTATCGTTTATAAGGCCTCTGTCATCCCGATCCAGATTTAATAATCCGGCTTCGGGGTTTCTGAACCAGACTACCCGGCCTTCAGGATCCTCGACCCAGGTATCGATATCGTCCGGATTGTTGTCCGCCCAGGTGACGGTAAGTATGTACTCGGCCTTGGGGTTAATAATGCCTGTTTTGGCTTCCGGATTCATAAACATGATTGCAATGAGAAAAAGGAAGGTAAATCCCAGCAGGGCATTAAACAGCAGATCGGTAAAGGGATCGGATTGGTGGCGCCTTCGGTTTTTCACTGCTATCAGACCTGTTGTTTCAGTTTTGGCAATACATATATCTGGGTTATATGTGTGGCTGTTTGTACCAATTCGTCAGCCCCCTGATCCAGCATATGATATTGTATGCCTGCCAGTATACTGCAAACCAGCCCGGCAAACGTCGTATACAGGGCGGTGCCCATTCCTGCGCTCATGCTTTTCAGAATATGTTGCATGCTGTTGACATCGAAATCTGTCACGTTGGCAACCGATCCCAACATCAGGACAAAGCCGACAATTGTGCCCAGCAATCCAAGTTTAATCATAAGGTCCGTCAGAAACCACCCGATTTCATGTGGATTCTTGAGCCTGGATTCATAGACTTCCATTAAATCCGTATTACCGGTTAATGACTCGAAATTTCCGTTTTTTGCTGTATGGTTCGATTTATAAATATGGTCGTGAATACAATCCGTCAAGATGCATTCGGGCAATACGGTTTTATCATTGATATAAATATTTCCCTCTATGAGTTTAATGTCGGGTTTCTGTTCACTTAAAATTATATTTCTGGCAGACATGGAGGCATTTATCTGGTTGGAAATGAACCATACACGCCTGCCGCAATGGAAGGTGATTAAAATATAAAGCAGGGTAATAGCCCAGGAGATCCGGCTCTTGTCGCCGCTGTATAACAGCATAAGAATATGTTCATGCCAGGCGATGAACAGGGAAAAAATGATCAGTCCGGTGAGTATCAGCCAGACCAGCAATAAATGATGGGGGCCTTTCCCTGACATGGTAAACGTCTGCCTTATATTCGCGTCATGGTTTCTGCTGTTTTTCATACAGTTCCAACCAGTCCTTCCTGGCGAATTCAACGATCTCGCGGAGCTGACGGTTAATTTTAGCGGTGACCTTGTTCATTCTGTCGTTAGCGAAGTTTTCGGGTAACAGCGGTGTTGCAATCACGACTTCCTTACCGGTGTCCCTGATGGTCACTTTCATGGGACAAAAATTAACCATTCCGGGATCCAGATCAAACATCTGTTCAGCGTATGTCAAACTACAGAACATGATTACTTCATAATCGGGATAACCGGGGTTACCACGCTCTCTAATCCCCTTGCCGATATGCAACCTTCCGATTACACGGAAATTCCGTTCTGTAATGGCGAATTCGGCATCATCCACTACATCAATCAGCAATTTATCAGTCGTAACTTCAAGAAGGTCTGTTTCTCTTGCTGCCGAAGTAGTTGAAAAGGAGAAGAAGGCGCAAATAAGCGGGAGCAGAAAGCAAACCGGCCATGCACGGCCGTGCCATACGCAGGAAAACAGGGAGTGTTCATTCCGTGATGGTAACCCGGGTACCAATCGAGACATAGTTACGCAATTCGTTGATTTCTTCGTTTCTGAGTGCCACACATCCCTCTGTCCAGTTGTAGCGTTCATGTATTTTTATCTTTTTCCCGGTCACTTCGCCTATACCATGAATGCCTATATAACCCCCAAGAGCGGTATTTTGCGGAGGCATATGGTTGTAATGATAGGCGCTTGCTATTTGCTTGAATTCGCCGGGAGTGATCGTTTTGTCCCTGTATCCATGCCAGGCGTCCAGCAGGTTGGGATAATTTATCAACATAAAGTAATGGAATTTACTATCAGGTCTGAAGTCCATGATTTTATAGATGCCTGCCGGTGTTTTATTATCACCGAAACGCCGCTTGGACCCGTCCGTACCCTTCCCGTATGCAATTCGATAGCTTCTTATTGTTTGATTGCCAAGAATGACTCTTAGCTGCCGGGCGGATTTTGAAATTTCGATCCGGTATCCATTATCAGACGCTTGTGCACCGGGAGTGAGGCTGTGACCTGCGATAAGTGAGAACAGGAAAACAGGTAAAAAGAGGTGTTTCCTGCCGTTAGGAGCTGTTATATGTTGGAACAATTCAGACAATAGAGTGTCATCCCGGCCGCATAATTTTGATGTAGTGATCGATGCCGTCGTTTATACTTTTGCTGACCGGTAACATGATAGCATGCCCGCTCCCGACAAAAAAATAAGGGGCCGATTGGCCCCTTATTATTCGGCATATCGAGTCTGGTCCATCAAGCTTCCGCTCCTCGGCTCTGGCCTCCTGCTTCGCTCTATCTCCCGCATCCCTGCGGTCGTGCTCACGCCCCTTGCTTACATCCAGTAAGCAACTTGTTATTGATGTACATGGTGACTTCAAAGCCGAAACGAATGTCATTATATGCTGGGGTTTCCCATTTCATGACAATTCTCCTTAACTATTAAAGATTAAACATACAATAAACCCGGTAAACCGGGGCGCTTCTGACAGAAGCACATGTCTCAAAGCCTAATTCCATGCCAAATACTGCGCTATTCAAATTAATTGATATTAAATTATGTTAATCAATTAGTTAAACTGACTGGTTTTTATTCTGCCAAGCCTTAATCTAACCGGATCCGTGACGTTTAACGACAAAGTGGTTGCCGTGAATCGGTAGTTTTGGTCTATATGAACCACATTCCTATCGGTTATACTGATTCAATGATGCTACATAGCGTGCGATCCCTGAAGAGTTTACTTAGTATCCATGAAATAGCCTTTCTGTTTCTGGTTGCGGTTACCGGTCTGCTGGGCAGTCTTTCCACCTATTTCTGGCAACAGACCTCAACCGAGTCGGTCCGGATTAACAAACTCATTTACGTAACCGAGCAGATCCGGAGTGAACTCTTTGCGCAGATGGAGAAGGTCATGCGCGCCCGTCTCATGGAAGATCCCAAAGCCCTCGATCTGTATGCGGAATATTCCCGTGGCATAGACAAACACTTCAATCGATTGCGGCAGGAATCGGCGTCCCGGCGCGAGGATGACGCCATCCAGGCGATGCAGCGTTCCTATCGTGAATTGCAAAAGGATATGAATAATATTTTTAATGATCCCTATGCCATGAATTATTTTGTCCGCCTTAAGATCCTGAATCCCAGCTTTGCGGAACACATGGTGGGCAAATTCGAGAACAGCTACCATCACTTCAAATCGATGCTGGAGGAGGAGCATAAACAATTGGATAAGACCATAGGGCATTGGACGCAGTATGCCCCGGTATTAATCCCTGTTTTTTTCCTGCTGGCTGTCGCTCTGGTCCTGTTCAGCAGGCATATTCTACGCATCAAATTTATGCAACCGATGGCGACGGTAATGCAAGGTGCAAGCGTCATCAGTCATGGCCGCTTGCAACACCGGATACCGGAGCAGGGCGTTAAGGAGGTCTCGGAAATTGCCGGTTCTATCAACCGTATGGCAAAAGACCTTGCCTCAAGCCGTGACGCCCTCATCGAGAGTGAAAAACAGGCAGCTCTGGGGACCCTTGTCCCGGTCGTGGCGCATAATATCCGTAATCCCCTGGCGAGTATTCGTGCGACGGTTCAGGTACTTGAAGATATTACTGATGCGGATGAAATCAGGGAAAGCAGACATGCTATTATCGATACAATTGACCGCTTGAACCGGTGGGTGAACGCATTGGTTTCCTATCTGCACCCACTGAAACCGGATATAAAGCGGATCAGGGCGTCAGCAATGCTTGAGGCAACGCTAACGCTTCTGAAACCCAAGCTTGAAGCAAAAAATATCCGGCTTGAACGTAAAAACTGGCAGCACGATATGGAGCTGTCAGTGGATCCCGATTTAATGGAGCAGGCGTTATACGGGCTTTTGGTCAATGCCATCGAGGCATCGCCCGAATCGGGTCTGTTACTTATCTGTTTTGAAAGGGAGAAAGAAAATTTTCTGATCAGGATGATTGACAATGGCCCGGGGCTGCCTTTTGAGCCCCAGGCCGGTAATCTGGAACCCGGTCCCTCCTCCAAGCGCTTCGGAACCGGTCTGGGCATCCCGGTTGCCTTCAAGATTTGTCAGACTCATGGATGGGAACTGAAATTCAAACGAAATGAGCACACTACAGGAACAGAGGCAATCGTCAGTGCACCGATAGAACCAGTGGATATACATAAACCATGACACAGGATCAACATCCCATCATTACGTCAACAGAAGTACCCGTGCAGGAAAAACGTGTCCTCATAGTGGAGGATGAAATGGTCTTCGCCAAGGCAATACGGAAACGGCTCAATCGAACAGGGTATCACAGTGATATAGCCGGGGATCTGGCAGCAGCAAGAAAACAGTTCAAGGACGAGCTTCCTGATCTGGTCCTGCTCGATATGCGTCTTCCGGACGGTTCCGGTCTGGATTTTCTGGCTGATATTCGCAACCAGTCGAATTCGGCTGTCGCCGTACTGGTTATGTCGGCCTATGGAGAAGTGGAAGATGCCGTGCTGGCCATGAAACTGGGCGCCTCGGACTATCTCAAGAAACCGGTTGACCTGGATGAATTGATGATCAACGTGGAGAAAGTGTTTGAGAGAGATGAATTAAGCCGTAAGCTGAACTACTCCTCAAAAAGGGAGCAGCATGCCAATGAGCCTGTTGAATTTCTGGGCGACTGCTCCGCCATCAGGACTATCCGGCAGCAAGTTGAACGTATCAGCCAATTGACCCAGACTGCTGATTCCATCCCCCCGACCGTCTTGATCCTGGGAGAAACCGGGACAGGTAAGGATATTATTGCCCACTTGTTACATATCCGCAGTCATCGAAACTCAAAACCATTCGTGCATGTCGATTGCGCCAGTCTGCCCAAGGACCTGATAGAGGCCGAACTATTCGGCCACGAGAAGGGGGCATTCACCAGCGCCCACATCGCCAGGACCGGGTTGATTGAAGCAGCTGAAGACGGTGTGCTTTTTATGGATGAAATTGGTGAGTTGCCGCCCGATTTGCAATCCAAGTTGCTTGCAGTGCTGGAAAGACGTACGCTTCGAAAGGTTGGGACCACACAGGAGCGGCCGGTGGCAGCCTGGTTTATCGCCGCGACGAACAGGGATATCGCCGGCATGTCCACGCAGGGGGAATTCCGCTCCGATCTCTATTTCCGGCTAAACGTATTATCAATAGTTATCCCGCCGCTTCATGAGCGGGGTAATGATATTATTTTGCTGGCCCGCTATTTTGCAGGACAGACTGCCAGGAGATACGGGTTTTCAAAAGTGGCATTGACGCCTGAATCAGAAAAAGTCATCCGGGATTACCCCTGGCCGGGAAATGTGCGCGAATTAGAACATATGATAGAACGCGCCGTCTTGTTAAGCGGAGGGGGAAACTTGACCCCGGACACACTGGCGTTGGGGATACCATCAAGCCATGTACAGGAGTTGACGATTGAAGAAAATATGACGCTGGAATCAGCTGAACTCACCCTGATTAAACTGGCCATGGAACGCGCCCATGGCAATGTTTCAAAAGCGGCGCGTGATTTGGGGATCACCCGCATGGCCCTGCGTTACCGATTAAAAAAATATGATTTATGATATGTCCGTTGTGATTTGTCCGTTGTCAATTGTCAGTTGATGTATTTTTAATCTCTTTGAGTTTAATTTCCCGCAGCTTGCTGCGTTGATGTTATTCCTGCGAAGCTTGTGCCGGCCTACGAGCCGGTAGCAGGAATGACCGCCATGGATGGTGGGAATGCAATATGATTGTAGGAACAATCATTGCCCAGTAAGACAATGTCCGCTCCCGTGTCAAGTACGGGACAAGTTCCAGCGGTGCACTATTTGACTGGATGCCGGAATGAATCCGGCTTGATGTCGTTAATACCCTGCCAACTTGCTGCGGGTGTGTTTATAACAGCGGCCACAAAATGGCAGAATACCACGGGTTTACCCGTGTATGAATGAGCGGCCAAAGCGATTTAGCTTTGGCACTCGGTTCGAAGAACCGTAACGGTAAGTACCCCGGCTTTAGCCGGGGGAATCTACTAATTGTTTGTAGCTTAACCCTTTCAAACTGGAGGTCAGGATGGACGAAAAGACAAAAGTAGAACTCGAGGCCGCTGCCTTTCGGCGGTTGGTGCAGCATTTCCGTGATAATACCGATGTACAGAATATTGATCTGATGATACTGGCCGGGTTTTGCCGAAACTGCCTGTCGAAATGGTACAAGGCAGCGGCGGAAGAACGCGGTATCAACCTGGATTATGAGGAGGCAAGGGAGATTATCTATGGTATGCCATATAATGAATGGAAAGAAAAATATAGCAAGGAAGCGACACCGGAGCAGAAGGAGGCTTATGCCAGGCGTCAGGCCCAAGAATAAGGGGATTCGTCAGTACCTTTCCCCTTAAATAACCTAAACTTGACGCATGCGGGTGATGAGGCGCGGTAGAAACAGCACGATTGCCAACAGCGCCAGCGCCAGCAGACCTTTCTGGATCATTCCTTCACTCCCGGTCACCGCTTCGCGGCCGGCATAACCCAGATAGGTATATGCAAACGTGCCGGGCAACATGCACAGATAGGAGGCGATAATGTAATGGGAGAGTTTGATGCGGGTCAGCCCCAGGGCGTAGTTCAGCAGGTCAAACGGGAATAACGGCACCAGACGAACAAACGCTACGAAGCGCCAGCCTTCGTCTTCCACCCCTTTTTTAAGTTGTTTCAGCCGGCCGCCGGTTTTTCCCTGAATCCAGTTTGAGGATAAATACCTGGCAAGCAGAAACGCACACGTCGCACCAATGGTGGCGCCGGTGAGGTTATAGAAAGTACCGTACAGTGGGCCGAACAGGGCGCCACCCGCGAGTGTCAACACTGAACCCGGTATAAAAAGTACTGTGGCCAGGATATAGATGGCCATGAACAGCAGCGGCGCAGCCGGGCCCGTGCCCTGTAGCCAATGTTCCAGGGCAGCGGCATCGAACTGCTTGTGGTAGTAAATTGCAACCGTAATACCGGCCAGCAACACAGACAATAATATGATGCGTAACAACTTGTTTGACTGCATTCAATTCTCTCCATAGTTGTCGATTGATGTCTGATATGAGCCGGACGAACTAGTATTTTGAGTAGTTTGTCAGCGGTTAATTCCCCATCCCCGATTTTCTGAATAGATATTAG
>JBHHYN010000085.1:0-12577 GCA_046757565.1 Gammaproteobacteria bacterium | reverse complement strand
CAGTTTTTATTCAAAAGTCTTTCTTGTTAACCCACAGATTCTGCTGAAGAGCCATCTTTCCTTTCCACTTTCCACTTTCCACTTTCCACTTTCCACTTTAAACTTTAAACTTACAACTTACGATTGGGGGTTCGTCTAACGGTAGGACAGCGGACTCTGACTCCGCCAGTAGAGGTTCGAATCCTCTACCCCCAGCCAACTTGGAAAATCAGGCTCCTCGCGAGACTGATTTTCCAAGCCGCGGGAGCATGAGGGTTGGAGTTGATTTCTCCAGGTTCGACAAATCGGCAGGACAGCCGATTTGGGCGGACTTTAGTCCGCACGTAGTGCGAGCTGCACGGATGTAGCGAGTCACTCCTCTACCCCCAGCCATACAGTCTGGTCTCTGATACGTGTCTCCACCAATAAACTACAATGACACAACTATTCAGGGGTTTGAATGTACCGGGTTTTTAATAATTCTTGGATTGATCACCCGCCATGAACGGATATTTTTGGGGATCATCACGTTCACAAGGCGCGGCCTGATCTCACCGAACATTGCGGTACTTCATTTTGATACTTTTTCGATGATTACTACCGATTTTTTTAAAAATCACAGTTTCCCTCCTAGGACCCGCGCCAATTCACTTTTGAGGGCAGCCATCTCTTCATCCCTGGTTTCCCATATGCCAGTGTATGTTGTTTCGCCAAAATCGCTCAGTTCCAGACGCCAGGACCCTATCATATTGGCATCGATGTCCTGTTCTTATTCCATCTATTTCTAGGCGGTACCGTGCCGACTGGCCAGGAGGACGGTTTCTCGTTCGCAGCATTATGACTGTTTTTTGGAAGTGTCCAAAAACCGGGGAAAGATCACAGTTGAATCGCCCCGGGAACTCCGGAGACTCCATTTCTTGAGAGGATGGAGCTATGAACTGTTAATTTGCATTCAAAATTGACCCAGATTTTGCATTGAACTTTGATCCGTTAAATGGATGCCAAATTTACGCAGTTACTAATAATCGATAGTGCAGTTATTAAATGCAAATCACCACCATAAGTGGCTCAATCGAGCATGCAAATCAACATCTATTAATCAACAAGCTTTTTCCTTGGTCTTTCTGGTAATACTCCTTTAACGTCGCCATATCAGCACCGGTTTATTTTTTGGATCACAACAGCATGATAAACGAGACTTGACCATATCTTAAGCCAATTTTCAAGCATAGCCGGTTAATCGATTTAGAAATTGTGCGAAAGGTAAAATATTTTGTTTTACACTCGCTTCTTCCAGAACCGCCATATAATTATCCCGCTCTTCCACGGGAATGACTAACCATGGATGGCCACCGGCAGCAAACATTACGTTCATGATAAACCGCCCCATGCGTCCATTACCGTCTACGTAGGGATGGATAAAGACGAAAATAAAATGTGCTAACACGATACGTACATCTGAAGATTTTTCGTTTTTTATTAATTCAAAAAGAGTCGGCATTAACTCACTAACTGCTTCGTAATTGGGCGGCACATGATGTGATCGACGAATATAAACCGGACGATTGCGATAACCAGCCAAGTCACCTGGTTTTAAAATACCAGCGGTCACACTGGGCGCAAACATTTCTCTATACCAATCTCCATGGGCATCCTTGACGACATCTCCGGGATTACTCCCATCAAGGACTTTCTTAATACTTTCTTTGACTGCCTGGAATGCCTGCCAATAACCTCTTGCAGCTAAAGCATTTAGATGCTCCCTGTCTGTTTCATCTGTATCCGGTTGCCAGTTTCCTGCTCTTACTTTCTCAATTAGCTCTCGCGATACCCGATACCCTTCGATAGATAAAGAATGATAGGCATCGGTTACATAAATATCCTCAACCTGTTTGAGATAACCATCTATATCTATTTTTTGAGGTTTAAACGCTGAGAATGATTCAATTACAGACTCCCGCATTTGTTCCCACATCAGCCGGATGCGATTTACATAAGGAGAATTCTCACGACTTGAAATGGTGAACGAAAGTTTTGTTTCAAATGGATCAACTCCGCGTACATCATAATCAGCAGCTTTCATTGTTTTTATGATGTCATCAGCAATGCGATTACGACCAATATTACGAAACGCACCTGCCAGTCTTCCGGCCGCCCGATTATGACCACCATCCAAGAGTTGTGCCAGCACATCAGATGCATCTTTCACCATTGATAGGACAGCTCGTGTGTCAATAGGATACTGTGTAAAACACCCGGGTGCGCAATGAATCAAAGCAGCGGGCAGCGAAAACAAACGAAGGCCCTCTTTCTCTATGATTTCTTTTTTGTCCGGTATGCTGGTACGAACATCATATATTGAAGTTCCATATAGCAATTCAACTGGTTTATTACTGCCTTTATAGGGGGCGCGTACAAGTAACTGTTGTGGAACAGTCCAGTTTCCGGCGTGTATTAAAAGAGACTGTTCAGGAGACAAACACCAGTCATCACCAAAACGGTTATTGAGGTAAGCGGAACAAAATGACCAAAATGACGCATACCAGGTGGTGCTTTCTCCTTCGTTTTCATCTGGACGCGAAGGAATATACCAGCCTTTCATCACTTCTTTGATAAAACCGTTTTCAAGCAACCGTTGCCGGTGGGTGCGGCCAATATGCTTTGCGCGTATCGCGACAATACCCTCTTCCTGGAGTGCCTGAAGCAGTTCGAGAGACTGCGCTAACTTTTCTGCGGGCTTGGCCATTTACTATCCTATTCTAGGTTGTTGTGCTGTACATTTATTAGGTTTTTGTGTTGTACAATATTTAGGTTATTATGTCGATCATTTTTTAAGTTTTATGCAAAACAGCGTTATTCAGGGTATTGATTTGCGCGCTCGATTAACCCACTTTTGATGAATTTTGCATTTAATAACTGACTCGGACTTCAATCAATATCTCCAAATGATTTCATGATCTTATCCAAGTCAACGTGGTTCATAATTCGATGCAAACTCTGGATCAGTTTTGAATGCAATATAACAGTCATAGGGGGGTCCCAGACCTGTTGATACAGTTTTTCACGGGTTACTGTCACTGATTTCTGCTTGGTCATTGGTCATTTCCTCCACATGAATCTCTGGTATTTGGCCTGCTCTCGGCAAACATAAAGATTATGCCTTCCAAAAATCGGATTCCCTGATAATTCCCTGTTAATTATTGGTGGTTTCAAATGATGTGATGTTGTAACGCAGTACCACTGTGGATTTTGGTGCTTAGACTCTGATTATTCATGCCAAAAATGGAGAAAATTCCCTGTATTTTCCCTGTTATCAGGGAATTTGGTTGGAGACTTGTTAGGAGCAGACTGCAACCACAGCCATATCAATCAATAGGTACGAATGGCAAGCTGCGGTAGCATTCTTACCTTTCCCATTATGAATGGTTTTAAATAGTCGTCCAAATCATGTTTAAGCCATACCCCAATCACCACAGAACCAAAATGATGTAGACTTATGCGTTTTTTAAATGCATAAACTGTTGTATGACGATGGAGAATGCCAAATCGGGCCGGCAGAATAACAAAACAGCCGTCGCCTCTCCCTGGAGCCCGTTACAAATTCCGCTGTTCAGATCATTGTGGTGTGTGACGATTATCTCCAATGTCGGCACATGGATGCATGATGTCGGTGCGGGCTGGTTGATGACATCGCTGGCGCCCTCCCCGGTGATGGTGGCATTGATACAAACCGCCACGACACTGCCAATCTTTCTGCTGGCGATGCCTGCAGGCGCCCTGGCCGATATCTTTGATCGCCGGCGTTATCTGATCACTGCGCTGATGTGGATGATGATGGTAGCGGGTGTGCTCGGTATTCTGACATTAAACGGCGTCACCAATGCCTGGATACTGGTGGCGCTGACCTTTGCCATGGGCATCGGCACGGCGATGATGTTGCCTGCCTGGGCTGCTGTGACCCCCGAAATCGTTCCCCGCAGTGAATTGCAACGCGCCATCTCTCTCAATTCGATGGGCATGAATGTGGCCCGTGCCATCGGTCCGGCATTGGCAGGCATCATTATCTCCATGGCGGGAAGTGGTGCGGTGTTTATTATCAATTCCATCTCATTTCTGTTCGTCGTCGCGGTATTGTGGCGCTGGCGAAGGGTTCCAACATCCAGCAGCCTGCCGGCTGAACGCTTTTTATCCGCCTTGAAGAGCGGTGTCCGTTTTGCGCGCCACTCGACAACACTGCATGCCACCCTGGTCCGTAACGTCGGCTTCTTCCTGTTTACCAGCGCCTTATGGGCCCTGCTGCCGCTGGTGGCCCGGCAGTTGCTTGGAGGTGGACCGCAAACATTCGGGGCGCTGGTTGCCTCCATCGGAACAGGCGCCGTACTCGGGGCATTGTTGCTGCCCCGTTTGCGCAGCCGTTTTTCGAGTAACCAACTGGTTACCGGCGCGACGGTGCTGTTTTCCTGCGCCATGATTGCGATTGCATACCTCCATCAACTCGCCCTGTCTATGGCAGCCATGGCCCTGTGCGGGGTAGCGTGGATAAGCGTCATCTCCTCATTGCAGGTGGCAGCGCAGATGGCGTTACCGGACTGGGTGCGCTCGCGTGGACTGGCGGTGTTCATGACTATCCTCATGGGATCGATGGCGGCGGGCAGCCTGCTTTGGGGCAAGGTCGCCGCGCAAACCAGCATCCCCTTTGCCCTGGTCACTGCTGCGGCCGGTGCGATCATCGCGGCATTGCTGACATGGCGCTGGTCCATTAGCAATATTGAGAATATCGATCTTACCCCATCCATGCACTGGACGACGCCGCTCACTCATGATCGGGTCACACATGATCGCGCCCCGGTAATGGTGCTCGTCCATTATCACGTTAAGGCAGACAAACAAGCAGAATTCATGACCACCATCCATGAACTTGGACAAATCCGCAGGCGCGACGGGGCTTATGCCTGGGACGTATTGGAAGATGCCGAAAAACCGGGATATTACCTGGAATACTATATGGTCGAGTCCTGGCTTGAGCACCTGCGCCAGCACGAGCGTGTCACCAACGCCGATCAACTGTTACAGGAGAGGCTGCGCAGGCTCCTGGTGGACAACCAGTCTCCCCCCGTGACCCATTTTGTCGGGCCAAACACCCTATAATGGATACGGTCATTCACAAAGATGGGTAATAAACCCGAGGTACCCCGCCCGCGTCTACACCGTTATCAATGAAGTAACATAATTGTCAAGGCCGAACACCAGCGGTCCAAGGGCCCTGCCCAGCAAGCCCGTTGCCAGCAGTACCAGCAGTATCACCAGTCCATAGCGTTCAACCCGATTGAATCTATAGGCCCACACAGGGGGGAGTAGCGCCGACAACACCCGGCTTCCGTCCAGAGGGGGGACCGGAAAAAGATTTAACACCATCAGGATGATATTGATGAAGATACCCGCCCTGCACATCTCAAAAAGCTGTGGCGCTATATTGTGATACATATCACCGGAAATAAAAATGAGCTTGGCAAGCAACGCCCAGAGCGTGAGCATTAACAGGTTCGCAAAAGGCCCGGCGATGGCCACATAGGCCATATCACGTTTCGGGTTTCGCAGATTCCTCCAGTCCACCGGAACGGGTTTGGCCCAGCCGAAGATAAAGTTGGTGATAGTCAATAAGATTAGTGGAACAACCAGGGTGCCTACCGGATCGATGTGTTTCACCGGATTCAGGGTCAGGCGTCCCATCATCCGTGCCGTTTGATCGCCAAGCTTGCTGGCTACCCAGCCATGGGCGACCTCGTGTACGGTAATTGCAAAGACTATAGGGATTGCATAAATCAGAATCTGCTGGATTATCGAAAAAATATGCATGAGGATCCTTGAATTATATGTGATATCAGGCAACTGTGGCGAAGCTAATCGGATATTTCCAAATATAGCGCCCACTCATGATATGTATAAGATCCCTCTACTCATTTCATTCGCTCGGGATGACAGCTGCTTCACTGCGTTCGCCTCGGGAAAGAATTTGTCATATAAAGGAACTACCTCTAATGAGGTATGCCGGAGTGGGTGGATTATGGAATACAGATTTATCAAGTGGGCCCGCCTTCACCGTCCCCTTCCACAGTGTTTTCCGGATCCTCTCCAAGCCCTGAAAAATCAAAGCGATCGATATCCGCCAGATGGGACGGTACAAGATGCTGTATGGCGGAAAATATATTTTCTATACGGCCTGTATAGTTCTTGTCCCATTCCCCGAGCATCTGTTTTATCGCCTGCCGCTGCAGGTTGTCCTGGGAACCACACAGGTAACAGGGAATGATGGGAAACGCCTTATAGGCGGCATAGGCCTTGATGTCTTGCTCTTTACAGTAGGCCAGTGGACGTATAACGATATGTCTGCCATCATCACTGAGCAACTTGGGCGCCATGGCCTTGAGCTTGCCGCCGTAGAACATATTCAGAAACAGGGTCTCAATAATATCATCACGATGGTGGCCCAAAGCGATCTTGCTGAACCCATGTTCCCTGGCAAAGCTGTAAAGGATCCCTCTTCGCAACCTGGAACAGAGACTACACATGGTCTTGTCTTCAGGAATGATGCCCTTGACCACACTATAGGTATCCTGCTCAATGATATGGAAAGGGACATCTATCTCTGTCAGGTAGTTGGGCAGGATATCCCGGGGGAAACCCGGTTGGTTTTGATCCAGATTGACAGCAATCAGTTCAAACCCAACCGGTGCATTACGTCTCAGGTTTAACAATATATCCAGCAGGGTATAGGAATCGGCGCCACCGGACAGACAAACCATGATCCGATCGCCCTCATCGATCATGCCAAAGTCTTCTATCGCCCGGCCAACATGACGCCGCAGCCGCTTTTGCAATTTGTTGGCGTTATAGACCTGCTTCCTCTTAAGCGCTCCCACAATTCAATTAAATGTCCTGTAACTTACAAGGATATTCTGCATTCAGGGCTTCACTGACCAGCACATAGGCATCTTCATCAAGCATGTCCTGCCTGGCTTTCAACCACACAGTCACCTTAATCGTCACCTCTTCCAGACCGATAACATCCGGATCGATACAGAATAATTTCTGACCGGATCCCGCCTGTTGCAGCATATCAATTGTCTGCACAAGGCCAAAGACGTAGCGCATGCAATATTGGCTTGGGCGGCCAGGCGCAGTGTTTTCCTCACAATTCACAAGTAATTCCTTTGCAGACAATACCTCTTCATCTGCCCGTACCTGGCCCGCTGACAGCATCAGGAAGAATACCACCCATGGACCCATAGAACTGGAACCAGGTCTGTTGATTAGTTTATGCATTTTTAACCTGCAAAGTGCGTGCTTGCCATCTCAGGATCTGGCAAACATAATTAACACAATAACGAACAGGAGCACAATCCCGATTGGCACTAACGCACCTTGCCAATCCGGATTCTCTACCTCTTTACTGCGCTGCATGGCGGTTTTTACGCCAGGCCAGAAAAAAAAGAGGATAAGGAATGCGCCGATTCCCAATAATACCTGTTCCCATCCTGACATCATTATCCGATTCTATTTCCCCCATTACGGATCTATGGATTGAAACCCCTTGCACCGGCAAGGGTTCATTACCGTTACCCTGAAAACCGGTACGCCGGAAAGTGTCTATGCCGGGGCGTTTCTCTCTAAAAAAAACCCCGCACCAGGCGGGGATTTATCCTCTAGAGAGATAAAAATCTAGTTTTTAATTTGCACTTCAACTGCGTGATATCCTTTTGGTCCCTGCTCCGCTTCATAAGACACACTCTGCCCCTCATTCAGTGTCTTGTATCCCTCACTCTTGATCGCAGAGTAATGAACAAAAATATCATCGCCGCCGCCTTCGGGTTCTATAAAACCAAAGCCTTTAGAATTATTAAACCACTTAACTACACCACTACTACTCATCGCACGCCTCCCCTAAATAGAAAGTGTATTTTATGCTTGCAGTTGGAGAAGACCAGGCTGGAACAAGACCCCCGATGTTACCAACATCATTAAACTGCATTAGGATGTAGCATAGTCCATAGAATTGCGAATTGCCAAGTATGAGCAAATTTTTTTAACAAATAATGATTAAAAATCAGCATGACAGCCGTTTTTCGAGGGGAAAGGCGGGCGCTATGAATTCTATTATTCTCCTGTCCGGGACAACGTAAAACACTTCATGAGCAGATGGATGATCTTCAGGATTAAATATTTTATTCCTGCACCAATAAGGATGAGCAGTCGTCCTTTATTTGTGGGTCTTCAGCAGAATCTGTGGGTTGATATATAAACAGTAGCCCGTCATTCCCGTGAAAACGGGAATGACGGTATTTATGACTTGAATCCGCCTCTCTATTTAATCAGTTTTTATTCAAAAGTCTTTCTTGTTAACCCACAGATTCTGCTGAAGAGCCTTATTTGTTATCAATACTTACTTTTTCCAGCTGGGGTTTTCTTTCTACAATGATCGAATCCCGGTAAAAATCCGGGTGTAGCGGAACACGCATTTTCACGGCAGCCCTCTCGCCACCGAAACCGTCTGGATAGATAACTACATCCTTCTCAGGTAATCTGCGTTTCTTGAATTTCATCGTACCATCAGAATAAACGACCAGTTTGTCCGGTGCTTGCTCAGACGATTTGGCGGTCTGTTCCGAGGCACAACCCGCCAACATCATAGATGCGGTTATGGTTAGTGCTATAAGCGTTTTGGAGAAACACATCACATTATTCAACCTATTCTTTAATATTCATTTGTAACTATATATTATATCATAACATTTTATGTGAATAAATCCACACATTTGGACGGAGTTTGTGACACTATTCTAATAATTGCAAGCCTTTCATGACAATTCCCGGCAATCTGGAAAAAGCCGGTAACGCTCCATTCCGGAGTTCGCAGTGCCGGAATCCGCCACCCAAGCAATCCATTTCCTGCCAGGCAGTTCCATGCATTATAAACCTGCGGTAAAGGATGGGATCGGCAAATCTGTCACCCGGCATTCTGTTGAAGTTGGCGGCAAGCATGGATTTTCCTGTATAAGCCATGATTGGCTGTTGAAGCAAATCTGTTAAATCGCTGGGCAAAATTTACCCGCACCCGCTGCTTACGTTGCTCAAGTCTGAATACCAGTATCTCCATGGCATGACGGGTTTCACTGGAAATCCCGGTTTCCCGCTCCATCTCCAGGGCAAATGTACGGAGCGATCCCTGTTGTACTTGCAGATCCTGGAATTCACCAAGATTGTCCTGCAGGGTTTTCAGGCTTTCAATCAGCGCCCTGATCTCCCGTTCCGGGTATAAAAACTGAAAAAATTCGTTCAAATACCTCAATTTTTTACATGTTTTACGCAATTCATGGAGCTTAATGGCGGGGGACCCGGGCCCTATATCACGACCCTGTTTAATCGCTTTCCGATAGACGCGCCAGATCCGTTCACTTGCCACATGGATAACGGGCCTGCCCGCATGAGGCAGTTTTGAAACCCTTACAGGGGGCCTTTTCAGAAAATCCCTCCAGTCGTGTTTCAGTTTTTGATAACGTTTTGTTGCAAGCGCTTTTGTGAGGCGCTTATGCTCCCTCTCTTTATGGCGGTAAAGATATTCCTGCAGGGGACCAAGGTCTCCGCGTTTGCTGGCCGGTAAACTTGATTGGTAAGCATCAAACGAGATGAGATAGACGTCCATATCGCGGCAAGGCCCTGTAATATTCCCAAGCCAGGAAAAGTCCCTGCCAAACCTGGTGATCCGGCGCTCCGGTAATACCCCCTCAATTTGTCCGAGTAGTGACCGGGTACGGCGGATGGCCACACGAAAATCATGAAGATATTCCGGATCGCTATCTTGCAGAATACCCTCTTCGTTTTGCTCCATGACGCCCAACAAGTCATACAAGATTTGCTTTATGGTCACGTCAGCACGCTGGAAGGGATCAGTAAGAGATCCCGTTGGCATGTCAGTCCGGCTACTGGAGATGTCTGATATGAGTGAATTCACAGCTTGTTCTGTATCCCTTTGCCGGTCTTGTGATGGAGGAAATTCAGTATAGCAGGCAGAGTAATCCAGTGAGACAGAATCATTAACGGCTTACCACTGGGCGAGACGGCTGATTTCAGTTGCCGACCAACGCAGATTGTTTCCCTGTGCCTTGGCCAGTGCCATGAGCACGGCAATGGCAGCACTATTATCTGTACGCACCAGTGAATTAAAATCCGCTCGATTGAGTACCAGCAGTTCACCGGGACAAACAGCGACGGCATCTGCTGTGCGGGGACCAGGTTGCAGAAATGCGATTTCACCAAATAACGCACCCGGTCCATACTTAGCCAGGCGCATATAATGATGTCTGGTTGTCGGGAGGCGTATATCGACTTCTCCCCTGGAAACCAGATACATCTCCTCTCCGGTTTCACCGATTGCGAAGACCTTTTCCCCGCCTTTCACTGTTTTTGGCTTGAGTACCTGTTGGAAGGCAGTGATTTGCTCCGCTGTCATGCCGGCGCAAATATCCATATCGGAAAGCTTGATTGACTTGTTGCTTGGAACAGGCAGCACGCCCATCTCTTCCAGTAATGAATTCTCGGCGTATTCAAGGGCTTCATCCAGACCATTGAATGTTTTAACCTTCGGACCACCACGGGTTGGACTTATTTTTCTCAGGGCCTCTTTGACTTTTTTTCCAAGACCGATTTGTCTGTGTACATTGCAGAAAACAAGCTGTCCACCGTTAGCATGCAGGCGATCGGCAATTTGCTGAAGAATCTTGACTCCCGTCAGGTCAACCTGATAGATGCGCCGCATATGCAGAATAATCCATGCGGCGCGATCCAGATCAGGCAGAAGTTTCTCGAACAGTTGATCGGCGGTGGCAAAGAAAAGATTTCCACGCAGTTCATACAATACAATCCGGTCCCCGTGAGCATCGAGGAGACTCCTCTGCTCTTCAGGCCGATGCCTGACGGATCGCACTTGCCTGGCTGTTGAGCGCCGATGGATCACAGGCGCTTTTATCTGCGCGCGGATGAAAAGAATGATGGCGATCATGACCCCGACGCCCACGGCCGCCATCAAATCGTAGACCACCGTTATGATGGTAACAAAAATAGCGATACCGGCATCCATACGGGTACGGCGGCGGCGCAGCCAGGCAAATATATCCCTCTCAAACATGCCGGCTGCAACATGCAGGATGATCCCGGCCAGAACACTGACAGGCAAGACGTAGCCTATAGGACCACCAAAAAGTATTAGCAAAACAAAGCTGAAACCGGCACTGACACCGGACCAGCGCCGTCCCCCCGTCTTGACCGCAACCAGTGTCGCGCCGGTGGTGCCTGCGCCCGCCATCCCTCCAAATAACCCGGATACGATCTGCCCCGCTCCCTGGCCAACTAATTCCCGTCTTGCCTTGTGACGGACACCCGTACCAATATCGGCGATGACAGATGTTAACAGGGTATCGATGGATGCAAGCACAGCTAGCGCCAGTGCCGAGACAATCATTGTCGTCCACGGTAACCCATTGATTTCAGAAAGGTTAAATCCAACCTCAATCGATTCCGGACCAGGCAAGGCCCCGATAATCCATGTTTCCGGCAGCGGGCCGGAAACAAGGGGAGTCAGGCAGTGAAAGGCCACAGTACCCCCAACAAGGCCACCGATGGTGCCGGGGATTGCCGGTAATATTCTTGGAGTAATAGAGACCAGCACAAAGGTAATGGCCGCCGTGATCATTGGGATCAGATACCAGATCTCCAGACTGGTGCTGAAATTTTCACCGGTAAGAGACTTGAGTTGCGACAGTATCATCAATAACGCCGATCCTGTCATAAAACCGGAGACGACCGGATAGGGCATAAATTTAATCAGGCGGCCGCCACCGGAGATACCTATCAAAATCTGGAAAATACCCGTCATGACAAGCACCACGGTAAGCCCGGTAAGCAAGGCAGCGCCTTCCAACCCGGCGGCTACGAGGGAAGCGAGCGCGGCACCCAATAATACCAGTGTCGGCCCCGTGGGGGCGCTGATTAATCCGCGCGTCCCTCCGAAAATCCCGGAGGTAAGACTCAATGCGGCGGCGCCGATAAGGCCCATTACAGCACCGCTGGAGGGATCGAATTCGAACGGTGTCAGCAGCGCAACGCCGAATGCCATGGCCTGTGGCAATACTACCGCTGCGGCGGCCATTCCACTCCAGAATTCCGTCAGGTTGAAGGCCCGGCCTGGAGTCTCCGTATTGTTGTTCAGGCTAACGTTCCCTGCCGATGTATTCTGATCATTCAAGTTGAAGAACAATGTGTATCATCTCTTAACCGCACCCGGTTTGCTCGCTGATACATTAACAGTGTAGCAAGGTTGACAAGTCACTGTGAAATGGCGCTCCCGGCAGGGTGAGGCATGACCAAAGGTCCGGTGGACCTTTGCAGCATGCCGAACGGGCGCACACGGATGTGTGCCCCGGCAGGACTGCCGGGACAGGGATGAATTTTATCCAAGCCTTGAATGGAGCCGACTCCATATATAATAAGTAGGGTCTTCAGCAGAATCTGTGGGTTGATATATAAACAGTAGCCCGTCATTCCC
>JBHHYN010000084.1:0-12579 GCA_046757565.1 Gammaproteobacteria bacterium | reverse complement strand
CGGGCTACTGTTTATATATCAACCCACAGATTCTGCTGAAGACCCTAAAAAATTAATGCTCGTGAGATTATTTTGTTCGTGTCCTGTTTGGGAAGTAGAAATGTCTGCTAAAAATGCATCCGCCAAAGTGCAATCCGGATCTGACCATGATTATTCGATACCGGCTTGCAGTGGCATGGCAAGGATCCGGACAGTTTATCTCTGTTTTGCTGTTTTTTGCTGCCATGCAGCTTCGGCAGAGGGAATCCATGCGCATGATCAACCGGCTGCACAACCGTTGAAGTATTATCTTGATTTCACCTACCAAAGCCCGGCTGTCCTATTCCGCTCATTAAAACGGGCTGAGACCTATTTCAGGGGCACAAGGGGCCAGACTAAAATCGCAATGATCCTGCACGGTTATGATATCGGTTTATTGGGAAATCCCGGTCAAAACGGTCACGAGAATCTGGTGAAGCTGATTACGCGATTGGCAACTGACGGGATCATTGAAGTAAAGGCCTGCCGGCTGGCGGCTTTCCGTAATCACTTATCACCACTGGATATGCCGGATTTCATCGAATGGTTTCCCTATATACCGGATGAACGGCAACGTCTGAGATCTGAAGAAGGCTATCTGCCTTTCCCCAAAACCCTGCATTAATACCTGCACTTAGAACAATTACACCAGCAGTACTTCAGGATGGTTTAAGGAGACTCCGATCAGGTCAGAGTCTCCTTAAGATAGCATTCGTCTACACTCGAAATAACCAGTTTCATGTTCATAAGTAAATCCAGTATCTTACTCCGGTGATTTCCCTTACCCACTATGGCATCGCCTTTTCCCTGGGGCTATTCAGCACCCTCCATTGCTGGGGCATGTGTGGCGGTATTATCGGTGCGTTGAGCATGAGTTTACCGGCAAACCTCCGTGACAACTCCCTGTCTACTTTACATATTGTCTCCGCCTATAACCTGGGCCGCATAAGCAGTTACACCCTGGCCGGCGCACTGTTTGGGGCGTTTGCTTATCTTTTTTTAGATCGGGTGGATACGCATAGCGCGCATCTCCTGTTACAGATCGTTGCCGGGATGATACTTGTCATACTGGGCCTGCATATTGCCGGCTGGCTGCCGGGATTGAAACATATCGAAGGGCTTGGCTATACAATCTGGCAATACCTGCAGCCCCTGGGCAGAGTGTTCCTGCCGGTTGACTCGGGCTTCAAGGCCCTGTTCATCGGCATGTTGTGGGGCTGGCTGCCCTGCGGACTGGTTTACGCGACCCTGCTCTGGGCCGTCGCCGGCGGCGATCCGGTAACCGCGGCGCTGTCCATGCTCGCCTTCGGCCTGGGGACGCTGCCGGGGATGATCGCGGCAGGCATGGCCGGCGGGTTCCTGCGCGGGGTCTCAGGAAATGTGTATTTAAAACGTTTCGCCGGTGTGTTGATCATCTGTTTCGGTATTGCCACGCCGTTGCTGCCCCTGAGCATACACCAATCTCATCACCACACTTTACCGCAAGGCAGCCAGCAACATGGCCTTCACTGTTGCTCCTTCTCCCTGGTTATTACCTGATCATCATCCATCAGGATCTGGTGGCGCGGTCCCTCCAGATCATCATATTGTCCCGATCGGATTGCCCAGAACAGGACAGCGATCACTATCAGAATAATGAACAGGGAGATAGGGATAAGAAGATAAATAATTTCCATGGTTATCCGGCCGCTATCGCCAGCGTCCCAGCCGCAGGGAATTGCCGACCACCACCAGGGAGCTGGCGGACATGCCGATCGCAGCCATCCAGGGTGCAACCATCCCCATGGCGGCGGCGGGCAAGGCCAGTGCATTGTAGGCAATTGCCCAGAGCAGGTTCTGCCTGATAATGGTCAACGTCCCGGAGGCGAGCGATATTGCCTCGCCGATGGTATCAAGGCGATTGTTGAGCAGGATCATGTCTGCGCCGATCCTGGTGATATCCACACTACTCCCCATGGCGATGGAGACATGGGCAGCAGCCAGTACCGGGGCATCATTCACGCCGTCGCCCACCATGGCCACCACTTCTCCCCGTGCAATCAGCTGTTTCAGCCGGGCAAGTTTGCCTTCCGGTGTTAGACGGCTGTATGCCTTCGTGATCCCCAGCTTCCCGGACAACGCCTGCACCGCCGGCCCGGCATCGCCGCTCAGCACCAGGCTGGATCGCCCCCCCAGCCGGATTGTGTCGATCAAGGATCGGGCATCCGGCCGGATGCCATCAAACAGATAAAACACGCAGAGAATTTTACTGTTGTCGGCCAGGATAACGGGGCTGAATTGTGGTGATGGTCCGGCGTCCGCCGAAAAATCTCTATCGCTGACACCTGTTTGCTCAAGAATAAAATCCCCGGTACCGAGAAAATATTTTTTGCCCTGAACAAAACCCGTGACACCGGCGCCGGGATGATTCTCCACATTGGTCGCGACAGCAGCTGCTTGTGAAGCGGCCGCTTCCACTACTGCTCTGGCGATGGGGTGTTCAGAACTCTTCTCCAGGGCAGCGGCAACAGTCAGGCACTGCGCTTCACTGGCGCCGGGCCGGCAGGTGATCCGGCTGACCTTGAGGAGGCCATCAGTCAGTGTTCCGGTCTTGTCAAAAACCACGATCGTGACCTGTGCCAGTGTTTCAATCGCATTCTGTTTAACGACCGCCATGCCCCGGCGCATGAGTGCCGTTGATGCCGTTGTCACCGCCACCGGTGTCGCCAGCGACAGGGCGCAGGGACAGGTAATTACCAGCAGAGACAGCGTCACCGGTAACCACATTTCACGGTCCGTCTGCCACCAGTACCAGGCAACGGCCACCGCCAATATCAGTACCGCAAACACAAACCAGGCAGCGATGCGGTTAGCAAGCACCGCCAGCGCGGGTTTTTCCGCCTGCTCCGATTCAAGCAGACGCAAGATATTGGCGACCACCGTGTCGGCACCGGTCCTGTCCACCCGCATCTGTACCGGTGACTCCCTGTTTGTGCTCCCGCCAATCAGGGTGTCCTGGATTGATTTCGGCATGGCCTGGCTCTCACCTGTAACAATGGATTCATCTACTGTCGTTTTCCCTTCGACGACGATGCCATCGGCGGGGACAACCTCTCCGGGACGCACCAGGGCCCGGTCGCCCGGTCTCAGATGCATTACCGCAACCCGCTCCTGCAGATAACCCTCTCCTGATTGCCGCAGGCGTGTTGCCATGGCGGGGATGATCCGGCCGATCCGGTCAACATGTTGCGTTGCCCGTTTCCTTGCCGTGAACTCCAGATACCGGGCGGTCAGTAACAGAAACACAAACATGACCACCGAATCGTAATAGACATGGCCGTTACTGTTGACGGTGGCATAAACACTGGATAAATAGGCAATGGCGATCCCTAACGAGATCGGTACATCCATGCCGGTGCGCAACAGGCGCAGATCACGCCAGGCCCGTTGAAAAAACGGCCGGGCGGAGTAGACCACTACGGGCGTCGTCAATAACAGGCCAAGCCAGTAAAAGAAATATCTGTATTGCGCTTCCATACCGTGCCAGTCACCGACATAGGTGGCGATGGATAACATCATCACCTGCATGCCCAACAGGCCGGCGAGACCGAGCCGGCGCAGCTGCGCCCTGCCCTCCTGCTGCGTCAGGTTCTGCCCCTGCTGCGGGTCGTAGGGATAGGCCCGGTAGCCCAGGGCCACAATGGCCTGCAGGATATCACTCAGTTTGATCCGGGTTTCGTCCCAGCGTATCCGGGCGCGGTTGCTGGAGTAATTGACCGTGACTTCGGTCACCCCTGCCAGCCGAACCAGGCGCGACTCGATCAACCAGGTACAGGCGGGACAGACGACATCTTCGAGCAGCAGATGAGCGGCATGGATATTTCCGTCATCAATTTCTATAAAACCTGCCTGAAAAGCCTTATCGTCATACTCCTCCAGGCCGTCCGATCCCCCGGCAACAGTTTGATCAGGTCGCACGGAGAGTTTAGTGCGGTGTTTGTAGAAATTCTCCAGGCCGTATTCGACAATCGTCCGCGCAACCGCCTGACAACCACGGCAACATAAAGGTTGATCTACACCATTGATGGGGAGAGTCAGGCGCTGTCCCGCCGGTACCGGCTCACCGCAATGGAAGCACTCAGTCGCCGGCTCAATCGGCCCGGTTAATGTTTCAGAAGGTGACATCAGTCCAGGATAAAAAAACAACGTGGCAGGTTAGCACAATTCTGATAGCCGTGGTGCTTTTGGCGGGTGGACATACAGCTATGGATCGGCGTCACAGCGATTATTGGCCACGGTATTCATTAATAAAATCCGGAGCCATCACGCTGTTCCCGGTAGAGTATTAGTATCCATCCAGAAAGAATAATTCTCGCCAGGACGTAAAGATCGCAAAGTGACAAGTGATTGTTAGTAAAGTCATGCAAAAAAGCTTTCCTGGCGCCTTTGCGAGAGAAATATTGACGTTTATGGATGGACATTAGTTAAATTCTATGAACTGTATCAGTAAAAAATATCTTTAATGGGCAAGCGCTCAGACATCCACATCGAATTGCTATTTATTTGATATATATCAATATCCATCATCACCGCATATGGGATACTTTGACCCGTCAATATAGCATGCAAGGGGAATTCATGAATTTTATCGCAGTCCTGTTTATCATTCTGGTCCTGGCCATGATCATCTATACCGGAACCCGCCTGGCCCTTGCCATCCGGGGAAACTTCCAGTCACCATCAGGACCCAGGACAAAACTGGCACAGCGTATCCGTTCACTACGTATGTTCCCCATGCTGCGAAAACGCGGCGTTCCGTTCGATAGTTATCTGTACGGCGTACCGCTCAATACCATCGAACGCCAGGTAGTAAACTGCGAAGCTTGTGACAAACTGGAGGAGTGTGACCGCGCCCTCACTTGCAAGGACAACATTGATTATTCATTCTGTCCCAATGACGGCAGCTTTCGGCAATACCAGGACACCTCCAACTCTTGAACCTCCGCAGCACCATTGTGTAGCATTGCCTTTATTCCTAATAAAAAATGGTGGTATATTCCTGTAAAACAGGAACCACCGAATTAAGCATGGGTTCTAATAATTAATCAGGCAACTGCCTGGATACCGGAGAGTAAAGCATGGCTGAAACCGGTACCTATAATTACAAGGTCGTCAGACAGTTCGCCATTATGACGATTATCTGGGGAATCGTCGGCATGGCGGTGGGTGTGTACATCGCCGCGGAACTGGCCTGGCCGGTATTGAATTTCGACATCCCTTGGCTGACCTTCAGCCGGTTGCGCCCTTTGCATACCAATGCGGTGATCTTCGCATTCGGCGGCTGCGCCCTGTTCTCCACTTCCTATTATGTCGTACAACGCACCTGCCACGTGCGCCTGTGTGACGACCGGCTGGCAGCATTCACATTCTGGGGCTGGCAGGCGGCGATCGTCGCCGCGGCGATTACACTGCCCCTGGGGTACACCACCTCCAAGGAGTATGCCGAACTGGAATGGCCCATTGATATCCTGATCACCGTGGTCTGGGTGGCTTATGCCTATGTCTTTTTCGGCACCATTCTCAGGCGCAAAGTGAAACATATCTATGTCGCCAACTGGTTTTATGGTGCATTCATTATCACCATAGCTATCCTGCATATCTTTAACAGCCTGGCCCTGCCTGTCAGTTTCCTTAAATCCTACTCCGTCTACGCCGGGGTCCAGGACGCCATGGTACAGTGGTGGTACGGTCACAATGCGGTCGGTTTTTTCCTGACCGCCGGTTTCCTGGGCATGATGTATTACTTCGTGCCGAAACAGGCCAACCGGCCGATCTATTCCTACCGGCTCTCCATCGTCCACTTCTGGGCGCTGATATTTACTTATGTATGGGCCGGTCCCCATCACCTGCACTACACCGCCCTGCCCAACTGGGCGCAGTCTCTGGGAATGGTGATGTCGCTGATCCTGCTGGCGCCTTCCTGGGGCGGCATGATTAACGGCATCATGACCCTGTCCGGTGCCTGGCATAAATTGCGTACCGATCCGGTACTGCGCTTCTTGATCATATCGGTTTCGTTCTACGGAATGTCCACATTTGAAGGCCCGATGATGTCCATCAGAACCGTCAACGCCCTGTCGCACTATACGGACTGGACCATCGGCCATGTTCACTCAGGCGCACTGGGATGGGTAGCCATGATCACGCTGGGCACCATGTATTACCTGATCCCGCGACTGTACGGCAAACAAATCTATAGTGTAAAACTGATCGAAGTGCATTTCTGGACCTCGACCATTGGCGTTGTTCTTTATATCGTCGCCATGTGGGTCGCCGGTATCATGCAGGGCCTGATGTGGCGGGCCGTGAACGATGACGGGACATTGACCTACAGCTTCGTCGAAACCGTGCAGGCCATGCATCCTTTTTACATCGTCCGTCTACTTGGGGGGTTCCTTTTCCTTGCCGGGGTACTGGTCATGACCTACAACCTGTGGCAAACGGTAGCCGGCGCCAAACCGGTTACTGCCGCCATACCCGAACCGGCGCCTGCCCATTGATGGAGAGAGGGATGGCGCTGACCCATGACAAGATAGAAAAGAATCTCGGCATTATGGTCCTGTTGATCACCGTGCTGGTGAGTATCGGCGGACTGGTCCAGATCGTGCCGCTGTTTTTCATGCACTCCACCATGGAACCGGTAAAGGGCCTGAAACCCTACTCCCCCCTGCGATTGACCGGCCGGGATATCTACATCCGGGAGGGGTGTTATGTCTGCCACTCGCAGATGATACGGCCGTTCCGGGCGGAGACGGAACGTTACGGGCACTACTCTCTGGCGGGAGAGTATGTCTATGACCATCCGTTTCAATGGGGTTCGAAACGCACCGGCCCCGATCTGCACCGGGTCGGCGGCCGTTATAGTGATGAGTGGCACCGGGTGCACCTTATGAATCCACGGGATGTGGTGCCGGAATCGATTATGCCGGGCTATCCATGGCTGGCGAGTACACAACTGGATAACAGCGATATCAAAACCAAGATGCGTGTACTCAGGAAACTGGGACTGCCCTACACCGATAAAGAGATAGAGGCGGCCCCGGCCCAACTACAGGGCAAGACCGAGTTGGATGCCCTGGTCGCCTACCTGCAAGGGCTGGGCATAGAGGTCAAAACCAGGCGCTGAAGAGATGGGGATGATACTCTCATTGTGGACCGTTGCCGTGCTGATCATCTTTCTGGTGATAGCCGTCTGGGCCTGGAGTGGGAAAAACAAGGCCGTTTTCGATGCCGCGGCCCGGATGCCGCTTGAAGATGACGATGCCGAAGAGGACACCGATCGTGGCTGACTTCACGAGTGCCGTCTGGGGCTGGGCGATTGGGATCGTAACAGTTGTCAGTATCATTGCCCTGCTACTCTTCGCCTTGCGGTTCTCAAGCCGCAAAAGGGCGCCGGGGCAAGAGCCGCAGAGCATGGGGCATGTCTGGGATGAAGACCTGCATGAGTTGAACAACCCACTGCCGCGCTGGTGGGCAAACCTGTTCATCATTACCCTGTTGTGGGCACTGGTCTACCTGTTCTTCTATCCCGGGCTCGGCAGTTATGCCGGTTATTTTGGCTGGACCCAGCAGAACCAGTATGCAGCGGAGATACAGCAGGCAGAGCAGAAATACGGGCCGATCTATAATCAATACCTGAAAACGGAGCTGTCGGGCCTGGTCACAAATAAAGACGCCTTGACAATCGGCAGGCGCCTGTTTGCCACCTATTGCACTACCTGTCATGGCTCCGACGCGGGTGGCGCCCGCGGCTATCCCAGCCTGCGGGATGATGACTGGCTCTATGGCGGCAGACCGGAAACCATAGAGACTACTATCCTGCACGGCCGTTTGGGCGTCATGCCCCCATGGGAGAGTATTTTAGGGAAGGAAGATATACTCAATGTCGCAGAATATGTCAGGACACTGGCCGGATATTCTGCCGACACTAACGCCGCCGTACGCGGCAAGCAGTTGTTTGCCAGCAACTGCTCACCCTGCCACGGTGCGGACGGCAAGGGCAAGCAACTGATCGGGGCGCCCAACCTGACGGACGATATCTGGCTCTTTGGGTCTTCCCGGCAACGTATCGCGGAGACCATCGCCAAGGGTCGTAATAGCAGGATGCCGGCGCACCAGGAATTCCTGGGCAAGGCAAAGGTCCATTTGCTGGCCGCCTATGTCCACAGTCTGTCGCACCAACCGTAGCCTGTTTTGTCGAATCTGAACCAGGCCGTCCATGGAGTGTTCTTCCCGTGCCACAATGAATCGGCCGGATTGGTACATAGTTACCGGATTTTTCTATAGATAAAGTCCCGTTATCAAAGTATTGACAACCATTTCATGACCAAACAATTATGACATTCAATAGTCAACCGGACTGGAGGAGTTATGCGCATATGGGATAACCCCGGCTATATCCCGGGACCACAACGCCTGCTTGCCGTACTATGGCTGTCATTTTTGATGGCAGTTGTGGCGACGGGTCTGTTTTTCTCCGTGATTGACCCGCTGGAGTTGAAATACTGTGTCAGTTTTCCGGCAGTCAGCAGGACCGGGGCCTACACCATCGGTTTCTTCCTGTTCTGGCTGCTGACCGCGTCCTCCTCCCTGCTGGCCGTCTATTTCACATATCCGTCGACAACCAGCACTGACTGATTATTACCTCTGACACGGTGGACATATCACAGATAGAGATCTCTGCTGAGAACATCGCGCAAGATCAGCAGCTGGAGCAGGAACTCTACGCCAGGCGTGAGAAGATCTATCCTCGTGAGGTGCATGGCCTGTTTGCCGGGTTGCGCGTCACTGCCGTTGTGGCACTGCTCGGCCTGTTTTACGGGCTGCCCTGGCTGCAATGGGACGGCCATCCGGCGATCCTGCTTGACCTGCCTGCCCGTAAATTCCATATTTTCAGCTTGGCCTTATGGCCTCAGGATTTCGTCTATCTGGCTTTCCTGTTGATTATTGCCGCCCTGAGCCTGTTTTTCTTCACCGCCCTGGCCGGGCGGATCTGGTGTGGCTACGCCTGCCCGCAAACAGTCTGGACGGAGGTATTTCTGTGGATGGAACGTATGGTCGAAGGGGGGCGTATTCAACAGATGCGCCTGGATGAATCGCCCTGGAACGCACGCAAGTTCCGGATCAAGGCAGGCAAACATCTCCTGTGGCTGGTTTTCTCCCTTTTCACCGGCTTCAGTTTTGTCGCCTATTTCACTCCGGCGGGCGTACTTTTAAATGAAATACGCGGCATGACGCTGGGGCCGTGGGAAACCTTCTGGATACTCTTCTACGGCTTTGCCACCTATGGCAATGCCGGATGGATGCGTGAGCAGGTATGCATGTATATGTGCCCCTATGCCCGGTTTCAGAGCGCCATGTTTGATGACGATACCCTGATCGTCTCCTATGACCAGCAGCGGGGTGAACCACGCGGCCCACGCCGCCCCGATACGGACCATCGCCGCCAGGGGCTGGGCGACTGCATCAACTGCGGGCTGTGTGTCAGAGTCTGTCCCACCGGGATCGATATACGTGACGGGCTACAGTATCAATGCATCAGCTGCTCAGCCTGCATCGATGCCTGTAATGATGTCATGGCCAGGATCAATTATCCCAAAGGATTGATCCGTTATACCACGCAAAACAGCCTGCGGGGCAAGGACAGCAAGTTTATCCGCCCGCGTATTATTATTTATGCCGTTATCTTGCTCACCATCATTACCATCTTTATCTACTCTATGACACAGCGCCTTCCGCTGGGGCTGGATGTGATCCGGGACCGCAACCAACTCTATCGCGAAACCAATAGCCTAATCGAGAACGTCTACACGCTGAAAATCATCAACATGGATAAGCAGGCGCACGAGTATCAATTGCAGGTTTCAGGCATTGACACGCTGCAATTTGCAACGGAACCAGGCCCGATTTCCGTCATGGCAGGGCAGGTACTGGATTTGCCGGTCAGAGTTATGGCCGATGAATCAAGTTACAGCACACGCAGCAACAGTATCCGCTTCACCCTTACCGCCACCGATGATGACCGGCTAAGCGTCACCGAGCAGGGCAGGTTTCTGGGACCACTGCCATGACGCAACCGGTAACCGTTAAGTGGTACCGTGAACCCTATATATGGCTTTTGATCAGCCTGCCTCTGAGTGCCGTTATCGGTGGCATCATTACACTGTGGCTGGCGCTTGAGTCAGATGACGGCCTGGTCGTTGACGATTATTACAAACGGGGCCTCGAGATCAACCGGACACTGGAACGGGACAGGTTAGCTTCCCGCTACGAGTTGTCGGCGCGGTTGCAAATGGCCGGTCAGAGCGGCAGACCATTCAGGATCGTTTTAAAAAGCAATGAAAGTTTCACGCCACCAGGAAGGATTGAAGTAAGTTTTCTGCATGCGACACGCAAGGGATATGATAAACATCTGCTGATGGACAGAGTTAACGATAATGCCTACCAGGGACGGCAGCCGGAACTGGTCCGGGGGAAATGGTATGTATTGATTGAAGCGGATGACTGGCGCCTCATCAAGAAAGTAGTTATTTAATGGTGACAAGGGTTATTCCGGACAATCCTGTTGCATTGACCCGCACGGACACAGGTCAGGGCGATTAGTCTGGAACGTAATCACTTCCCACGCCACACAAGGGCGCCCACAGGGCATAAAGGTGCCAGGTCCAAGGCGGTCGCATGCCCCATCAAAATCAATTGCTTTAAGTAATTGATTTGGTGAGGCAAAAGAAAGTCGCGTTGACTAGAGCGTTCCGTTGCCTGATCAAACCAGATATAATATTCAGGATAAAACATGATGCCGGCCGGATCACAATGTATCCAGTCAACGCGATGCTCCATGACAATGGTTTTCATCATGACTCCCCGGATCAGTCGCTGGTGCCTATTTCTCGAATGGATTTTCTGGATGTTCAGTCTCCGGTCCTGCACGCCAGCGGAAGAATTCAATAACATAGCCTTCCGGATCTTCCACCTTAAACTCCTCAACAAGACCCCGCGCGGCGGTTTTAATGCCGTTCAGGAACTTGATGTTCGGTATTCGCGCCAGACGGGCATACCAAGCGCCCAGATCATTGGTCGAGATTGATAATAGACCGTTCTTTTTCGCGGTGGGGGGAAGACCGCCTTCTTCGGTGCCGATAAGACCCAGGTAGCTCGTAGGAGTTACCTTGAAAACAGCGAACCACCCATAATCGGTAACCTTGCGCCAACCCATCTTGTGCTCATACCACTCCTTGGCAGCCTCGAGATTATTATAATAAAAAAACGGTACCGAAGCTTCAACCGACGGCAGATCACTGACTTCAACAGAGAGAACATCTGACGCAGCTACGATAATGAACAGTATGAGCAATGCCGGGATCGGGCGTATGAATTCTGTCATTATTGCCTCCTGTTTTACCGGTTAGAGGTGGATTCAAATTGAACAATTAACGGGGTCGGTGACAACTGAAAATGATTTACATTTTCCTCAGATCCCTTTTTGCACCATAAGTGAATGACTTGATCCTATTTCTCTATCACAGATCTTTTTTACCGTAACTGGCTGTCCTTGCTACCACGTCGATTGTAACCACTGGGAGTGCTCTGTTGCGCATCGTGTGTTGACTGGCAGGTAACGCATAAGCGAACGCCGGGGATAGTCTTACGACGTGCATCCGGGATATCGGCCCCGCATTCCTCACAATGCATCAAGCCCTTGCCTGCAGGCAAACGACTCCTGGCCAGCTTTACTGCATCTTCTACACTGGCATCGATTTGATCCTGGACAGCCCCGTCACGGGACCAACCTCCAGCCATAATTTACTCCTTTACCATATGCTTACGAACCATCCGACCCCTGTTGATTGATTTCACTAGACCCTCGGTCAGCAGTCGATTATTAACGGTCAACTATCATTACACGTTTTTAGATCAAAAGCAGGGCGACGGCCAGTTATAGCCAGGGCGCAAGGCGGTTAACTGTGGCCGCCTCACGGACTTGTGGTCATAATTTGCGGCCCCAGGTAGATAATCAATCCGGGAATTTAATTTGGGAAAATAAATATTTATTCCAGATATCAATACCTTGGATAAGATATCGATATATAATTCACAACCGCTCACTTGGGGGGCAGATATTCGAATCGATGATCATCTCGGAATAGCTGAAACTCAGGTACCATACGGGATTACCTTCCAATGCCTTTTTCTGGCGGGATAATACCGGTCACGAGATTGATCTGTTGCTGGAATATCCAGAGACTCTTAAAGCAATAGAAATCAATTCCGGCGAAACCCTCAACGATGAGCTGTTCCGTAGACTACACTATTTCAAGAAGTTATCGGCAGAACCGGGAGATAATTTTTTCCTGATATTCGGTGGGTCAAGACGTCAGGCCAGAAAGCACGGCCGGGTTCTCGGTTGGTGTCATGTATCAGATCTATTGAATCATTAATACAAACCAATTATGAAATCGTGGTGGAATAAAAATGGCTCTTCAGCAGAATCTGTGGGTTAACAAGAAAGACTTTTGAATAAAA
>JBHHYN010000083.1:0-12621 GCA_046757565.1 Gammaproteobacteria bacterium | reverse complement strand
ATTGGGCTACAGAGCAAATACTCGTCGCTTCGACTTTATGAGCAGACTCTAATTAAAGGTTGAGTTCTTCTCTTTATCTACATGAACATTTCATCATATCAACAACGCTAAAAAAAGATCGTTACCTCAGTCTGATTATGAATCAAGGTGCTTTTTATGACAACATACCGTATTGGTGAATTATCCTCGAAGCTGGGCCTCAGCGCTGACACCCTGCGCTATTATGAAAAAATAGGTCTGCTCCCTGGCATTGCACGGTCTGCCTCCGGCTTGCGTAGTTATTGTCAAGAAGATATATCACGCATTAAATTTATTAAGCGGGCACAGCGTATGGGATTCAGTCTAACGGAAATATCACAGTTACTTGAATTCAGAAGAAGTCCACAGCGAGCCATACCGGAAGTTCGGGAACTCGCCGGCAAAAAACTGGTAGATATTAAAGCTCACTTAAAAGATATAAAAATCTTACACGATGAACTTCAATTATTGATAAACTTATGTGAAGGTAGTACAGATAGATGCCCGATTCTTGAAGATTTTGATAACAATAACCTTGATTATTTGTAATAATTTTTGTTAACAGTCTATCAAGTATACCTTTAGTGAAGGGATAGGAATTTCAATCATTGTGGAAGGCGGCTTGCGGCAATGTGTTGAGGGATTTTCCATTCCAGTTTGATAATTCAGTCTATTTGCGACGCTTGAAATCAGCATTGATTCTGGATTTGACTACGTTACGAACTCTGGACTTCAGCCTGGTTTTGCGCAATCGTTTTAGCAAGGTTTCATGATCAATCATCTTATGTTGCGCGAGTTCCCGTGTAAATTCCAGATCCTTCGGCCGGCAGGCGATGTATTTGGAAATTGCCAGGTCATGCACCTCCAGGCATAGCCCTGCCACACCGCTTGTGTTCTCATTGAGTATGCGTACCAGACGGTCCTCCCATCCCTGTGGAAGTATCGCTGTTTCCGGGCCCACACCTTGTGCGTAATATCCGAACTCCTCATGAAAGGACGATCCTTCACCGATGGCTCCTTCCACCAGGCTCGCCAAAGCAGGGTGATGCCGTGGATACAGATCAGTTTCCATGGATCTGCAGAGTACAGCGGGCGCATCCGGGAATTGCCCGAGGATAGCCTGGCTGCCGATTATGATTAATTCGTTATCCTTGGCTATCGCACCGCTGGCACGAATGAGATGCTCAAGTTCTGAATGCGTCATAAACCTGCTTGCGTTCCTGTGGCTCAAGTACACCTGCAAAGGGTGAGGATTGGCGCAGGCGCGTCGCCTTCTCAGATAAGCTCGTTATAAATGTAGCAACGGCCGGCCAGGGCTGGGTGAGGATAGCTTCCCATTCATTCAAATAATTTGGTGTTTGCCCTGATGCACGTTTCTTCCAGCGTTTCAGGTTGCGTCGCGGAATCTTCAGTAAGTCTGGTTCGCGGGAAATCTTCTGAGCAATCTTGCAATGGAGTGCCAGGCTCCGGGCGTCCAGAAGCCGGTGGTCTGACCAGATAACTGAATCAGCGGGTTCTACCTGCCTCCACTCACTGACATGCTTAAGGCCTGCGGCACGTTTACGCGCCCGGTAGGCACGCATGCGCTCAGCCGCAGTCAGGGAATTCTCCTTTCGGGGTCTTCCGGGCATGGATTGCTTCCTGGCCATGGGGATTATCGTAACGCGTTACGTAAAAACGTGCAAGAAAAATGGTTTGCCCTGCTCCTGGCTTTTGGTATCGAAGAGAATCATTAGGAAACCTGACTATTTCCGAATTTTAATCATTCCATATTGTGTACCTGCGGTGCTACCCGAAAGATTGCAAACAGGCATCTGAAGATCTTGATAACAGGTCTTTCAGGGAGCAATACCTCGTGGTCCAAGCAGAATGATGCCTGCGCCAATCATACAGATGACACCACCGATGAGATCCCAACGATCGGGAACGGCTCCTTCGACGGCCCATAGCCAAAACAGCGATGCTGTAATATAAATGCCGCCGTAGGCGGCATAAGCACGTCCGGCAAAGTCAACATTTACCAGTGTGAGCAGGAACGCAAACAGGGCGAGACTCAGCATGCCGGGCAGGAGCCATAACGGGTTCTTGCCGAGACGCAACCACGCCCAGAAGGCGAAACATCCACTAATTTCGGCAAAGGCCGCACCGATGTAAGCCAGCAGGCTCGGTGCCGAATGTAGTATCGCGGGCAACCGCTGGTTCATCTACGTCGGGTCCAACGGCAACCCGGCCGCCACCCAGTCGGCCTTGCCCTCATGGTAGTCACGCACGTTCGTGTAGCCGAGCCGGGTGAGCCTGGCGGCGGCCTTGTCCGAGCGCTTGCACGGCCCGTTACTGCAGTAAACCACAATTTCCACATGGCAATCGGGCAGGCGCCGTGGCGACTCAGCGATAATGTCGTCCGAGGGGATGGAGATGGCGCCGGGCAGGTGTCCCTTGCGGTAAGCCTCCACAGGCAGGCTGTCGATCAGCACGAAGTCGTTCCCGTGCGAGATCATCGTCTGCAGTTCTTCCCGGGAAATGCGTTTAATCATGACTCTGTCCTGCATTGCAATAGGGTGACGAGTTGTACCTAACCCGATGCCGCCTGTGTCCCGGTCTGTTGCCGGTTACCGCAAACGGGGCCACAGGTCTCAGCGCCCTGCCGACAACAGCGATCTGTAAGAAAACCGACAAGGCCTTCCATCTCCTCATAACGGGTCGCATAAAAGATCCGCTGCCCTTCCCGCCAGGACTGTATAAGAGCGGCATGGCGCAGACGTGTAAGGTGGAAGGACAATGCGTTTGGCGTGACGTTGAGCCGTTTTGCCAGCGCGCCTGCGGACTGTCCGGCCGGACCCGCTTCCACCAGTGCGAGAAACACCTCGAGTCTCGCTTCATGGGCGAGGGCATCAAGTGCCCGGACAACTCGGGTTGTATCAATCATTCAAATGATCATGAACTATTGAAATATATTTGTCAATCAGAAGATTAAGTGTGCGGATTTCGGCAAACTATACCCAAAAGAGGCAGCCTAAAGGCATATTATTCACAGTACTTAGTGTCTTGGGACAATGAACAGGTAAGCATAAAATAACCTCAATATTAAGAGGACCCACCATGTCTGACTACACGGCGCTGGAACAACGCATACGGCGCCTTGAGGACCGTGAAACAATAAGAGAATTAGTGTCGCGTTATAGTATTGCAATAGATGATCGGGATATGCATATAACCGGGATCGCGGCTTTATTTACACCGAATGGAAGGTTTCGAACAAAGGATGGGGCAGTGAATGCACGGGGTGTTGACGCTGTAATCGAGTACTTTAAAAGTAGTTTGGCAATATTAGGGCCGACCAATCACTTTACCCATGAGCATATCATTTTCCTTGACACTAATCTGGAAGGCAAGGCATACGGTTTGGTGGCCTCACATGCTGAGCTTGTGCGACGTGGCGAGCCGATGTTAGTAGCATTAAGATACGAGGATGAATATCAATTTCATGAACAATCATGGAAATTTTATGACAGATCGCTGTCCTATTTTTATTTCATGAATGTTAGTGATTATGCAGCGTGCCTGAGAGAAACCAAACGGGTGAGAGCCTAATGGGAACCTCAAGCGGCTGATTATCCGGAGCCACTGAAGAGTTGGAAAGATTTTTACGGGGAACATCCATCAGTATCTAACGTAGAACTCAAGTAGTTAGCCATTTCCCGCAATGCCTTTTTTCCTTCAGGCAATAATGGGTTCATCTGAAACGCATGCCACATACCCTCCCATAATCTAAGCTTGACATTTACATTTACAGATATCAGCTTGTGTTGTAAACGGGCAGAGTCGCTGAGTAATAGATCACGTGTGCCGACCTGTATAAAGGTTTGTGGAAAATCCGGCCTGTAATCCGCGTATACGGGAGAGATCAACGGATGATGCATGTCATAATTACCCGCGTATATTTCCGCCGCTTTTCTTAAAGTCTTCTCGTATTGTAGTACCGGGGAGATTCCCTCCAGAGTATAATAGCTGTCACCTGTTTTGGTAATATCCGTCCACGGTGAAAATAATCCCAGGGCCGCCGGCATAGGCAAACCATTGTCGCCGGCCTTTAGTAACATGGCCAATGCCAACCCTCCACCAGCTGATGAGGCCATAATGGCAATCTTGCCTGGCGAATATTCTTTCAGGAGCGCTTTATAAACAGAAAACACATCGTCAAGTCCTGCTGGAAACGGGTGTTCCGGGGCCAGGCGATATTTAACCGACACGACTTTCAAACCGGTAAAATAAGCCACGGGCACGGCAATGGCAGACTCTATCCTTGGAGAACCGACGACATAGGCGCCGCCATGTATGTGCAGGAGGATTTTGTCCTGATGTTCGTTATCCGGTTTTCCCGATGTAAAAACCACGGTTTTTACCCCTCCATATTCCTTCTCCTCCATTGAAAAGACGTACTGCTCCCTTACTCGATCAGTGGAGTCATATTCACTTGCCAGTTCATCTCGAAGCTGTTGCCATTGTTGTGTCGAAACAGGCTTGCTTAGGTCAGCCGGCGCGGCATTCTTCAGGAAGTCCCGGGCTTCTTTGCTTACTGTGGTCGGGATATGTGTTTCGGCACCAGCTGGTTCCAAAACTGCTACAATAAAAACCATTAATATGATTGGCCAGGGCATGTCTACGCTTCTTTGATTTACCTTGTCATTGGGTGCCAAATCCATCAACTTTTATTCCTCATGAGTCTGTCCCGGTATCTTAATCAGTAAAGAGAGAGCAACCGGCCCTGTCGTGGTTATTTGCACTAACACTTTTCAGACACGTGCAGAAAATCTTTCGGAACGCCAACGCTGTTAACTCCTGACATGCGGAACCTGGAACTCTGTTAGAGTTAAATTTTGAATGATCGATTGTTTCAACAAACGGTTTATATATCGCTGACTTTACCGCATATTTTTCAAGATAACACCACTGACAGATTGCCCATCATTTCCATTACCTCCTGATAACCATAGCTATCAGGGTTGTAGATAACAAAAGGCCGGCATAAGCCGGCCATTGATAATGGGGGGATAACAGTTAATTATTATTAGAAATCGAACTTTGCTCCAATCTCCGCACCGAATTGGCGTGGCGCCCCGTATGAGGCCATTGTCCAGAGGGTAGCAACTGCCAGGTTCCCAGTAATATAGCGTTGATCAGTCAGGTTCTTGCCAAACACGCGGAGACTGTATTTTCCACTGTTATCGGTAAAAGTCGTGCTCCAGTTGACTGTATGCCTAGCGTTAGTGCGGGCATCCCGTGCGGGGCCCAGAGCTGAATAGGTGAAGATGGTACCGTCCTCGTACGCAGCCGTAATATTATTACTCACCGTACCAAAGTTCAGCAGATTGTGTTCATAGGTTGCGCTGATGGTCCCCGTTAAATCCGGCGCCCGGTTGACATCCCTGTTTGTAAGGATCTCAGAGGGTTCAATGGTTCCGTTAAAGTTGGCATCAGCTTCAAACTTCTTAAAATCAGCGTTCTGATAACTGAAATTACCGGCGAGGGTGAGACCGTCTGTGACCAACCAGGCTCCTTCCAGTTCAATGCCACGCACATCCAATCTTCCGGCGTTAAAGAAGCGGGTCTCCTGAAAAGAGGTCCCCCCCGCAGCGATGGGAAAGACAGCGTTCAGGGCGCGTTGTGCATCTCTGTACCTTACGCTAAAAGCAACCGCATTCAAGCGGAGATGATTGTCGAACAGGTCAGTCTTGAGTCCGATCTCGATACTGTCAGCAAATTCAGGGTTCACCGGGGCCAACTGTAATGGATTGGTTAGTGGGGTCGGCACGCCGGTCGTGAAGGTGCCTGTCTGGTCGTTAAAGGCGCCACTCTTGACGCTGTGGGATATGGTGAACCACCAAAACATGTCATCGCTGGCCTGATAGCCGGCGGTCGCCCGGAAACTTGGTTTGGTCCAGGATTTCGCTACCCTTGCAACGCCAAATGGAAAACGTCCGAAATCTGCGGCATCCAGGGGTTCACTGAGGGTATTGATCAGGTTCTCATCCGGTATCCCGGTACCATCCAGGAATTGAAAGAAAGTTTGCGCACGTCCTGCCCATTTCTTCCTCTCATAGCTCTCACGCATGCCTGCAGAGATAGTCAGGCGATCTGTAAAATCAAATGAGATATCCGCAAACACGGCCGCCGCATCGGCATCCTGAGTATTACACAATATCGATGGATTAGAGTTGTGATTATTGACTGCCAGACCTGGCAGGCCGGCACCACCTAAGAAGGACGGGCCGTTTGGAACAAACAAAGGTCCGAAGAAATCAAGCAGGCCCAGGGCCTGGGTGACGCAGAAGTCCACATTATTGGTCTGATAGAATCCACCCACTACCAAATCCACTGGCCCATTGGAGTAGTTAACACGGATCTCCTGCTGGAATGTCTCACGGTTATCGTCCCGGGTGGCATCGAACAGGGAGGCGCGTGTCTCACCGGTAAAGGTACTTGCCAGGCGTGATTCCTGGTCGCGAAAACCGGTAACGGAATGCAGGGTAAAGTTACCGATGTCCCAATCCACGTTCAAGTAGAAGCCATCCACATCCACCTGGTGGCCTTTGGCGATACAGATGATATCACAGCGATCAGAGACAGCGGCTTGATCCAGTGGATCGCCCGAAGTTACACCATTAAAGCCATCACCGGGCTGGACCAGACCAAATTGAGGTAACGCCTCTCCACTCGTTTGGGAGCTCAGATTAACGATGGGGGGTGAATCCCCGTTATCCCGGATAATTTCGTATTGAAACAGTGCAGTGATATTTTCCGTCGGTTGCCACAAAGCCTTGATCCGGCCTGAAAACACATCATCGCCATTGAGGTCCCTGCCGTCACCGTTAAATTGTTCAACAGCAAAGGTAGTGGGGTTGAAACTTGTTGAACGTTTTCCATTCGTATAATAACCATCACTCTTCTGGTATAGCCCTGAAGCCCGTACCGCGAAGGCGTCCGCCAGGCCGTAGTTGATCGCAAACCGGGTCTCGGTGGTATTGAACTCGCCGTATAATTCCCGTACTTCGATACTTTTTTCACCTATGACAGGACGCTTGGTACGAACATTGATGACACCGGCCGTGGTATTCTTGCCGAATAGCGTCCCTTGCGGTCCACGCAGCACTTCGATAGATTCAATGTCAAATGGTTCAAGTGCCTGGGTCTGAACATGGGGGATTACGAAATCATCAATGTTCACGCCGACAGGCGCCTCTTGGTAGAGGATGATCGACGTCTGGCCGACGCCGCGCAAACTAAAGTTGGCGGAGTTGAAGGCCGGCGCATTACCCGCAACCAGATTCGGTACCGCTACGGCAATATCGTTCAGATCATGCGGCACGAGTCTGTCGATGTCCTTGTCAGAGAGTGCGGTGACTGAGATTGGCGTGATCTGGATATCTGTTTCACCACGCCGGGTCGCCGTTACCGTTATTTCCTCCAGAACGGATTGGACGGCCCAGACCGGTAAGGCCACGACCAGGCCGAGCCCGATCAACGACGACTTACGGAGCCATGAATAAGCAATTGAATTCGACCACATGTGCATGATTTTCCCCCTGGTATTTTATTCTGTCCCGGCGGGTGTGTAGTATTTTCCATACTGCCCGCCAGCTCCATACTGTGCCAAACTAAACACAACCGGGTTGTATACCCCGTGCCTTCTTCGCTTGTATGTATTATAGCTATACTCTACCACCACACAGAAAAAAATCAATCATGTCTGTTTTTTTATTTTCAATGCCGCGATATTGTTGTGATAATACAACATTATTTATGCTGGATCCGTGTTTATTCTATGTGTAGGAGCTTTCAATGCCTTCATGCTAGGCCTGCTCCTGATGTCTTGAATTTCTATATCATTTTAGAGAATTAAGACAAGAAAACGTCCTTATCAAAATGGAAGGGGAAAATCATCTATGTCATTATCAAACGAGATAAAAACAGTGCCTCCATCAAGCCGGGTTTCTCTCTACCTGTTAACTGTCGGCTCAGTATTTGGCATCCTGTTGGCAATTACTGCACTACTACGAATTGATAATCCCGGTGGGTTGTTTCCTGCTTCCAGCCGACCGGCGGCAATGGTCAATGATGTCACTATTTCCATTGAAAAGTATCAGCAGGCAATAGATTCATTGATGCGTGACAAACGTGGATCACTATTCGCTGATGACAGGGCATTTGTCCTGGAAAGGTTAATTGAAGAGGAATTACTGGTACAACGCGGTGTAGAACTTGGATTGTTGGAATTGAACAGATCAATCAGAGCAGCCATCGTACAGACAGTCATCGACTCTGTTATTGCGGACGCTGAAATGAATACGCCCGGAGACGATGAATTATTAAATTTTTTTTCCCGTAACCGGGGCTATTTTTCTGTTCCTTCACGCCTGCGTATACGGCGCATATTCTTCGCCCGGCAAGGTAGCCCCAATTCGCCCAAGCAAATAAAGGTAAATGCCATGGATGCTTTTAATGCCATTCAAGGGGGTATTGATTTTGTTCAGGTTGCAGAACAGTATGGTGACCCCGTCATAGCTCCAATACCCGATGTTCCGTTGCCCCCCGCTAAATTACGGGAATATATCGGTCCGGGTTTATTGGCTGTCGCATTTGAACTGAAGTCGGGGGAAATATCCCGGCCGGTGGAAATGGACGACGGATTTCATATATTGCAATTACTTGAACGCCAGGGATCAAATATTCCTGAATTTACAACCATCAAGGATCAAATCCTGACTGAGTATAAAAAACGACGTGATGATAAGGCATTAACAGATTATCTGGAATGGTTGAAACGCCGGGCAGATATATCCCGTCCCGCATTGTAAACTTGACGGAAATGCGAAGGCACATGCCTGCTACCCTCTACCTGTTTTTAACCGTGTTTGTCATGAGCATGGCATGCCCCACAGGATCTGCTATTGCGCATACCCGGAGCGAATCCCATTCCACCTGGAATTTCCATAACGGCAATATCGATGTCAACTATCTGATAAAAACCCGCGACATAATTCCAATCGCTTCCCTCCTTTCATCTGATCATACCCCCTTTATTACGGGTGTGGTTAGGCAGGTTACCGATAAACTGGTACTAAAAGCCGATAATGAACCATGCATCAGAACCCATGGCCCTGAGGTAAATACAGCAGTCCAATTCGCTTATATACGCATTGCCTGGCGTTTACGTTGTCCTGACGCAATGCAGTATACGATTGATAATAATGCATTATTTTCACTGTTACCGGGTCTTATCCATTTTGCCAAAATTAAATTTGATAACCAGCTGACTGTTGAGCGGATCTTTACAGGAACTGATCGGGTTTGGATATTCAACCATCGAAATGTCCCGGATACGCGCTCACAAGCCGGTAATTCGCAGACATCCGGCTCTACTCTTTTTGATTATTTCAAGCTGGGGACAACCCATATATTAAGCGGGTATGATCACATAGCTTTTTTGCTTGCGGTCATACTCCTGATAGGTTGGCAACGACAACAGATCGGCACCCTTCTCATAACCATTACCGGTTTTACCCTTGGTCATAGTCTGACATTAGTTGTGACGGCGCTGAAACTGGTACAGGTTAAAGCCAACCTCGTTGAGGCATTAATCGGATACAGCATTGCCCTTGTCGCCATTGAAGTAACGGCAAAATATACGTCTCTTCATCATTATCTAGGCAGCATTGCAACTATTGTAACCGGGTTATTGGTATTGATAGCATTTGTCGCCGTTGCCAACCCGTTGTATATCAGCCTGTTTGGTCTGGCCATCTTCTGTTTTTGTCATTTTAACCTGATTGAACGGATCGGGGATAAGGCTACATTTCCCTATCCAATGCTGACATTACTATTTGGAACTATCCACGGCTTTGGTTTTGCCAGAAGCCTGCTGGATGTGGGATTTCCCAGTAGGCAGATCATTCCTGCATTATTCGGTTTTAATATCGGCGTTGAAGCAGGGCAGTTAACCATCGTGCTCATCATGCTTGCTGTGATCAGGCTGGCAGGGAAGCTTGCATCACCTTCAACAAAACCATATCTGCCAGTTATATCTTCATCTGCCTTATGCGGCCTGGGAATGTACTGGTTTGTGTTACGTGCATTTGCCTGACAGTGCCAAGGATCTGATAATAGTTAGATTACAAGTAGAATAAACTCTATCCGTATCCCATTGCTCCCGATATCCACTATTGAAGAACCTGACAATTCAATGGTGCCTATCGAACATGAATCATGAGCCCGAAGGCTCGTTATCGAAGTCGATAAATATAGGCGATGACCATGCCCTGGGTTCTACACTGGTAAGACAATCATCCCCAGTGTCCGTACGGTCGTCACCATAACAGGGACGCACCGAAATACAACGTCCATTATCATCATATTCGCAACGCAGGTTGCCGCCATTGATGGTTGCTGTCGGTTTCTCGATTGCCCGAACATAATACACACTATCACGCCCCGTTCCGGCAAAGTCCGGATCTTCAAAATTAATCATACAACCATCGGTTTTAGGTTCGCATTGAAATATCCGCCACGGATCTTCTATTAATTCAGCAAGCGGTTCAGCAGGAGTGATTTGAGGATGAATTCGAACGACTTCAATACGAGTAATGAGATTTCTTTCGTCCGAGGGATTATAACATTCCCCACGACACAATCTCTCCACTTCATCCGAACCTAGTGCTGTTATGCTATGAGCCGGACATCCTGGATTCTGTTTAAACGATCCTGCCGCTCGTACTTGAAAATGCGGGTTGTTATGCATACGGACTTCAGATCCCATCGGGGTCTTGCCATTGACATCGGCAGCGTTGAGTAGATCAAACCATAATAAAATACGTTCGCCACTGGTTGCATAAACCTCCTTTTTTTTCAGCGCTGACCAAATCTGATCACGTCTGCGTCCCCGGGAATGGACCGCTACCAGACCACCGGTCACAAAGAAACTTGCCTGACGTTCCAGATTCAAGCGATTGAATCCATCACTGAAATCTTGCAGATTAATATCGACGGATCGAATTCCGGCCCGGCCGGTACTTATAGTAAAATCCCTCCGAAATCGTTTCTGCCGATAACCCCACCAGTCAGTCATGGAGTTCCGCGCGAATTCTTTATATCCGGTTCCTGGCCGGGCAGAATGATTATCGCTTGAAGCGATGAAACCGAAGCGAAATCGCCGTGTTGCTTCCGGTTCATCGAAGTTGGTAATGGCCAGTGTATATTGCGCAGATCCGCCTGGTCGAAGGTTATAAGCGGGCAAAAAGCAATCCCTGCATTGCCCCGAATCCAACCAGTCATTATCTGTTGCCCCCGGAACGGAACGCCATCCAGCCGTACCTGAATCCACATATCTCTGTCTTGCCTCCTCTGCTCGCTGTTTACACACTGCATTATCTATCCCGGTTTGCGTACAGCGTTGATAGATTATCTCGCCGGCACGCCAGCAGGAAGGCAGGTAATTATTACCGGGTTCAGGACAGGATTGGCTGTCATCATCATTGATAGTGACAGCACGCCAATCCCTGTATTCTTCAGAATTGCCATGTCCTGAAAAAACCTCGAATAATATTTGTTTATTGGGATCATGTTGCCTGCTATTTAGTTGTTTGGACCAGTCTGAACCAGCCGGCGTGTATACACCCCAGCTGGTACCGTGGGGGATCACTATCGTATCGAAACCCCATTGATCCAGTTTTTGAAAAAGTTCCTGTGGCGTTGCTGCACTTTCTAAACAATTAGCAGGTAAATCTCTGGTATTGATCCCCTTTGGGCATTCCGGTGTTTCGGCAAGCTGACGCGCCAAACGGTCAAAATTGTAATATCGTTGCCGATTGGGAAAGTCAAGCAGTGGTGCCTTGATACGCATGGCGCCGGGAATAGCGCGCAGCGGTGCAATACCCACAGCGGCTATGGGGCGTGCCGGGGTTTCCTCATCCTCCGTATCCAGAAAGATGACGTTTTTATGACCGTAATGGGTTTTTGTTGTGGCGCCAACCTGGGTCCATTCCCAGCCTAAAAAAGCGACTAAATCCGGGTTATCAGGATTACCGGACACATTATTGCATTGACGTATTGCCTCTCTTGTCTCTTGCCAATGTTTGGGAGTGATCGATTCCGCATGATCATTAATTGACCAGAAATCCAGGGCAGAGCAAAAACGCGCAAAATTACAGGCATCGGCCGGCGGATGCGCCCCTTCTCCCTGAACCATCGGCAAACTCATGCGAAATGCATCACTGGAAAAGGTAGTGTGTACATGCAAATCGCCAAACAGGATTTGTTTATCCGGGTTTGTCTGGAGTTTGAGGACTGCCGAGTGCTGCCGAGTCAGACGATTTTCGAGTATGAGCCGGGGGACAGGATTAGACACGATGACACCCGGGCCTTCATCGTTTCCGTATAAGCCCGTATAAACCCCGAAAATATAACCGGCCGTAGCGATACCCAGGGCAACAATGGCCAATATCAGCAAACGAGTCAATCGCATTCGCTTATCACCCTTATAGCCGTTTTCAGCCAGTCAATGATAAGTTAAAAACCATTACCCATGTAATTCATGTACTAATTTCTGAC
>JBHHYN010000082.1:0-12817 GCA_046757565.1 Gammaproteobacteria bacterium | reverse complement strand
CACGTTCTCGAGATAGAACGAATCAGGAGACAGAGTCGAGGAAGCCAAAGCCGAGCTACGGCTATGATTGCGGTCGCGAGCACGCTCAAAACGCATCAGCCCGGCATGATCATCTCGCCAACTCATGCAATATGCGGGCTAGTAAACAACACCCCTGCCCTCCAAGTCATCCAGCTGAACGTGTGTTTTAATACAGCATGAAGGTTATCTCCTACCTCGGACTTGTTGCAGGTCTGGGATTATTCGGGATCCTGCTGGCATGGCAAGGGATTGGCGATGTGTTCCAACTGTTAATGGCATCGGGCTGGACCCTGTTATTCCTGCCCGCCGTCTGGCTTCCCAATCTGCTGTTTGCCACTGAGGCATGGCGCCTGCTGTTTATTGCAGAGCGCAAACCAGCGTTCGGTCATTCCCTTTGGGCTATATGGATGGGGCGCGCCGTCAACACCCTGTTGCCCGTGGCCACCATCGGCGGAGAGATCGTCAAGGCACGGTTGCTGACCCATTGGGGCTGTCGCGGGACGGATGCGAGTGCATCAGTATTGGTGGATAAAACCGTGCAGGTGTTTGCCGTCATTGTTTGGGGCCTGACGGGGATAGGGATCCTGTTCTATCTCTCCATCGACAACGGATTGGCCAGAAGCGCCTTAACCGGTTTTTTTCTGCTGGCGGCAGGCGTGGCGGGATTTCTGATGGTGCAGCGGGCCGGCATGTTCAGCCTGCTGAGCCAACTCGGCGCAAAACTCATCAAGTCGGATTCATGGGAAGGTATTACCCATAATGCACGGGAGGTGGACGGGCTGGTGCTCAGTATCTACCGGGAGAGAAAACGGTTTCTCTATGCCGTCGCTCTCAAATCCCTGGGGTTGATGGTACAGACATCGGAGGTGTGGCTGGCCTGTTACCTGCTTGGCACTCCCGTCACACTTATCGAGGCAATGATGCTGAAGAGCCTGACTGCGACCATGGGTGACGTGGCCTTTGTGGTCCCTAACGCCTATGGTATCCAGGAAGGCGCGTTTATGCTGGTGGGAGCGCTGCTCGGTATTAATCCGGAACAGGCCCTGGCCCTCTCTCTGGCCCTGCGCATTCGCGAATTCATGATCGATTTGCCGGGCCTGTTGGTCTGGCAGGCCGCCGAAAGCAGGATCCTGTTGCGCCGCCATGGGAGAACACAAACGCAGTGACGCTTCTTCTACAGATCCCTGAAGGCGATCAGGCGGACGCCTGACTGGCGTACGGCCTCGGCAATCCGGGGATCGATCAGCGCCTGATACTCCTGTTCGTAGTGGTACTGTTCCGCCCCGGCCTCGAGACCGGGCCAGCGCCGTGTGGCAGGATGAAAGAAAACCTCCGTAATTCCGTCCGGCAGGCGTTGCAGTATCGCCAGCAGCCGCTCACTATTCATGCCGCCACTCTCCCGCAAACCGAAGATCTGATGATTACGGTGGATGCCTGCCTGTGCGATCCTGTTTTTCATTAACGCCAGCCACGGCGCGAGAACCCGGTGCGGCCACTCATTGCCACCTGTGTGGCCCGGTGGTTCAAAGGGGAAACGGATGGCCTTCAGCCCATACTCCCGGCCGATCTTGAGAATGAGTCCCAGCACGGTCGGATGCAGGTGCATGTGGTGGTGGCTATTGACATGGTCCAGGGCCAGGCCCGTCGCCAGGAAGGTCTGAAACTGGGCCCTGATCTCGGCCTCGAGCTGGCGACGCACGGCCGGCAGGAAGAAGAAGCGGCAGCCGGCGCTGGCCAGATGCTTGCTGAACAGGCCATGGCGATCAACCAGAGCGGGGACAACGCCGACCGGCAAACAGGGGTTACCATCGACCAGCACCAGGTGTAGTCCGACCGCCAGATCCGGCAGGGTCCGGGCGCGGGCCACGGCATCCTGCGTGGCCGCTGCGGTCACCATCAAACTTGCGCTGGTGAGAATACCGTTGCGGTGGGCGGCCTCAACCGCCTCATTCACCGGGATGGAAAGGCCGAAATCATCTGCGGTAGCGATGAGCTGCTTCAGGCGGCGTTCTCCCGCCCCCACAGGAACCGGAAAAACTCAACCCCCTCACGCAACTGCCGTTTCATGACCGATGGGCTCCTCAACATATCCATAGTCAGTGACGCCATTTTGCCGGGGCGAAAATAGAAACGTTTGTAAAACATCTCCACCGCCTCGAAGATCTCCTCACTGGAGAGGTGAGGATAACTCAACACGCTATGTTGTACGCCGTCTTCTGCAAGCAGGTCCGCACCCTCCCGCTCCAGCCAGTTGTTCTGCCTGGCCTGGTTGTAAAGAAACGTCCCGGGATAGGCGGCGGGTAATGATACCTGGATGGTCTTGGGATTCAGTTCGATGGCATACTGCAGCGTCTCTTCAATGGTCTCATGAGTCTCGCCCGGTAAGCCGAGGATGAAGGTGCCGTGGATGAGGATACCCAGTTTGTGGCAGTTTTCGGTGAATTCGCGGGCCTTGTCCAGCCGGATCCCCTTCTTGATATTGATGAGGATGCGCTTGTTACCGGATTCATAGCCTACCAGTAACAGGCGCAGTCCATTGTCTTTCATGATTTTCAGGGTCTTGTAGGGGACGTTGGCCTTGGCGTTACAGGACCAGGTGATCCCCAGCTTGCCCAGTTCTTTTGCCAGGGTCTCGACCTGTCCGATGTTGTCGGTCAGGGTATCGTCATCGAAGAAGAACTCCTTAACCTCGGGAAAATGGTCCCGCGCCCAGATCATCTCAGCGACGATGTTATCGATGGAACGCACCCGGTAGTTGTGTCCGGAAATGGTCTGCGGCCACAGACAAAAGGTGCAGCGTGACTTGCAGCCCCGGCCGGTATACAGGGACAAATAGGGATGCAGCATATAGCCGTTATAGTAGTCCTGTGGCACCAGGTCGCGCCGGTAGACCGGCGTCACCCAAGGCAACTGGTCCATGTCCTCCAGAACGGCGCGTTCCCGGGTATGTACGGGTTTGCCGTCCACCTTGTAGGTTAACCCGTCTATCTCGGCAAACGGCTTGCCTTGTGCCACCTCCTTGATGGTGAAGTCGAATTCGTTACGGGCGACAAAATCAATTGCGCCGGAAGCGTTAACGCCGGATTCCGGGTCATAGGCCACGTGGGGGCCGCAGATCCCGATCATCAGTTCCGGGTTACCCGCCTTGAAGGCCTCGGCAACCTTGACATCGTTGGGGAATGTGGGGGTACTGGTGTAGAGCACCAGCAATTCATAGTCACTGGCCATGGGCAGGACATCGTCAAGCGACAGGCCGCGGGCCGGGGCATCCACCAGCTTGCTGCCGTCAACCAGCGCCGCCAGTTGCGCCAGCCAGGTAGGATACCAGAACGATTTGACCTCGCGTTTGCACTGGTATCGCGAGCCTGCGCCACCATCGAACCCTTCATAGGAGGGCGGACTCAGGAATAATGTCTTTTTCATTGCCAAATTGAAACTCCAGGAGTGTATGACCCATTCGGGATAACGTTAATTTCTCAAAGACTTATCTTTTATCTATATATAGCCGGCACGATTCACACTTAATTTCTGTTCGCGCCACGACACAACCCGTCCCATATAGCTGACTACGCGAATCGTAAAAGTAAGCAGGTCCCGGACAGGGATCATCCATAGCGGCTGCGGCCTGGCAAACTTCATATTAACCGCGGAATGTAGCAGATAGCGGGTGAACAAGGCAAACCCGGCCAGACCGGCACCAATACTGATGGAACCGGTTGAAAAATAGATTACCAACGCCGCCAACAGCGACAGTGGCAACGCATCAGTAAGAAACGAAAAGGCATAACCGATGGGTTGTACAGTGCGCATGGTACGCGCCCAACGCAGTTCATGCAGGATCAGGCTCTTCAGAGAAGGTTCCTGGATAACATTCTCGACAACGACAGGCGCCAGATGCACACGCATCCCCTGGTCAATGACATGCCGGCCCAACATATAATCATCCGCCAGGTAATCGGCCAGTGATTCAAGGCCACCGATTTTTTCCAACACCCCCGGACGCACGACCATGGTGGCGCCGAAACAGTAACGGTTCCCGGCAAACCTGACTGCTACCAGCGCTGCAGGCAGAAACCACTCGTTAATAAACATCGCCCCCAGCCTCGATGGCAACCCATTGATGGCCTTGCCAACATAGAGGCAGGTTACCACGCCTACCTCCTCCTCCTGAAACGGCCCGGTAACAGCATTTAGATAATCCGGCGAGACACGCATGTCGCTGTCAGAGATAACGATAAGGCCGTGCCTGGCGAAGGCATACATATTGATCAGATTGCTGATCTTGTGGTTGCTGCCGTGAAGGGACCCATCAACGACAAGTTTCAGATCCCGTTGTGGGAATTCTTTAATGACCTGTTGCACGACGGGAATCGCCGGATCTTCCCTGTCCATGACACCGAAGATGATCTGGTAATGCGGATAGTGTTGCAAACAAAAGCTGCGCAGATTCTCCAGCAGCTCCGGATCCATGCCACACAGGGGTTTCAATAGTGTAACCGGTGTTTTCTCTTCGTCAACAGCGTGTCCGGGGGATTCCTGGGCAAATCTTCGCATGCAGCGCACTGCAACCAGGACATAGCCGCAAGAGACAAAAGAGAGGATCACCGCGATCCAGGAAATGATTGACAAACTGGTAATACCCATTATTTCAAGCAGTCTCTAATCAAGAGTACCACAACTCCATGAAGCGATAAGCAATATGCTATACATGCCAGCCACGAGCCTTGGGTAACAGGGCGGTGATCCAGTAGATCTGCGCCCCGGCAGCGCCCAGAGGCAGCAATACCCAGGTCACGTTAAACAGCGCCAGCAGCAGGATGATGTTGCAAAATTCGGCACGGCTCATTTCGTGGAAGGTATAAAATATCCAGTCGATGGCATCCTGTGGCTTCTTTGGATCGCGGGCATCGGCATCGCGTCTATCGACTGAAGGATCGGCATTCCTCTGCGCCTCTTTGTAGATAGTAATCGTGTAATCGATAACGGCCCCGGCGGTTGCGGCAAAGCCCAGCCACATCCATATCGCGTTACCAGTTGATTCCGATGTCCCGATCCCCAGCATGGCAAAGAACACGGCATCGACCAGCGAATCGGCCAGATCGTCGAATTTTGCACCGAAGGCGGAGTACAGATTCTTGACCCGGGCGATCTCCCCATCGCAGTTATCCAGGGTATAGGAGAGGACCAGTAGCAGGGCGCCGAGGATGTCCCAACCCCACTGTCCAAATAAAAAGCATGTCCCGCCGGCCACGCCAAACAGGAGCGAGGCAGCCGTCACCTGATTCGGGGTAATAGGAAAAGGCAGCAACAACGGCGTAATGCGATAAGAAAAATGCCGGGTCAACGGAAATAACTGTGCAGGCGCAGCCGGGAATCTGTCTGGGTGGGTGGTCATGATGTCCGCATTATAAAACAGTGACAGACCATAAACGAGGGAAGACCCGATTTACCGATCCAGCCTTATGATCCTTTATCACGGATGTTTTGATTCAACCTGTATGTGCCTGTTGCGTCCGTTCATTCAACGCCCGCAGGACGGAGAGTTCAAACTCCGTGGGCGGTTCTGTTTCCGATATATCGACCGCGCACTTCAGAGGCCAGCCCGTAGCATCCCGGACCTGCTCAATGGTTACACCAGGGTGCCTGTGCGTCAGGGTTAATTCCCGGGTTACCGGTTCGGGCTGTAAAATACCCAAATCCGTGATCACCGCAGTGGGCCCCTGGTTATGCAAACCGATACCCTGGCGGCTGCCATTTCCCTGATAATGGCCAACAGTGGTAATAAAATCCAGGTTTTCTACAAATGCCCGTTTACTGTGCCGCAAGGTAATCAGGACCTCAGCGCAGCAGGCAGCGATCTCGGGCCCGCCACCAGCGCCCGGCAGCCTGACTTGCGGTTGCTCATAGGCACCGATAACTGTGGTATTGATATTCGCATACTTGTCGATCTGGGCGGCCCCTAAGAATCCCATGGAGATACGCCCGCCCTGCAACCAATAGCGGAACATTTCAGGCACGGGCACGATAAAATCCGCCGTCTCGGCCAGTTCGCTATCACCGATAGAGAGCGGCAAGACATCCGGTTTGGCGCCGATGGTACCGGATTCATAGATCAGCACAATATCCCCGGCATGCGTTAACCGGGCCAGGTTGGCCGCCGCACTGGGCAGACCGATTCCAACGAAACAGACGGCATTGCCATGCAGATACCTGGCCGCAACAATGGTCATGATCTCGGTCGAAGTGTAACGGTCAGGATGCACCACTGTGCTCCTGTTTCTGTGCGGCGCCCAGACTGCGCTTGAATTCCTCAAAATCATCGGTGCCTAACACATGTCTTTCCATCCAGTGACGGAAACCTTCCCGGTCACGGGAGATGGCGTCCCAGTCCGAATAAAACTGGTTGTCCCGCTTATCATACCCAAGGGTGTAGGAAGGGTGCGCGCCACCGGGCACTTCACAGACGGCCGTAACAATCCAGCCGGGCAGAATGACCTGATCCGGGACAGGCTCCAGTTCATCGACTACCTCCTCTACCGTTACAATCGAACGTTGCGCGCACAGGACCGCCTCTTTCTGTATCCCCATGATGCCCCACAACTGGACGTTTCCTCTCCTGTCCGCCCGTTGCGCATGGATCACCGCGACATCGGCGTTGACTGCCTTGACGGCCATCAATTTTTCTCCGCTGAACGGGCAGTTTATCGGCCTGATTTCATCAGAGTTCTTCCCGGATAAATCCGTACCGGTATAGCCCCGGATAACGCCGAACGGTAAACCGCCGGCGCCGGCCGCATAGGCCGTTGCCAGATCCGCATGGCTCCTTTCAGCCAGTTTTATCGGCCGGGGCCATGCATTTTCGACGGCGTCGCGCAAACGATGCAGAGAACCGACACCAGGATTACCGCCCCAGGAGAAGCGCAACTGCCGGACCAAACCCATCCCGATGATTTGATCGCAGATGATATCCGGCGTCATTTTAATCAGGCACAGTTCCTGCCTGGACTGGCGTACGATCTCATGACCCGCCGCATGGGGAATAAGATGGGTGAACCCTTCAGTAATCACGCTATCGCCGTCATGAATCAGCGCGCTGATCGCCTCACTTAATTTCGTGATTTCCGCCACACTATTATCGGGAAGTCATATCAACAGGTATCAGGCCGGTTAGTTATTTAGTACACAAAACATTTTTCTATACACTATCATTTAGAACTGTTTAAAACTATCTCCATGCAAAGCGGTCCAACCAGCCTGCATGACGTTCAGGTTATCTGGCGGCAAGCTAAAAATTTCCCAACAGACACATATTTATCATAAAATAGTATATTCAAATCAAGCCGGTTCAGGCTATTACAGAAGATCTTGATATGAAGGGGGAACGATCCAGCACAGCACCGGATCCGGTGGAGGAGTCCTATCAGGACACCATCCTGCAGGGCGTGTCCAGGACCTTTGCACTGACCATCCCGCAACTGCCTGCGCCCCTGTCCCGTGTTACCAGCAATGCCTATCTGCTGTGCCGCATCGCGGACACGATTGAAGACGATAAACAGATGCCATTCGACAGCAAGCGCGAATTTTCTGAACGCTTTATTAATGTCGTCAGCGGCAGTGAATCTGCCGAAGATTTTGCATCGAACCTGCTTCCCCTCCTCTCCCCTGCCGCGACAGATGATGAGCGTGACCTCATCGAACACACCCCGGCGGTGATTCGCATCACCCACAGTTTCAGCCCGAGGCAACACGCCGCATTGGAACGCTGTATCCGCATCATGGCGCAAGGGATGACCCGCTACCAGGGGACAAATGTAAAGAATGGACTCAGGGACCAACCTGACATGGACGCCTATTGCTACTTCGTCGCCGGTGTTGTCGGAGAAATGCTCACGGAGCTGTTCTGCGATTACTCACGGGACATAGACCGGCACCACGATCAACTCATGCAACTGGCCGTATCATTCGGTCAGGGACTGCAGATGACCAATATTATCAAGGACATCTGGGACGATCAGAAACGGGACATGTGCTGGCTGCCCCGTCATACTTTCCAGCAATACGGCTGCGATCTGAAGGAGATCCACGCCGGGAACAACGGCAAGGAATTCCAGCAGGCACTGGGACATCTGATTGGCATTGCCAGGGCACATCTCGCCAATGCGCTGCACTATACCTTGTTAATTCCGCGCCATGAACAGGGCATCAGGCGCTTCTGCCTGTGGGCACTGGGCATGGCGGTACTGACTCTGCGAAAAATAAACAGAAACCGTGCCTTTACCTGCGGCCAGGAGGTCAAGATCTCCCGCCGCAGTGTCAAGGCGACGATATTTTTTACCAATCTGTTGACCCGCCACGATGGTTTACTGAAATTGCTGTTTCGGATCATATCAAGGCACCTGCCTGAAGAGGATTTATCCGTTAAAATCCCGCCTGCCCCTAAGGCGGCCTAACAGCCTGAAAATTGAAACAGACGGGCATAATTACCGCTTTGACGCCCGAAGCAGCCTGTCTCATCGGTTATTCTCCCAGGCCCGAGACCCTGGTTACTATTAACGATCACACCACCCTGCTCGTCTGCGGCATGGGCGCGGAGCGGGCGAAACGCGCCGCCCGGCAACTGATCGATGTCGGCGCCGAAAGGCTTGTGAGTTGCGGGACAGCCGGGGCGACCAGCGCTGATCTTGAGCCGGGCGATCTCATCATCCCCGAAACAATCGCCGCTACGGGCGGCCAAATTTACCCCACCGCAAGTCAGTGGCGTTCATCCACGGTAAACCGGCTGAGCGATTGCCCATGTAGTATTTATCTCGGTCAGCTTGCCGATTCCATGCACGTGTTGACCACTGCCGCCGACAAATGGTCATTGCAACAAGAGATTGGTTCCCAGGCGGTTGATATGGAAAGCGCGGCCATTGCCGGTATTGCGGCAAAACATGAAATTCCCTACATCGTCATCCGCGCCATCAGTGATTCCTCAAAAATGATGATCCCTGACGCAGTAATAGCGGTCAGCGATGCCTACGGGCGGATAAGGGTAACGCGGTTGATCAAGATGCTGGCTACCCGTCCGGGACAAATTCCACAACTGATACAACTTGCCACGGGGTTCATGGCTGCCGCAAAGACCCTGAAGTGGATCGGACGACGGCTTGAACAGGTTTTGGGGAATGAATGAGTTTTAAGGCAGCAAGCTTGTCATACCCTGACAAAGGGTTTATAAGGGCCATCGATTTCGTGACGCCGGGGAAAATAATTCGCCATGTTGACAGAGCAACAAATCAGTAATTTTGAACGGGACGGTTTTGTCCTGGTAAACGCACTCTATGACAGGGATGAGATGGGCAAAATTACCGCCTGGACCCGGGAGGTGAGCGACTATCCCGAAATAGCGGGGAAATACATGATGTACTTCGAGCAAAGCAGGCTGGATCCCGATAAACGCCTCCTGTGCCGTATGGAGGACATCGGGCCGTATCACCAGGGATTTAACGCCTTGTTTAACGATGACAGGTTGAAGGGATGTGTCTCGCAACTGTTTGGGCAAGAGGCCATTCTTTTCAAAGACAAGATCAATTTCAAGATGCCGGGAGGCGATGGCTTCAAGGCTCACCAGGATGTTCAGGCAGGCTGGGACAGTTATGCGGAGCTGCATATTACGGCCCTGCTTACCATTGATCCCTGCACCAGGGAAAACGGCTGCCTGGAAATAGCAGCCGGCCAACATACACAGGGACTGATCGGAGAGAGGTGGCAACCCCTGGATGAAGATGCCCATGACTATGTGGCACTGCCCACCGAACCGGGGGATGCTCTATTTTTTGACTCGTTCGTGCCACACCGCTCCGGTCCTAATCTCACCAATCAGGCCAGGCGGGTCCTGTATGTCACCTATAACCGGCTTGCAGACGGGGATCACCGGCGTCAATACTACTGCGACAAACGCCGGAGTTATCCGCCCGACTGTGAGCGCTCACCGGACAAGGACTACGTCTTCCGGGTCTAGCCCGCTAATACAGCACTTCATTATTAATCTGACCCCCCGATTGGCATTCAGCGATACCATACAACCAGCACCCGCACCACTAACCGGCTTCCGCTTCCATACAGACCATAATGAAACAGTTTAAATACTACTCACTTTCCCTGCTGCGGGGCTGGATCGGTTTCGTACAACACTATCGGGTCCTGGTCCTGGTATTGACCATCGCGGCAACGTTATTCGCCTTCCAGTATGCGAAAAACAACCTGGGAATGAACACGGAAGCCCGTAACATGTTGTCACCGGAGTTGCCCTGGCGCCAGTTCGATCTGGAATATGATCGCCTCTTTCCCGAGGATACCGATAATCTATTGGTCGTTATCGAAGCGAATACCGCCGACCAGGCGGAGGACGCCGCCAGACTGCTGTATCAGGCATTACTGAAAGAAACCAGACTGTTCAAGAGCGTTTACTATCCCCAGGCGCTGCCTCTATTCCGGGAGTCCGGACTGCTGTTCCTCGATACCGAGGAACTCCAGGACCTGTCCGACAGACTCGCAGCGATCCAGCCGTTCCTGTCCCGGCTGATACAAGACCAGAGTTTGCGTGGCCTGTTTTCCATGCTGTCCGAAGCCCTGGACGCACAGGCGCGCGGCGAGCAGATCGACATAACGCCGCTGCTGACCCAGATCAATACCGCCCTTGTTTCCGCCCGGCATCAGCAAGCCTACCGCGTCTCCTGGCGAAGACTGATGAGTGGCGGTGACAAAACGAACCGGATCCAGCGGCAATTCATCATTCTGCAACCCAACCTGGACTTCAGTAGCCTGTTTCCAGCGAAGGCCGCTGTCAACAGGTTGCATGAACTCTCGGAAAAACTCGGTATCGAGAAAGATATCGGCGCCCGTATGCGCCTGACCGGCAGTGTCGCCCTGGCGTATGAGGAATTACTCAGCGTTACCCGGGGGACCGAGATCGCGGTGGTGCTGGCGCTTGGCTTTGTCAGCCTGATTATGCTGTTTGGACTGGGCTCATTACGTCTGGTACTGGCTACCCTGGTAACACTTATTACGGGCCTTATTTTGACCGCGGCCTTCGCCGCCTTTGCCGTCGGCGAATTAAATCTTATCTCCGTCGCCTTTGCCGTGTTATATATCGGCCTGGGTGTTGATTTCGCCATTCATTATTGCCTGCGCTACCGGGAGCTGCACAATGAAGGTAAAGATAACAGCGAAGCGATAAGGGAATGTTCTGTCAATATCGGTAGTTCCATGTTTCTGTGTGCTGCGACAACGGCCATTGGTTTCTATGCCTTTATCCCGACAGACTACGATGGCGTTGCGGAACTCGGTTTGATCTCGGGCACCGGTATGTTTATCAGCCTTGCCGTGACACTGACACTACTTCCCGCCCTGCTCAGTCTGTTCCCATTCAGAACAGGCCGCAAAAAAAGGACCTTGAAGAAACCGGAAAAAATCAACCGCCTGTTGTCATTTCCGTTTACTCATGGACGCTCTATCAGACGGATCTCGCTGCTGCTGGCGTTGATATCCATCAGCTTGCTCACACAACTGCGTTTCGATCGCAACACCTTGAACCTGCAGGACCCGCATAACGAATCCGTCAAAACTTTCAAGGACCTGCTGGCGGACAGCGATACATCTCCCTGGACCGGCATCGTCCTGGCCAAGGGTAGGGAAGATGCGGTCAATCTGATTGAAAAATACAAGCGCTTGCCGCTGGTTGACAAGACCGTCTGGCTTGAGGATTTTATCCCGCAAGATCAGGATGAAAAACTCGCGATCATTGAGGAGATGAATTTGCTGCTTGCCGACCTGCCGGAGGAGACGGACTCAACGCCGGTGACTGATAAAGGGCGTTTAAATGCCGTTAAATCGTTAACAGACAAACTGCAAAGCATGCGGCTGACACCGGACCAACCGGAGCTGACCTACTTGCGAAGAAACCTCCGCAGCTATCTTGAAGATTTATCCCGACTCGACATTTCCGCACGTGCGCAGGCATTAAAAGAGCTGGAGCAAAGCCTGCTCGGCTCCCTTCCGGGCAGGCTGGAGGATCTGCGGGCGTCACTGAATGCGCATAACGTCACCATAAAGGAGTTACCACAGGAACTGACCAGACGTTGGTACAATAAGGAGGCGGAACGTTACTTAATCGAGATCAGCCCCCGTGAAAACGTGCAACATAACGGTGCATTACGGCGCTTTGTGACACAACTGCAAAACACCGAGCCGCGAACGATCGGATCGCCCGTTATCAGGATCGAGGCCGGCGATACGGTGGTCAAAGCGTTTCAACAGGCATTTCTGTATGCCTTCGGCGCCATTACCCTGCTTCTCCTGATATTGCTTAGATATAAAAGGGATACACTCTACATACTTTTGCCACTGTTACTGGCTGCAATCTGTACCGGCGCCATCAGTGTCTTACTCAATATCCCTCTTAATTTCGCAAACATTATCGCACTGCCACTGCTGTTGGGAATCGGTGTCGACAGCGGCATCCATATCATGCATCGTTTCCGTACAGCCATGCCGACAGATAATAATCTGTTGGCAACGAGTTCGGCAAAGGCGATTCTGGTCAGCGCATTGACCACCATCGGCGGCATCGGAAACCTGGCCTTCTCCCCCCATGCAGGCACGGCGAGCATGGGAGAGTTGCTCAGCATCGGTATTGGTATGACCTTGATTTGCATGTTGATTGTCTTGCCCAGCCTGCTGGCCAGACAACTTTAATGTAAAAAAACGTAAACATCGCCTCCCTATGCTAAGATCCGTAATAATGGAAGCTCTA
>JBHHYN010000081.1:0-12943 GCA_046757565.1 Gammaproteobacteria bacterium | reverse complement strand
TAACTAGAACTCTTTAACAGGAAGTACTTCTTAGTTTAAATCCTGGAGTGTCAATATGGAAGATTTATCTTTTTATTCAATACGTTATCCATGTTTAATACCGTTTAATACTACCCGGGCCTAATGGTTTGGGGCACACTTCCCCCCCAACAGTTGTTATTTCTACACCAACAAAACTAAAGGGGCAGTGCAATGAACAAGATCGCAAAAACCAACCTACTTATCGGTATGAGTATAGTCATTGCTGTTATGGGTGTCTTCCAATTAACAGCAGTCCGAGTAGCCCGGCCGCAATTCAACAACGAAGCAGTGTTGCAGCAAGATGAACTACAGTCGGCTTCCGAATCTGCTAACCATGCATCTACGCAAGTATTCCTTGAGGGCACATGGTCTTCGTTACATACCCAGGGTTTTGATGACTATCAGATCAAGACACTCGACATCAGCATCAATGGTACAGATGCGATACATACGTCCATCTGGGCCGTTGCCCGTGACCTGCCAAACGGTGATCGCGAACTCATCATGGGGAAGATCTATACGGATATGGCCCGGCAGCAAGATGGTAGCTGGAAGCCGACCGCATAGACCTGGACTGAAGGACCATTCTCGAGACATACAAGACTACTGATAGCAGACGCACAGGGATTGGACAATGAGATAGAGCGCAATGCACAGACCGCACTCAATCAGACTCGTCAGATGATAATTGCCGAATTGACTGAAAAAGTGGAAATGCTGTAGATATTACCCTGACTGTGACATACCATGATGCAGTGCTCCTCCAGCTTGCGGATGCAAATTAGGGAAACGGGGGCATTCTTGTTTTCTATCCTCGGTAACGAACGGTAGATAAGACAGAAAACAAGAATGCCCCCTTCACCTCCGTTGAGGGTTAACATAAGCCCAAGCTAACGCTTAAAACTCTTCCAGCAAACGTCCCTTGCCGGTAATTCTGTCATTAATACCGCAGGCACGCAGTGCATGCCAGACATTGGCGACATTGATGGAGATCATGGGCTTACCCAGGACATGTTCCAATATCGGGAAGATATCAACCGTGGATAAATTGGTGCCCGCCTGGACGATCACATCCACATCATCACCGTCTACTTCCCGGACTGCTTCCATTACTTCCGATATAGTAGTTTCTGCGATAGCGGTTGCGGACGGTGAGCACAAACCCTTACACCCTTTCACTTCATAACCGATTTCAGTGAAATATTGGCGTACGTGTTTTTCTCCCACCGGTGGATAGGGACAGATAACAGAGATCTTTTTTGCACGGAAACACTCCAGCGCTTCCCGGCAGGCCCTCGATCCGGAAGTCAATCCGATATCACCGATTTGATCTCTGATACGTTTTTCGAAATCGATACTGCCTTGTTCACCTCCCCAGAATGTCTCCGCCGACATACCCAGCATCAGATGGGTGATCTTGGCGCTCAACACATCACGGATCGCCAGGGGCAGTTCATCCCGAAGCAGCCCCAGAAATTGCTCAAAGATGTTATCGATATCTTCACCGGTTTTTTCTGCTTCATCGGACCAGTCGCGAAGCTCAATCCAGAAACGGGACGGGTGCCAGCTGACACCATCCAGAGCGAATTTCTGCAAATCGTATTCAACGCCGGTATTGGTGGACGGGATGACCACACCTATTCTGGCGCGGCGTGCCACTTGATAGTTATCCATAGTTCGATTCCTTTATATTAATTTAAGTGGGAAATGGTCGATGGTTATTAATCCATTGTTCTTCGGTTCCATTAAACCCTTACGTGCGAATTTGCTATAGAATCGATTTCCAGTACGTTTGTGGACTTCAAAGTATTAACTTTTCTCCAGCAGGCACATTCGCGTACGGCGTCTACAGGGGCTATCGGCTGCATCGTAGAGGATAATCCCGCTCATGTCTCGCTTTGCTCCGCTGTCAGGTTCGGTGAGGCGCTTGCCGTGTTAAGGTGATTTAATTAGGCTACTCGATATCAATATCATAAAAGATTCAGGGAGCACAGGGAAATTCTGTTTTCGATTACCAATTCGATGTAAAGCAAAACCCGGAGGAGACGACATGTTAAAGTCGGGCAAAGAACATCTGCAAGGCCTGCGCGACGGGCGCGTTATCTATATCGGTGGCGAGCGCGTTGAGGACGTGACCACCCATCCCGCCTTTAAAAATGCCGCCAGTACCATAGCAGCCATGTATGACATGAAGGCTGAGCCGTCGATACGCGATACCATGGCCTTTCAGGAGAATGGGGAATGGTACAGCATGTACTATCTGCGCCCTACCTGCCGTGAAGACCTGCAGCGGCGTATGCAGGCGCACCGGAAGATCGCCGATATGACCTACGGCATGATCGGGCGCTCCTACGATCATGTCTCATCGTTTGTTACCGGCATGTCCATGAAGCCTGAGATGTTTGATGATGGACAAAGAGGTTTCGGCGACAACCTCGTCAACCATTACCACTACATGCGGGCGAATGATATCTACTCTACCTATGCCGTGCTGCCGCCCCAGGCGGCGCGCAATCCGGAATTCTATGAAAAGCAGAACCTGCCCGTCCCGACCCTGCGTGTTGTGGACGAGAAGGACGACGGTATTATTATCTCGGGCATGAAGATGCTGGCCACGGCCGGGGTGTTCTGTGACGAGATCTGGATCGGCAACCTGTTGCCCTTGGCGCCGAACCAGTCGAAAGAAGCGGTAACCTGCGCTATCAGGGTAAACGATCCGGGCGTCACCCTGTGGTCGCGCCAACCGATCGAAAAGAACGCCCGCAACGAATTCGATGCGCCCCTCACCTACCGCTACGACGAGACCGATTCGATGGTCATGTGCGACAACGTCAAGGTGCCGTGGGAGCGGGTGTTTGTACTGGATGATCCGGACCGCGCACGGGGCATCTACATTCAGACACCGGGGCACTGTTTTGGCAACCATCAGGCCAACGTGCGCTTCCTCTCCAAGTTGCGTCTGCTGGTGGGTCTATGCAGCCGTGTCACGCAGTCGACGGGTGCCGACCAAGTGCCGGCCGTGCGTGAGACCCTGGGCGACTTGGCAGCACAGGAGGCCTGCCTGGCGGCAATGATCGCCGGCCAGATCCAGGACTATGAGGAGTGGCCCGGTGGCAAAGAGGGTTATGTCTGCTTCAACCGGCGCTACATGTACGCCGCATTGAACTTCTGTACACAGAGTTATTCGGCCCTCGTCGACAAGCTCAGGGAACTGTGCGGTGGCGGCGTCTTTCAGATGCCGGCCAGCGTCGACACCATGCTCAACGAAGCACTGCGGGAGGACTTCGAGAAATACTGGCAGACGCCACAGATGAGCGCGCTCGAGCGCATCAAGCTGTTCAAACTCGCCTGGGACCTGGTCGGCTCCGAGTTTGCCGGGCGCCACCAACAGTATGAGAAATTCTACGCCGGCGCCGCATTTATAATCCGCAACCACAGTTACCGCGAGGCGCCTTGGCAGGATTTCGACGCCATCGTCGGCGGTATCATGGATGGTTATGATGTCCCCGGCAGGGAAGAACTGCAGGCGAGGAAGCGGGAACTGGCCGGCTGAAGACAAGCTGTGGCACAAAGACCGAAGCGCCAGCGGCACGACATAAAGCCGCTCACCAACCCGTTATTACCCGGGCGGGCCCCGCTGCAATGTCAGAAACGAAAGCGCAGCGTGATCTGGAACTCGTCCTCGTCCTGTGCCGCGCCGATGGGACCGGCGCGGAAGTTGCCCAGTGGAGCGATACCGCCGATTCGATTGATCGATTGTCCCACCGGTAACGTCCCCGCCCCCGGAGTGCCTTCGGCCGGATCGGTAAACGGCGGGACCTGGTTGCCGGCCCGGACATCATCGAATTCATTCTTCGAACGGCCGAATTTGAAATTGGCGCCGGCAGTCAACCGCCAGTGATCGGTAATCAGCCAGTCAACCGACGGGCCAACCACAACCGCCCGCGCGCGCACGTCCCAGGCGCTCAGGATCCGGGGCTGGACCCGGTCGTTCCGGTAAAATCCCTGGAACAGCAAGGTGGCAATGTAGTTATTCTTCCAGTCGGGCATACCGGCGGCGCCCCCCGGGGTCTTGATGAGCTGGTGATCCAGCAGGTGCTGACCGAAGGCCTGCGCCGAGATCAGAAAGGCGCGGTTCGGGTTCAGAAAGCGGATGAAGGTGTTCCGGTCCCAGCCAACCACCCAGCGTATGACCCGGGACCGGGAAAACAGCGATGGCTGCAGGGTATTGGCAAACTCCTCGCCGTTGGTATGGGCCACCTCGATGCGGAAGGCGGACTTGATCGGCTCCACATAGATATCCGCCGAGGCCCCCAGCAGAACCACCTGTGGAAAATTGATATCGAAGGCGATGAGATAGGGGCGTACTTGTGTCGTACCGAAGGTCTCACCGGTGGGCGAGATAAAACCGGGTACGCCACCCGGAGGGAGCAGCCCCGCGGCACTGGTCACGGTGCCGGTCTGCGACAGGAAGCCATTGATCGTCGGCGGTCCGGCAGAGCCGCCATGCAACGACGGCAGTTGCTGGTGAAAGTACAACGCGTTCAATGAGAAGCCAACGTCCTTATACACCCCCTCCAGTTTTACGCCGAATTCATTACGGCTATCAGGCAAGTTGGCCTGGCGGATACCTATAAAATGTGAGGGAAATGTAGTCGCCAGCAGTCCGGTTGCATTCCCCCCCCCAAAACCGGCGAAAGTCGGCGGCAAGGCCGGTACACCGGGACCGAATGGTGGATTAAATGAAAGGGCATTGCTCGAATTCGGCGCGAAGTTCCCCACCGTACAGCCAAAGTTCCAGCAGGTGGAGAGGGCGCGGAACAGATTGCCCGCGTCCAGGATACTGTAGGGTTCGCCGCCCTGGCCCAGGGTGGCGGGCCGGAACTTCTCGAACTTCCAGATAAACTGGAAGTTGAGATCGTCAAAGGGACCGGTCGCCCCGGCGCGGTATTCGGCCGAGAAAATCCCCAGGGGAATACGGCTGTCCTCAAACTCTTCATAGATGTTCTGTATGGAGAAATCGATGGGATTGATCTGGTCCAGTACCCGGAACAGATCGGTACGGCCCCAGACTACTTGCTGGCGGCCGATGCGGAAATTCACCTCATCCCCGTTATTGAGGGGGAGGGTCGCATCGATATAGATTTCACGCAGCCAGTCCTGGCGGGCATTGAACTCGGGGAAACGCAGGTCATTCTCGGTGTCATCCATGTAGCCGGCGATGCAACCGCGCCGGTCGACGTTACAGGGCCGGGTCGGATAGGCGAGCTGGATGCCACCGAAACCGGGGTTGCCGCCGGATGCGGAAAACGACTCACTGCCCAGTATCTTCAATCCCTGGTTGGGATTCGTTCCCCCGTTCGGACCGAGGAAAAATCCGTTCAGGACATTGGGATCCATCGTTACAAAAGGGTTGGTAGCGGGCAGTACTACCGGACCCAGGGCCGGATTCGCCGTAGCTCCCCAAGGTACCGAGGCCGGCAATCCCAACGCCGGGCCACCCTGGCTCTCGAAACTGACCGAACCGCCGGACTGATCACCGTATTCATCATCATTCAGATCATAGGCGGCATCGTAGGTGGCGCGTAGCGTACCGCTTATGGATATTTCCGAAAAAGGTCCGATAGGCCGGAACATCTTGGAAAATTCGAGTTGTCCCCGGTTGCGCATTTTCGACAGACCGGCACGCGCGCCGATACGCTGATGGGTGGTGTTATCGACGAACCCATGGAGGGTGAAACTGCCGTCTTTTGTGGTATAGGCATAGCTCACAGAGAGACTGCCACACAGGAAAACGCCGGTTGCAAGCAGGATTAACTCAGGTGTTCGCCAAATCTCAGATATTGTCTTCACACTTTACCCTCCCCGAATAGTGACAGGCCAATCGCCGGTTCCGCTCCCCTGTTGGAGCCAACATAACTCACTGAAAGCTAAATATTTTAATAGACTTAACTTCTAGATTAGATCGATGACTACCATATTGTCAATACGCATGCGTATATTTATTCCTGTCGGGTACCGGCACTTAAACAGTAACCGATCTCTGAAGTTAATGAAATTGATCGGGATCAATCATTATCCAAATAATCATAGTCCCGGCAACACTTACCTGTCATACCGGGAACATGAAGTTATCCTGCGGCTGGCCGGGTTAATCGAGGTGGTAGGAAAAGGCCAGTTCCTGTGAAGGGTGGAAGCCGTTTTGCATCAGGAAATTCAGCACATCGAAGTGGTCCGCGCTAACCTCGGTGCGTATCGTCTCAAGCCGCAGGGCGGTGAGGTTCCCCAGCAGTTGGGACAACAGGGCGCTACCTACGAGGTGATGGCTGAAACCGGGGTCGACACCGATACTATCCAGTACGGCTGTCGGTTCCGTGCGGCCGAACTCTCCGAAATCCACCCGCGCCATGATAAAGCCGAAGACCTGACCTTTAATTTCCGCCACCAGAGAGACACGGATACCGGTCTCATCCAGCACCTCCTTCATCTTGCGCTGGTAATAAGCCGTGTTGTCCCGTCCGGTTATGTTTCGATCGATACGGACCAGTGCCGGGAAATCATCCGCTGCCAGGGTGCGGCAGTAAACCCGATCACGCGCCAGCGCCTGGGCATCGTCCGCGCTCGGGCCGCTGAAATCCTGTTCCATCGTGTCTACCTGAAACGACTGCACCGGGTCCGCTACCGCCAGGGTATCCATATAGTCAACGCCACGATCAAGCACCTGCTTGGGCGCCAACTGAAACCCCGCAGCGGAGATAAAGCGCAGAAAACCCAGATTGTGCCAGTCTGCCTGCGTCTGTATCTCCGTCACGTTTTTATGTTTAAGGACCGCTTCCAATTTCTGCAACAGTGCCGTTCCAACCCCTTGCCCCTGGCATTCCGGGGTAACCCCGATGGCATCCAATACCGCAACCGGCCTGGATTCGCCATATTCACCTTCGTGCAGGCGCGCCAGCAGGTAGCCGGCCAACCGGTCATCATCTTCATAACCGATATAGATGAAATAGTTCGGTTCAGCCAGGGCGGCAGCCAGTCGTTTTTCAAAAAAAGCCGGCCGTCTGCGTCCACCATTGACGGCATCGATACTGACAACACTGTCAAAGTCATCCGCAATTAAGGGTCTGATCTTGGCTCTGTTCTGTAATTCAGTCATGATGTATATCCGCTCGTTACATGATCACGCCCGATAAACGTCCATCAGCGCATCAAGGCATAATTACCGGTTAATTGGTCATCCTGCTCTGCATCGATCCATTCATCCAGCAAGGGCAACAGCCCCCTCTCTTCTTTCTCAATATGTCCGGTCAAGCGTTCAGCCAACTCCAGAGCATGCAGCCTGAATTCATTCCAGGATTCAGTTGTGTAACCGTCCCGTCTGATTGTTCCGGCCAGTTCGCACAGCTTCAGCGCCAGGGGAAGAATGATGTCATGCTCTTCCAACAGTAACCCGGTCATGTCGGAGGCCCCTGCCTCTATCAACAGGGGGAAAAGCTCCTCTTCTTCAAATTTAAAATGGGCTGTCAGCTCCGTTTCCACCATGGCAATCATATCGCCGAGTAAATAAGTGATTCCGCTATCCCCGGTTCCCGGCAACTGGCCAGGTTTAAGCCTGCCCAACGCCAGCTCGAGTTTTTCCAACAGGGCCAGCACGTTCAGATGCTCATCATGGAGCGTTTGTGCAGTCAGTGTCTCAAACGGAATGGTCATTATCCAAGTTCACCGTATCACTGCTGATAAAGTTGGTCTGCACATACTCCCACCGTGGCATGAGGAAGACCTACTCATTAAAATATATGTGTGCAACAGATAATTCATATTATAGTATTATAATACTATAATAATAGTATAGCAATCCCTCCAGGGATTTATAAGCTGCCACAAGGTTCTGGCGATGGATAGCTCCAGAATAATAGAAAATCCCTGACTAAAATGACACCTCACTGGTTGCTTCCAAAACATACCTTCCGAACAGCCGTAAATATGGCTTGTTTGTTAAATATATTATATTTATCATATTTGAGAAGTGAATAGCTGACAGGTTGTAACATGACCGAACATCCCGCGATCCAAATCCATGCAACGCCGCACCTGTTTGGGGCCGCACCCATAGCCACGACACTTTCAGCAAAGATCGTCGTGCACGTACGTGACGCCCTGTTTGATGGTGCGCTGCGGCCCGGAGACATGCTGGGGACAGAGGGCGAACTGACTAAACGGTTTGGAGTAAGCCGCATAGCGGTACGGGATGCCATGAAACGACTCGAGGCCAGCGGCATTGTTGAAATTCGCGCCGGCGCCGGCGGCGGCGCCCGGATAGCGTCCGGCAACCCGCACCTGTTTGCCGATGCCCTTGCCATCCAGCTCAATCTGATGGATGTGAGTGCCGGTGAAATACTGGATGCACAACGGGCGTTGGAGATGATGGCAGCCGAGCTTGCGGCGGAAAATGCCGGCATAGATGATTTACAGCAGATCGAAGCGCTGCTCGCCGAGGCTGAAACAAAGCTTGATGATGTAGACGCCTATACCCGGTCATGTTTTGCCTTCCATCTGGCCGTTGCCGATGCCGCCCGTAACCGGGTGCTCAGGGTACAACTACTCTCCTTCCGGCATGTGGCCTGGCCGGTCCATAACCGGACCTTGACCCGGGAGGTTGCGGAACATGTACTCGATTTACACCAGGGGATCTACACGTTGATAACATCCGGCGACAGTGAAGGGGCCCGGGAACTGATGGGCCGGCATTTAAAGGAGATCCGAACACGCCGTGTGGCGGAGAACGGTGAGACGATACCGTCTCCCCAGGCCTGTTGTTGAATAGCCGTATTTCAGATTAATGATTACAGTTGCGATCAAGAAAATTAACGCCTTAAGTTAGAGGAGAAAGCGTATGTCTAAAAAATTTATCATTGCGCCGCACATGCGTCTGCACGAATGGGTAGCCGAGGAAAAAGACTACTTTACTGACGAGAAACTGAACTACGAATTTCGAGATCAGCTTACCTCCAGGGAGGGCAAGGTCCATGACCTGGGCGACAAGGTGGGCGCCTATCAGACCTACGAACAGGGACGCAAGTGCGATGTCAGCACTGCCTGCCACTGGACCGTTAATGCGGCTGCGGCGGCGGGCCATGGCAAGCTTTTCCGTGATGCCTATTCAGTCGCCCCGGCAGGTATTTTCGTACCGCCTGAATCCGACATCCAGACACCTGTCGATCTCGCCCATATCCCCATATCAGTCGGTTACCAGTCCGGCAGCCACTATTCGACGATCCAGTATCTGGAACAGTGGCTGAAACCGGAGGAGATTAATCTGAGCTTCTCGGACGGCCTGCTGTTTCATCGCCTGGAATTATTGGTGGATCGCAAGGTGCCGGCGGCAAGTCTGTTCAGTTGCCCCGCCTATGTTTGTGAGCAACTGGGTTTCAGGAAGGTCTGCGAAACCACGTTTATGATGGCGGCAATGGTCACGGGCGAGCCCGATCCTGAAGATGTGCGGAAATATTACCACGCGCTACGACGCGCCCAGCGTGATATCGACCTGCGCCCGGAGCTGTATACCCATTACTATCTCAAAGAGCTGCCAAAACGTTTTCACGACCTTATCGATGTACGCCGTATGGGGCCGGGTGAACGGATCGTGTTTGAACCCTATACTCGCGAGGTCTATGAAACCTCCCATAACTGGATTGCCGAACACAATATATTTCCGGAAGGCGCCCTCGCACAGGGGGAGTATGAGACCTCGACCATATCGGTCATGACTGAATAGGCTCACTACTGACGGTGAGATTGATAAAACCCGGACTTGTGGCCGATACGGCTGAAGGCATCTGGCCACGAGTCAATCACCGGTTCGCTCCTCATATCAGTAAACACCCTCGCAGCAAACCGGGGATGATTTATCTGAAACTGTCTGAAAAAACTTCCCTGGGCTCCCCAAATGTGCTTGAATTGAGATATAAACAGATAATATTCGAATTGGGAGAATCTGCCATAACGGCCTTTAAATTTTATGCAGAGCAACCAACATAAAGAACAAATTAATGGGGAGCGCGCACATGCTGAATCTATGTGGTTTCAATCCGCCTGCCAGGACGGTCATCTCGCTGTTCGCTCTGGCCTGGGTCAACACGGCCCTGGCCCAGATTGAGGAAGTCGTCGTCACGGCGCAAAAGCGCGCGGAAGATGTCCAGGATGTCCCCATCTCCATCTCAACATTTACCGGCGATTTCATGGAAGATTCGGGCATCGATACCCTGCAGGAGCTTGGTCAATTCACACCTAATCTCTCCCTGACCCAGTCCAGCCAGGTCGCCAATAACCGTATCATCATGCGTGGTGTCGGCTCCGTCGGGAACAATGCCATCGAACCCAGTGTCGCGGTGTTTATTGACGGGGTCTACTACCCACGGCCGGCATCAGTGGTAGGCAGCCTCACCGATCTGGAGATGGTCGAGGTTCTACGCGGGCCACAGGGCACACTGTTTGGACGCAATGCCTCCATGGGGGCATTGAACATCCGCACCCGTAAACCCACGGAAGAGCTCGAAGGCCAGTTCCGCATCAGCATGGGTAACTTCGGTGAAAAACGTTTTTCCGGGGCCGTCGGCGGTGGCATGACCGACAACCTGAGCGGGCGTCTCTCCTTCCATCACACGGACCGCGACGGCTACGGCGATAACCACTTTGTGCTGCGCAATAACAAGGGTGAAGTCGGCGCCTGGAACGATACCACACTACGGGGCAAGATCTATTTTACCCCTGCGGACAACCTGGAGATGACCCTCACTGCCGACTATACGAAGGTGGAAAATGAAGGGACGGTCATTGAAGTAAAATCGGATACCGTACTGCCCCAATTCCTGACGACCCTGGCTACGGTACTGAGCCCGGTTCCCCTGGCGCCGCTCGGGCCGACACCGGATGTCACCGATACCTTCGATTTTAATATTAACCAGGACAATAAAGACAATGCAGTAGACGAGCAATGGGGGATCTCGGCCGATATCCAATGGAAGGTCGGCGGGCATACCATCCGCTCCATCACCTCCTACCGGGACTGGTCCAATGACACTTTCGAATCGGTTCTGAGGCTGCCGGCCGATCTGTTGAACCGCGTGACCGCTTACGATACCGAGACCTTTTCCCAGGAACTTCAACTCCTGTCTCCAACCGGTGGCAAACTGGAATACGTGGCCGGCCTCTATTTCTATGATGAAGATTACGCGATTGATCAGAACTTCGATATTGGCCCTGACTTCTGCTCCGCGGCCACGAATATTGTCGCCGGCCAGGTCTTCCAGACAGTCCTGACAACGGCCCTTGCCGGTGGTGCACCGCCCGCGGCCGCCCAGGCCGCTGCAGTTGCCGCCGCCACCGGAGCGCTTGGCCCGTTCGGCCTGCCCACCAGCCTGGCAACGAATGCCGGTGTGGGTTGCAGCCTGTTCCCGCAAGCCGGTGCCATCGACGGACAGTTCAACCAGGACCTCACCAGTTATGCCGCATTCGGGCAGTTGACCTTCAACGTTACGGACACACTCAGACTCACCGGTGGGGTCCGCTGGACCCGTGACGAGAAAGACGGCAGCTTTTCAACTGTGATCAACAACTTCATCGTCGGCCCGACACCGACGCCGCCGCCGGGGACACCACCGGGCTCCGGCCTGGGCCTGCGCGCACCGGAAAACCTGCCCAACCTGAAAACCAATAATGTAGAGGTCACCTGGCTGGTGAATAGCAGTTACAACTTCAGCGAAGATATCATGATTTTCGCCTCCGCTTCGACGGGATTCAAATCCGGCGGGTTTAACTCGGAAGGGGCCAACCGGGTATTGGCAACGAATGAACGGGTATTCGATTCCGAAACCGTGGATAACTATGAGGCCGGATTCAAAAGCAGCTGGTTCGATAACCGGTTAATCGCCAATGTGACCTACTTCCACACCGAGATCTCCGATTTTCAGGACCGCCAGTTCGATGGCGTCAACTTTATCGTGCAGAATGCCGGTGATCTGACCCAACAGGGTGTTGAAATGGAATTCCGTACGCAACCCATCGAGCAGCTCTTTGCCGTCCTCGGTGTCAGCTACCTGGATTCGGAATTCGATTCGTTCCCGAACGCGACCAATCTGCCCGCCATCGTTGCCGCTTCCCAGGCCGCCGGTGTGTTGCCGCCGCCGCGCAATCTGACCGGCCTGCGCAATCACTTCTCGCCCAAGTGGCAACTCTCCCTGGTGGCGGAATGGTCCGATGCGCTGCCCCGTACCACGATGAAGTGGTTTGTGCGCAGTGAATACAATTTCACCGGCGATCAAAATCTGGGCGCGGAAACCAATCAAAATCCCCAGACCAGGCAGGAAGCCTACAATATCGTGAATGCACGGGCAGGCCTGCGGGGTGCGGACGATAAATGGGAGGTTTCCACCTTCATACGCAATGCCTTCGATGCGGAATATTGTCAGACGATGTTCAACCAACCCATTGGTACCACCCTCGGCCTGGTGGATCCGGTAACCCTTGGCGGCTTGCAACGCTGCGTCCTGGGTGCGCCCCAGACCTGGGGAGTCGAAGCAGCCTTCCGCTTCTGATTAAAGATTTAGATTCAGGACAAAATATAAAACCAAAAACCATATAGCCTATTGATTATATTGGTGGGGCGGTCGCGCTTGCGTTTCCTCGACTTTGTCTCCTGAGTCGTTCTATCTCGAGAACGTGTTCCAGACGTTCTCTACCTTCTCCTTCCATGGAGTCGTCCTGCATCCATGCAGTCGTGCGCACGCGACACTTGAACATTCATGTTCATCGTATAGGGATAAACAATACTAATGAATAGGTTCGCTCCCTACCCGGCTGATTATTTAAAAATAATTGGTGGGCCGTATAGGGATTGAACCTATGACCTTGGGATTAAGAGTCCCCT